>JAZADZ010000084.1:0-7141 GCA_036123135.1 Bacteroidota bacterium | reverse complement strand
GCTTTTTTGACGCCAAGTTCTGATGTCCAACCAGACTCTGGTTGTAGGTTTGGATTTCTGTAAAGATTAATTGGTCCAATGTCACCTTGCATGAACATTTCAGTAATCGTAGGAAAACGGAACCCTTGACCGAATGATGTTCTAAAATTTAATCCTTCAATAAGTTCATAATTCAATCCTCCTCTAAAAACCGGTCTTGAAATGCGAATAGTGTCTAAATCATAGATTTCATATCTAGCACCACCAGAAATATTGAAATCTCCTAGTTTTTGATCTAATTGAGAATAAATGCTGTAGTTGACTCCCTCTAATTTCCCACCATAGGATCCTGTCTCACCAGTAAATGTTGTTGCAACTAAACCACTTGAGATGGAAGTGTTGTTCTTTTTGAATTGATGCTGGTATTCATTGTAAGTAAGCAGTGATTTGATGAGAGTGGAATCTTCATAGTCGTAATATACATTTCTAGAAAGAATTCTACTGCGAAGGGTATGCTTGGTGTATTCACCAAAAAAAACGATCGAAGGATCAATGTAAAATCTACTTCCAAAATTAACGAGGGTAGTTCCTTCAAGTGGTGTGTAAGCAGTTGAATCAGAAGACCACATTACAAACTGGCCGTTACTTCTATACATGTAATTTGCATTCAATCCAAGGGTAATTTTATTGAAATTATATCTCGTATTAATCGCAAACCTAGTCTGCTCATTAACTCCTTCTTTTACAAAACCCATGTCATTAAAGTGTGAACCAGAAATGGAGAGATCTAGTTTGCCAATTTTTCTAAGGTGAGTAAAATTTAATCCTTTCTTCCATCTTGTGCTATCACCCCACCATTTTATATTTGGGTTTTTAGGTGCATCCCAAAATCCATGAAAATAACTTATGTGCGTTTCGGGCTTAGCTCCTGGCATTTTGGAGCGAACATTAACAATACCATTTAAAGCCGATGAACCATACAAAGCAGAAGAAGCACCCTTTATAATCTCAACTTGCTCAACGTTTTCTAAAGGAACCATATTAAACAACACCTCGCCTTGATCAGCAGAAAGCAGTGGCATTCCATCAATCATGACCAATACCCTACTTCCTGCACCATAGCTCCAACCACTACCCGATCGAATGTTAAGCTGTCCATCAGTTATCTGAACTCCTGGTGCATTTTTTAGTACATCTGTAAGTGTAACACAATTTTTACTTTCAATAATTCTAGCGTTGATTACGTCTACAGAAACAGTTACTTCCTCTAATTTCTGTTTGAATCTAGAAGCAGAAACTACTACAACATCCAACTCGTTAAGAGATTCTTTTAAGACGATATTTAGTTGTTGGCTGGTCCCCTCTTCAAGTAGAATAATTTTAGTTCCGTAACCAACATAGGACACCCTTAATTTTTTACTGTTTGATGGAACACTTAAACTAAAATTTCCATCAAAATCAGTTACAACACCAATAGAATCATCAACAAGAAGATTTACACCATACAAAAGCTCCGAGGATAGCGAATCAATAACTGAACCTGAAATCTTGATTTTTGAAGACTGAGAGTAGCTAGATGAAAACACTAAAAAAAGACCTATAAAAAGAGCTAATTTAAATTTCATACTATAAACTTACAATTTAAATCTGTTTGATTCTAAACAGAATACACAATATATCTACTTTAAAATGTTAACAAGCAATATTTTGAGTTAACTAAAAAATAACTTTAAATTCACTACCGTTTAACAACAAGTTGCCTTGAAACAGCATTAATTCCATCAGAGATAGTGATCAAATACATTCCTTGAGCTAGGGCGCCAACGTTAAATGTTAGGGTATTATTTCCATTTTTAATGTGTTCTTTTGAAGTCTGAACAAGTCTTCCTTTAGAGTCATGTAAAAAAACCATTCCATTGGATTGAAATTCAGCATTAAATTCAACTGAAATGATGGTATTTGCAGGATTAGGATAAATTAATAAGTCAGAATACATCAGATTTTCTTCAACGTTTAGCGTACTGTTCATTGGAGGGAATAGAATGTAATCTACCCAAGCAGCATCAGCACCATCACTAACCGAAGCATCTTTGTAATACACCCAGCTAAAGGTGTGCTGTCCCTGTCCAACAGGAAAAGTTTCTGCAGACCAATCTATCTCCCCACTCCATTCACCTTGCAATTGACCGTCGATGTAAAATTTCAAAAAATCATAATTCGACTCCGAGGATACCTTTTTCATAAAGCTGATTTCACCCTGAGAGATAACGTCAATGTCAATTTCCATAGTAGAGGTTTGATTATTATTAATATTTGCAGAGACAGAAGAAAACAATCCCTCATATACTTCGTTTTGATTTACAGTCCATGGATAAGATGAAATGGGATTCCAATTGAACTGACTGTAATCACCAGATTCAAAATCTTCTGAGAATAAACCAGCAACCTCAGTGAAAGAATTTGTTGTTGTGTAGGCTCCATCTTCAAGTGTGTAAGTAAATAGTAAAGGTTCACCAAAGGGAGTGGATTGGTCAACTGTAACTTCAAATGAACCAATATCTTGTGTATTCGCACTAAGAGCACCGAAAGATGCGCTATTATTAGAAATACTTACGTAAGAACTTGAACACGATAAAGTACCAATTAATCCAGAACAATCACTAGATCCATTGTTATTTGAAGGTAAAAGAAAAGTTACCGTTTCACCCGCCTCTATTCTGCCGTTTCCGTTGCCTTGACCATCATCAATAGTTAATTCACCTATTTCAAGTGCGGGGGCATGAGCAGTAGTTGAAAAATACGAAGTCCAAGAGTTGGAATTGTTGTCATTCACCGTAAGTTCGTAATTGATAATCTCTAAATCAGCGATGTCGTCAGCAATGTTTACAGAAAATGCATTGGTCACAAGTCCACTGGACCCAGAAGCAATAGTTCCCCAAGAATCAATATCATCTAAGATCGTTACAGATGAATTAGAACAAGTAAGCTGGGCTGAAACTCCTGAAGCACTCATCATTCCAAAATTACTAAGAGTAACATCCATTGTGATGAGTTCTCCGTAGTCAACTAAACCATCGTTATTTCCTGTTGCATCTACATTAAGGTGATTATCGTATGCGACAAATGGAGCATTGGTATTGATAACTTGAACAGTCCCAATGTAAGGCTGCTTATTTTGTTTGGTAACAACCAAATCGGCAGATCCCAATGTTGAGAAAGCTTGAAAACTTAAGTTGACGCTTCCAGAAGCATCGACTAATTTAGCATCAAGTAAAACACCATTCATAGAAATTGCAACATAGGCATTTTCCTCTGCCATAACTGTAAGTGTTGATGTTCCAACAGGAACAGCAGACATATGACTTACGTTCATTGGGCTTGGAACACCAAAATAGTTCATCAAGGATGGATCACCCATTAAATGATAAATTTCATAATAATATGCTTCAGATCCTCCTGCTTGTGTTACTGCGAGGTTTCCTCCAACCATCATCTGGGCATTTGTAATGTGCCACTCGGATTGGGCTTCACCGTTGTCGTGCCATGTTCTATCGTAAACTCCGAGTTCATTAGCAGAATAAATTGGATTTACTGAAATGGACCCTGCTCCTACAGCCCACCAATAATCTTCATTCCAATACGTATTATTGGAACCACCTATGTATCCAATCGCCCCTTTATTTTGGACTCTAAGCAGAGCTTCACCAAAACATTCTGGATCGTCAAATTTATTGGACTGACAACAATTTCCAATCATTAGAGCAAGCTTATGGTCGTTGGTCATGTTGTATACATCCGTGCATGTAAATGAAGGATCTCCCCAGCCTGCTGAATATCCGTGAGCTGTATAATTAATAAAGCATGAGCCATTGTTAGCATCTTGAATAATTTGTGAAGCGTTGTTGGCAGAGGCTGGATAAAGATAAGTGTGTGAAATAATGTTGTGTGCAGGATTTGTGTAATAAGAGTTTGCATAGTTGATTTGACCATTACCATAGGTTGGAGCCATAGAAGCATCAACTCCAGAAATCATAACAGCATGCTCTAAAAAACTTGGATCAGGAAATTGATACATTTCATATTCAATAGTTTTGTCTACCATACTAGTAACTTGGGCAACATTAGTTGCGGAAAATCTACCATAATAAAGCTCAGGATAAAAATCACCACCTCCATCGTATTCACAATAGTACAGGTCTGAAACGTGATTACCTGTAGTTCCATTAAAAGAGGGAACTTGAGCAATGTCTCCGACAATTAGAAGATAGGAAGGTGCAGGATCTGTTGCCGTACCAGCATTGTATAACCCTTCTAAGAAGGATTTAATTGATGTCGTTGTTGTTCCAACAGAGGGATTATTGGTGTATGCTTCAATTACTGTAAAACCTTTTTTACGTTTCCACTCAATTAGGGGTTGAAGAGCAGATTGAAATGCAGGATCAGCAACAATAACATATTTGACAGGATATGTGGTTAGCATGTCTTTGTTGGAATAATTTTGTGCATTGATAAGTTTTGCAAAAGAATTATTGAAATGTGAAGATCTGAGTTTATCGTGAATTCGTTTGGTTTTGGAATGATTGGCACCATTAAAAATAATTTCTATTACAAGGTCTGAGTAAACTATTAGAGCTCCAGAAACAGGGTTGTATTTAAAAGGGCAAATTTCAAGTCTTCCAAGCTGATGTCCTCTCATTTTTCCAAGAGGGACAACTTTTGCAATTGAGGGTTCGATTAGAGCATTGGTATTGTATACAGACTCATTGTAATAAAATGGTATGCTAGAAGCATCATCAGCTTTTGAAATTGAAGGTTGAGCAGGTACTATCTTATGTAACTGATTGGCTGAAAGAACCACCTCTTCTTCTTCAAAGGAAACTATGTTAACATCAACTGTTGCCCCATATGGAATGTCAAGTAATTTATTGAATGTGGGCAAATCAGGATTTCCTTTAATGTGGTTGGTGACAAATCCTGGAAGTTGGATTGAAGAGTAGTTTTCAGAGTTATTTTTAATAAGTTGGAAATCTATTTCAGAAATAGTTGTTCGCAGTACTATTTTGTCGGCTAGGTTTTCAAGGACAGTAAAAGAGGTTTGATCCTCTGATAGATTAATTGTTTTTTGACCTTGTATTTGGACCAAAACACAAAAAAACAATACTAGCGCAATCGGAAAATTTTTCATTCTTTCATTTTTTTCTAGAAAGATACAATCTATACAACAAAATCAATACTTAATCAAAGAAGATTATTGGAATTCTATTTAAATCCTTAATTGATTGTTTCAGGCTTTAACTGAATTTAGAATTTAAACTTAATTTTACATGAAATTAACGATTTTGAATTTGTGAAACTTGTTGCATTATTATTCAAACTTATTTTCAAAATAAAACCTCTAAGAAAACATTACTATGGTCTCTACAAATATGTTTTTAATCCAAACAATACTTTTGATCAAATAAGCACTATTACCACCTACGATACAACTTTAAAAATAAAAGTTGATTTATGTGATTGGATTCAACAACAGATTTATTTCTTAGACTATTCGGACCAAAACGGTATTAATTTCTTAAAAAAAACACTTCAAAAAGGGGATTATTTTCTTGATATTGGAGCTAATATTGGAGGATTTTCACTTGTTGCGTCAAAATTAGTTGGAGATAATGGAAAAGTTTTTGCTTTTGAAGCTGTCGAGCACATAAAAAGAAGATTAGATGATAATATTAAGCGCAACAAACTAAAAAACATTACGGTTGTCAAAGGAGCAGTTTTTGATAAAAATACTGAACTTGAACTTTTTCTTTCAAATAAAAAAAATTCAGGAATGTCCTCCGTTTTACGGCATACAAATGAATCAGGTTTGAAAGAAACAGTTAGGGGAATTAGAATTGATGATTTCTTTAAAAATGAAAAAATACCAAAAATAAAGCTTATTAAACTAGATATTGAAGGAGCAGAAATCAACGCAATAGCTGGAATGGCTGAAACCCTAAGTCGATACAAACCTCTTGTACTTATGGAAATAAGTGATGGTATATTTTCAAATTCTTCATACGAAAAAGAAAATATTTTTACTTTAATGAAAACATTTAATTATTTTTGTCAATCAATTGATAGTCAAGGAAATATAATTTATACTAAAGAAAAAAAAGTAGGCTATCACAATTATATTTTCACACCTTTAAATCAAAAATGAAACAGCTGTTATTTATATCGATTGTGTTTTTTTCAATGAGTATTAAAAGTCAAGAAAAACAAATCATTGACACAATTTTGTTACACAATGACTCTGTTGTTGTATACAGCGATAAAAGCTGGGAATATCTCAACATGTTAAGTTTTAATGGTATATTAAATAAATCTCTAAATCAATTAATGCGTAAAGAATTAGGAGATAAATTTTATCATTCTTGGAACAATAATGAACCCTACACAATGAATAATAATTTATCTACTTTAAAAGATAGCATTTGGCTTTGTGTTATTGATAAAAAACACCCTAAATTTTGTATTCCGTTAAAAGGAAAAACTAACTCTAGATTTGGACCAAGAGGGAAACGTTTTCATAAAGGAATAGATCTTGGATTTGATAATGGCGATTCAATCTTTTGTGCATTTGACGGGATTGTTAGGTATGCCAAATACAATAACGGTGGATATGGGAATTTGGTAATTATTCGACACTACAATGGACTTGAAACGTTCTATGCTCATTTAAAAAAAATAAACGTTTCCGTTAATCAACAAATTTGCGCAAGCGAATATATCGGTAAAGGTGGATCTTCAGGAAGGGTCACTGGACCTCATCTTCATTTTGAGGTTCGTTTCTATGGGAATGCAATTGATCCTGAACTTATTTTTGATTTTAAAACAAATCGTCTTCAATCGGAAAATTTATTTATTCACAAAAATTCATTTAGCTATGCAAAAAAATATGGAAGTGTTTACTCCTCTACTGCAAGATATCATACAATAAAGAAAGGGGACACACTTTATGATTTAGCGTTGAAATATGGGTTATCTATCAATAAAATATGTAAGTTAAATGAAATTAAATCTTCAAAAATTTTAAAAATTGGAGAAAAAATAAGAATTCAATAATTACCCCGAAATAAAACGAGTTAAAATTACGTTATCTCGAAAAGAAATCGTAAATTTG
>JAZADZ010000083.1:0-9571 GCA_036123135.1 Bacteroidota bacterium | reverse complement strand
TATGGTGAGCAGCAGTTGATATATTCCGATGAAGCCATATCGCAAATGACACTTGAAATAGACAAAGAAGAAGCACACTCATTAAATAGAAGAACAGAATTCAAAATAATTGAATGATTAGCTTTTAAATATGGTATAAAGAATTAGCAGTAATAGAAGGATAAATAAAAACAGCTTTTTATTTTTATAAAGCGGAATTCTATTTCTTTTTACTACATCATTGTAATTGACCTGAATTTTATTAAAATTCTTGTACTTATGAATAGTATCCTTGTTGGGTACCCTAAATGCTTTTTTCTCTCTATTTATTTTATATTTTCTCACTTTATAATTTGTTAAACAGTGTTTTTAATTTTTCAACAGACCTGTATAACTTTATTTTAGCAGCACCATGGCTTATTTGTAAAATTTCTCCAATTTCTCTAAACGATTTTTTTTCAAAATACCTTAAATCAATTATTTCAGTATCCTTTTCACTTAACTTATTCATAGCATCAATTAGCTTTTCTTGATGTTCAATGGTATTCATTGATTTAAACTCATCTAGCAGATGTACAACATCTTTTTCCTGAATTTCTATTTCATTGATTTTTTTAATTTTTCGATAATGCAAATTTACCTCATTTGATGCAATCATATAGAGCCAGGAAGAGAAAGGATACCCTCTATCCTCGTATTTGTTGATGTTAAGAAGTGCTTTTAGAAAGACTTGGGATGTTAAATCTCCTGTTAATTCTTCATTTCTTGTTTTTTTAAAGATAAAAATGAAGATTTGATCAAAATATTTTTCATACAAGGGAGCGAAGTAAGCAGGGTTTTTTTTGGCTCTATGTACAAGAAGATAATCTTTTGATTTGCTCATGTATTTTTCCTGTTCTGGAATTGAAAGTATTTTTATAATTCAAATAACGTTAAACGGAACAAATTAATTTTAATTATTTTAATTTTTATTTGCTCTATATGGTACATTTGCGAATGTCAAAAATTGTAAAACCTTACAAAGATTCCTCTGCAACTAAAAAGCAACAAGTTGCTCAAATGTTCGATAACATCTCTCACAGATATGATTTTTTAAATCATTTCTTAAGTCTTGGTATAGACAAGTTATGGAGAAAGAAAGCTGTAGCCATTATAAGTGATAATAACCCTAGAACTATTTTAGATGTTGCTACTGGTACTGGAGATTTTGCAATTCAAGCAATGTCCTGCAATCCTAAAAATATTATTGGAGTTGACATTTCTGAAGGGATGCTTGACAAGGGAAGACAGAAGCTTGAGAAAAGAGGTTTATCTTCAATTATTCAGCTTAAATATGGAGACTCCGAAGATTTACCTTTTGACGAAAATCAGTTTGATGCAATTGTTGTTGGTTTTGGTGTTAGAAATTTTGAAAATTTACAAAAAGGACTTTCTGAAATGCTACGGGTTTTAAAACCCAATGGAAAGGTCGCTATTCTCGAACTTTCAAAGCCAAAAATTTCACCATTTAAGCAAATGTATTGGTTCTATTTTAAACTCATACTTCCAGTAATTGGAAGATTCTTCTCAAAAGACAAGTCGGCTTACACCTATCTTCCGGACTCAGTAAGTGCTTTTCCTGAAGGAGATGATTTTGTAACTATTCTTTCTGGACTTGGATATCAATCTGTTGATAAAAAATTACTTTCAGGTGGAATAGCAACTATTTATTTTGGTTTTAAATAACTTTAACTGTTCATTTTTTTATCTTTGATTTGCGATGTATAGAAGGGTTGTAATCATTTTCATGCTTTTAGGCTCCTTATGTGGTTTTTCTCAAGGAATGAATCTTCATGATTTTGATATGAAAAAATGGCATTTTGGTTTTGCCCTTAGCTACAATTCCTCTGACTTTTTTCTTGATCGCTCTTCCAATTATACGTTTTTTCAAGACTCTCTTCAATCTTTAAATGTCAACGCCCGACCTGGTTTTACTCTTGGAGTTATTTCTTCGATAAATTTCTCACCTAATTTCAAATTGCGTTTCGCGATTCCATCACTATCTTTTCAAGAAAGAAATTTAGAATATACTTATTTGCGCCTTCCTGACACGTCTGAGTTTTGGACCAAATCTGTCCGTCCAGTCTATCTAGATTTTCCGGCTATGATTAAAATTAGAACAAATCGTATTAACAATTGGGCTGTTTATTGCATTACTGGAATTCGTTTTGGATTAGATATGGCATCCAACAAGGACGTTGACAACGAAACAGCTTCTTTGGGTGACCAAATTGTTAAATTGAGAAGACCAGACTTTGGATTTGAAGTTGGTGGTGGACTTGATTTCTTTCTTGAATACTTTAAGCTTGGTGTTGAGCTAAAACTTGGGGTTGGAATGATGAACGTTCATCTAAGGGAAAGCACCCAATTTAGCAACCCAATTGACCGATTGCGTACAAAGGTTTGGACGTTATCGTTAACTTTTGAAGGTTAATTTCTTGTGTCCACTAGAATTCAGATTAAAGTAATTCCTGAAAAGAAAGATGATTTTATTTACCACAAAAAGCTGGTAAGTAATGAACTTGGTTGCAATCCCGATGAAATCTACTCCATTAATTTATTAAAGCGTTCAATAGATGCAAGAAAAAGAGCAATTAAATATGTGCTTTCTTACGAAGTTTTCTTTGAATCAGTCAATACTTCTGAGACAATTTCTCAAACTAGTTACTCAGTCGTTTCTAAAGCTAAAAATACTGTTTATATTGTAGGATGTGGACCAGCTGGTTTATTTGCTGCATTGTCTTGTTTACAACATGGTTTTAAGCCAGTTGTTTTTGAAAGAGGTAAAGATGTTCGTTCAAGAAGGAGAGACATTGCTCTTTTAAATAAGAAAGGTAAAGTGAATGTTGAATCGAACTATTGTTTTGGAGAGGGTGGTGCTGGCACATATTCAGATGGTAAGTTATACACAAGATCTAAAAAAAGAGGCAGCGTTAAAAAAATTCTTGATCTTTTGGTTAAGCATGGTGCGAATAATGATATAACGATTGACGCACAACCCCATATTGGAACAAATAAGTTGCCTACTATCATTCAAGATATAACACAAACTATTATTCATTATGGGGGCGAGGTAAATTTCGACTCTAAACTTACCAATATAAATGTTGTTGGTAATAAACTTAAGTCTATAGAAATTAATCATTCAACATTTTTTTCTACTGATCATCTTATTCTTGCAACGGGTCACTCAGCAAGAGATGTCTATGAACTATTGAAAAGCAAAAAGATTCAAACAAAATTTAAGCCTTTTGCAATAGGAGTTCGAATAGAACATAAACAGACCTTGATTGATAAGCTTCAATACAACCAAAATCCAAGAAGTGAATACCTTCCCCCGTCTAGTTATGGATTGGTGTTTAATAATGGATTCAGGAGTGTTTATTCTTTTTGTATGTGTCCTGGTGGAATTGTTGCCCCTTGTGCTACAGACAAAGACGAAGTAGTTACTAACGGCTGGTCACCAAGCAAAAGAAACAACCCACATGCTAACTCTGGAATTGTAGTTGAGGTAGGTTGGAATGATGTGAAAGAATTTCACGCTTACGATTCTTTTGCAGGGTTAATGTTTCAACAAAAAATTGAAAAAAAATGTGCTCAGCTGGGTGGAGGAAATCAGGTTGTCCCAGCTCAACGTTTGGTTGATTTCATGGACAACAAGCAATCTGAGTCTCTTCCAGAATCTTCTTATAAACCAGGAATTAAGTCGGTAAATTTAAACAAGATCTTTCCTCAATTTATTGCTTCGACACTGAAACAGGGATTCCGTAATTTCAATCAAAAGTTAAATGGATTCTTAACCAACGAGGCAGTATTACATGCTTGTGAAAGCAGAACATCCTCTCCCATAAGAATCCCAAGAAATGAAAATTTTGAACACCCAGATGTCCTTGGATTGTATCCGTGTGGAGAAGGCGCAGGTTATGCTGGTGGTATTGTATCTGCAGCCATTGACGGAATGAGATGTGTTGAAGCGATTCACGAAAAACTAGTCCAGCAACCGTTGTCTGATTAATTCACTAACTACAATTGAGCAGGAGTTACTTAAGTTAATTGATTCAGCCCCACCAACTCCGGGGATAGATATTTTGCTGTTAATCAATGAATGTAGTTTCGGACTAATTCCATTGGATTCATTTCCAAATACAATTGTACAAGGTTTTGAAAATGAAGTTTGATAAATTGAATTACCTTCAGTAAAGGTTCCGTATATTGTAGAAGTTGAATTTTTTAACAAAGAAGATACATCGAAATACATTGGTCGAAGTCTAAATACCGAACCCATCGATGCCATAATTGTCTTTGGGTTGAATGCATCAACACTTTTAGTTGAACACACAAGCTGAGTAAAACCAAACCAGTCTAATGTTCTTATAATGGTTCCTAAATTTCCTGGATCATTAATGCCATCTAAAACAATTATATCTTTTGAAAAATTTAATTTACTTGTCCTTTCTTTTGGTAATTCTCCAATTGCTATAATTCCAGAATGATTTTTTTGATTTGAAATTCGCTGGGCATCTTTATTGGAAATACAAACTGAGTTTTCGAATAAATGATGGTGTTCTTTTGTACAAAGTATTGTTTTAATGCCCATTTTGGAGGAAAGTAATTCTTTACAGGTTTTTATACCCTCGGCAATGAAGAGCCCATGTTCTTCTCTCTTTGATTTTCTATCAAGTGAAGAATATATTTTTAATTCAACTCTTGTGAGCGGCATATTTTTATTTTTGTTAAAGAAACAAATAATCTACAAGATTGAAGCGGTTTAACCTATTTTATCAATTTGTTCTTCTTTTAGGAATTTTTAGTTCTTGTAGCATTACAAAGTATGTTCCTGATGGAAAGCAATTATTGGTAAAAAATTCAATAGAACTAAATCGAGAATCGATTTCCGCTAAAAAAAACTCTTTCAGTATTGATCAATTAAATGCGATTGTTAAGCAACAGCCAAATAGAAAGATTTTAATTGGTTTTCCGTTTCATTTAAGGCTGTATAATTTATCCAATCAAAAACGAATCGATAAAAGAGTTCCCAAAAAGTATGCAAAAACTGAAAAAATCAACAAACGAATAGAGCTAAGAAATCAAAAAAAAATAGCCAAAAATCCATCCTATCAACCACAAATGTCCAAATCAAGGGCTTTGACTTTTGGCGAGAAACTTAGGTCTGCAGGAGAAGAACCTGTTGTTGTTGATGAGAATTTAACCGAACAATCTTCCAAACAATTGTCCACTTACCTTACAAAAAAGGGGTATTTCAATAACAATGTATCCGACTCAACCTACAGTAAAAAGAACAGAAAAAAAGCAGTTGTTAGTTATACTATCAATCTTGGTCAGCCTTATAGATTGAATTCCATTGAATATAAAATTTCAGATTCGATTTTATCTTTATTTATTGATAGCATTAAGCAGAACTCTCAGCTAAAAGAAGGGATTAATTTCGATACTGATGTTTTAGATTTAGAAAGAGACAGAATAACTGCTTACTTATTAAATAGTGGATACCATTATTTCAATAAGGAGTTCGTTTTTTTTAAAGCAGACACTTCAGTTGGAGAAAATAAAGTTGACCTTGTTTTGAGTGTTCAAAATTACAAACACAAAGCTGGATTTTCCAAAAATCCTATTGAAATGGAGCACAAAAGATATAAAATATCAACTATTCATTTTAGACTTAAACCAGGATTTAGTTCAGATTATATAGACACATCTAGAATCCGATTTCAAGATATTGACATTTCATACTCCAAAAAATTAGTTTGTAAGCCTGAAATGCTTTTGAAGCAGCTTAAATTTAAAATTGGAGATTTTTACAGCAAAAAGAACACTGAAGATTCTTACCGTAAACTTTCAAATCTCGGGATTTTCGATAAAGTTTCTATTAAGTTTGACAGCTCCAGTTACTCCAATGGATTAAGCGTTTTTATTGATTTAGTTGAGTCAAAATCGCAAACACTTTCCTTGTCAACTGATGGTACCCACAATGAAGGGCTTCTTGGTGTAGAGGGTAGATTAACTTACGCTCACCGAAATCTATTTAATGGTGCAGAACATTTTTCGATTTCATTAACCGGCGGTGTTGAATCTCAATTGCTTTTTACCGAAAGTAATGATAGTTTGAGTTCATTAAATTCAATTCTCTTCAATACAATCGAATTTGGACCCAATGTTTCGTTTTCTTTACCAAAATATTTATTCATCAATAAGTTGAAGTTTTTAAGAAATCACTCTTCAGGAAGAACTGAGTTTACTGCATCACTAAATTATCAAAGAAGACCAGATTTTACCAGAACCATGCAGGAACTCTCTTTTGGTTGGTATTTTCATGAGAAAAAAACCATTTCTTGGCACATCAATCCATTGATTATTAGTGCAATAGACATCACTAAAGACCCGGATTTTGAGCAACAGATTGAGGAACTCAACGATCAATTTATTCAAGCAAGTTTCCAGGACCACATCATTGCTGGTGGGTTTTACTCCTTTGAATACAATGGACAAAATGATCGTGAAATAAATAACGTATTCTATTTCAAAGCTGTTCTTGAAACAGCTGGCGGATTGTTGTATAGAACACACAAACTACTGAATCGACCTGTGGACAATGCCTCAACAAATAGTTTTAACTTACTTGGAATAAGATATGCTCACTTTCAAAAAATTTCAACCGACCTAAGGTATTATATTCCCATAGGACTTAGATCCAAACTTGTTTATCGTTTAGCTGGTGGAATTGGAGTTCCAAGGGAAAATTTGTCTGAAGCATTGCCTTTTGAAAAGAGCTTTTTCTCTGGAGGAGCAAATGGTATGAGAGCATGGAGGGCAAGATCGTTGGGCCCTGGATCGTATTACGACGAACAAAATAGATTTGATAAAATTGGTGATATTCAGCTTGAAGGGAACGTTGAATTCCGTTTTCCATTAGTTAGTTGGTTCGAGGGAGCTTTATTTTTAGATGCTGGTAATGTTTGGTTAATTAATGATGATCCTTTGCGGCCAGGAGGTAAGTTTAGCTCTAATTTTATCAATGAGTTGGCTATTGGTAGTGGATTAGGTATTCGAATGGATTTGGAATTTTTCATTATTCGAATGGATTTAGGTATTCCCTTACGTAATCCAGCAATTCAGATGAATGAGTCTTCAAATGAATTTAAACCCTGGATTTTTAACAGCTATAATTCCTCTGCAAACGAAAACAATCGTTTTTTTAGACCACAATTTAATTTGGGAATAGGGTATCCTTTTTAAATTATTTATTTCTACTTAAAAGCTATATTTTTTTAGCTTTGCCCATAAATTAAAAATTTAATCAATGCCTTCCTCAAATTTAACTTCCAATACAGCTGAACTACTTGGTAATCAAGCTGAAAGCTTACTAAATCATTCATGTTCTACCATTTCTAAAGATTTACTTCATCTTCCTGGTCCTAATTTTGTTTCTGATTTGTTCGCTCCTTCCAATAGAGGTAACCAGGTCCTCAAAAATTTAGAATCTATTTATGCTCACGGAAGATTAGGTGGAACAGGCTACATCTCTATTTTACCTGTAGATCAAGGTATTGAACATTCTGCTGGTGCGTCTTTTGCTCCCAATCCAATTTACATGGATCCAGAAAATATCGTTAAGTTGGCTATTGAAGCAGGTTGTAATGCTGTTGCCTCAACTTTTGGGGTGTTGGGTTCTGTTAGTCGAAAATATGCGCATAAAATACCATTCATAGTTAAAATAAATCACAATGAATTGTTGTCCTATCCTAGTAATTTTAAGCAAATCTCTTTTGGAAGTGTGGACGATGCTTGGAACATGGGCGCTGCTGCTGTAGGAGCAACCATTTATTTTGGATCTGATGACTCCAATCGACAGATTGTTGAGGTTGCACAGGCATTTGAAAGAGCACATGAATTAGGTATGGCCACAATACTTTGGTGTTATTTAAGAAATAGTGATTTTAAAAAAGACGGAGTGGATTACCATGTCGCAACAGATCTTACCTCACAAGCAAATCATCTTGGTGTAACCATTCAAGCAGACATCATTAAACAAAAGCTTCCCGAAAACAATGGGGGATACACTGCCATTAATTTTGGTAAAACTCATGACAAGGTGTACACTGAACTAACTACAGACCATCCCATAGATTTGTGTAGATATCAAGTTGCGAATTGTTACCTTGGAAGAATTGGATTGATTAATTCTGGAGGTGCTTCTTCGGGAGATGATTCTTCTGATTTATCACAAGCTGTTTCAACAGCTGTTATCAATAAAAGAGCTGGTGGTCATGGTTTAATTCTTGGAAGAAAGGCATTTCAAAAACCAATGAAAGATGGAATTGCACTACTCCATGCAGTACAAGATGTCTATTTAGATTCATCCATTAGCATTGCGTAAGGTTCGGTTGTTTTGAATTTTATATTTGATTAATTTTAATTCTAAATTTTAACGCATGAGTTGGTTCAAAAGAAGTGATAAGAAAATTGTTACTCCCACAAAGGATAAGAAAGAAACTCCCGACGGTTTATGGTATAAAACTCCAAAAGGAGATTTGATTGAAACTAAAGTCTTAGAACAAAACAATTTTGTGACACCAGATGAAGGCTTTCACACCCGAATTGGGTCAAGGCAATACTTTGAAATAATTTTCGATACCAACAAGTACCAAACCATTGCTCCTGAATTACAACCAGGAGACCCTCTTACTTTTGAGGACACTAAAAAGTACAGCGATAGGATTGTGGCTTCTCAAAAAAAAACAGGACTTAAAGACGCTATGGAAGCGGCATATGGAAAAACAAACGGTCATCCTTTGGTTGTTGCATGTATGGATTTTTCTTTTATTGGTGGAAGTATGGGTTCTGTGGTTGGTGAAAAAATAGCAAAAGCAATTGATGTCGCAATAGCGAAAAAATGCCCATTCATGCTCATTTCAAAATCTGGTGGTGCCAGAATGATGGAAGCTGGATTTTCATTGATGCAAATGGCCAAGACTTCTGCAAAACTTACGCAACTCTCTGCTGCTAAGCTCCCCTATATTTCATATTTAACAGATCCAACTACTGGTGGTGTAACAGCTTCTTTTGCGATGCTTGGCGACATTAATATAGCTGAACCTGGAGCATTGATTGGCTTTGCAGGTCCAAGAGTGATTAAAGAAACCATTGGAAAAGACTTACCTGAGGGTTTTCAAACCAGTGAATTTTTACTTGAAAAAGGGTTCTTAGATTTTATTGTTGACAGGAGGGAGCTAAAAGAAAAGTTGAATCAAGTGATTCAATTATTTAAAAATTAATTCATGAAAAAACCAGCTTTATTTTTATTATCAATTTTATTTTCGATTAGTGTTTTTTCTCAGGACTCTACGCAGCTGCACAGAGATTTTTTTAAAACGCAACAATTTGCTATGACAGGTCTTGGAATTTGGTCTGCTGGTAATTTAATAGCAAGTCCAATTTTCTCTGGGAAGATCTTTCAAGATGATCCTACAATGACTACTCAAGATTATTTTCACCGAATGAATTTCAATTGGAACGTAGTCAACGGAGCCATAGC
>JAZADZ010000082.1:0-13684 GCA_036123135.1 Bacteroidota bacterium | reverse complement strand
TTATTAAATAGTGGAATTGCGAAAGAAAGGTTGAGTTTTAAAGGATATGGTGAATCCATGCCAAAATTTTCGAATTTCACAGATGAAGGAAGAGCCAAAAATAGAAGAACTGATTTTTTAATTTTTTAAACTTAATTCTTTAGTCTATTTTATTATTTTTATTTCAAAATGTTTTTAGAAAATACAGTTAATCATAAAGAACAGCTTGGTTGGATCGAAGTTATTTGTGGATCTATGTTTTCAGGGAAGACGGAAGAACTTTTAAGGAGACTTAAAAGAGCACGTTTTGCTAACCAGAAAGTCTTGATTTTTAAACCTCAAACAGATGTTCGATACAGCGATAAAAAAGTAGTATCTCATGATGCTAATGAGATAGTGTCTAATCCAGTTGAAAAAGCTCAGGATATTTTAAATCAGGTAGAAGGTGTAGATGTAGTTGCCATTGATGAAGCACAGTTTTTTGATGCTGAAATTATTGAGGTTTGTAATCAATTGGCAAATAATGGTTTGCGAGTTATTGTTGCTGGTCTTGATATGGATTTCAAAGGGAATCCCTTTGGTCCTATGCCTCATTTAATGGCTGTTGCAGAGTTTGTGACAAAAGTTCATGCGATATGTACCAAAACTGGAAACTTAGCTCACTACAGTCACAGAACTGCAGAAAATGACGAGTTGGTTTTACTAGGTGAACGCAATGAATATGAGCCATTAAGTAGGGCTGCTTATTTTAAACTAAATAAGCTGTGATGAAAAAATTATTTATTGTATTTCTTTCCTTGTTTTTTTTAATAAATCTTCAAGCGCAAAAGATAGATAAGGTGAGAAAAGTGGATAAAGATAAAGTTGAATTAACTGAAGATGAACTTTCTAAAAAAAAGCATTATATCATCAAATTAATTAATCTTGGGTATAATGATAAGTCTATAAGGTTAAAAACTAGAGCTAGCAAAGCACAAATCAAAGCTATTAGGAGAGAAATTGGTCAGTAAATCAATTTTAGAATACTAATATTAATCCAATTAAAGCAACAATAAAATAAATCACAATTGTTTTGGCATCAACATAGTTTTGTGAGATGCGTTGTCCAAGTAATAAAACTAGTAGTGCTGAGGAGCAGGAGGAAATCCCAATTTGAGCCCATAAAAATTGATCTTTACAAAATGTTAGCTCTATAATCCCACCAAGTGAAGCAAAACCACCAAATGTTTCTAATAGTAAAACAATAAATAATGCAAATACTACTAAAAATGAAGGTATTTTTGAAGATAGAGTAGATGATGTAAATTCTAAATTTCCTTTCCAATTAAGTATTTTATCTAATCCACTTTGAATGAATACTATACTCATAAACAATAAGATAAATATTAAGGGAAGATTTTCAGAATTTAAATTCATTAAGTAAGATAAAATTTAAGTGTATTTGTACCCAAGGTGGGAGTCGAACCCACACGCCCTAATGGACACTAGGCCCTCAACCTAGCCTGTCTACCAATTCCAGCACTTGGGTAGATGTTTAGACAAATGTAATCAAGTAATATAAAATTCCTATTATTAAAGTTATATGTATTTGAAGTTTTTATATTCACTAATATTTTTATTTATGATAGAAGATACTATTGCTCAATCACTTAATGTGTTTGGACAGCCTTTAGAATTATGTTGTGATAACCCAAAAACAGGATTTTATAGAGATGGTTTTTGTAACACGGGCAGTATTGATTTAGGTACTCACGTAGTATGTGCAGAAATGACAAAAGAATTTTTGGATTATACAAAATCAAAAGGAAATGATTTGTCCACCCCCAATCCGATTTATGATTTTCCAGGTTTAAAACCAGGAGATTGTTGGTGTTTGTGTGCTTTGCGATGGAAAGAAGCTTATGAAGCAGGTGTTGCACCAAATGTAAAGTTAGAAGCTACACATGATAAAGCATTAGAATATTTAACCATGAATCAGCTTATAGAAAAGGCTATAAAATAAAAAAGCCTTCAAGTGAAGGCTTTTTTAAGTGATTCGTCTGGGGTTCGAACCCAGGACCCCATCCTTAAAAGGGATGTGCTCTACCAGCTGAGCTAACGAATCAAATTTTGGAATGCAAATATAATGCTCTAAATGAAATCTACAATTACTTTTTAATTAAATTAACATTACACTTTATAAAGCTGGAATAATTTTGATTAAAACATGTTGTGAGTACAAAATTTTTAGATTATTTAGAGGAAATAATTGATGACTAATTACACCAAAATAGATAGTATACATTTTAATCAACTCAAAAAATTGGTTGGTAATGATATTGTTTCAAAAGACAAGGATGTATTAATCAATTATGGGCATGATGAAACTGAATCACTCAATTTCCCCCCAGAAATATTGATAAAACCAAGTTCAGTTGATGGGGTGTCTAAAATCATGAAATATGCATTTGAGAATAATATTCCAGTTACTCCAATTGGTGCAAGAACCGGATTAAGTGGTGGAGCACTATCCATACATGGTGGTATTGGCATTTCAATGGAAAAGTTCGATAAAATTATTGAAATAGATGAAAGTAATCATCAAGTCATTGTAGAACCAGGTGTTATTACACAAGAGTTACAAGAGGCTGTTGCCAAAAGAGGATTGTACTATGCACCTGACCCTGCTAGTAGAGGAAGCTGTTTTATAGGTGGTAATATTGCTGAAAATAGTGGAGGCCCTAGAGCTTTAAAATATGGTGTTACTAAAGATTTTGTTTTAAACTTAGAAGTTGTTTTACCTAATGGGAATATTATTCATACTGGTGCTAATACTTTAAAAAATTCAACAGGATATAATTTAACTCAGCTTATGGTGGGTAGTGAAGGTACCCTAGGCATTGTTACTAAAGCAACTTTAAAGCTTTTACCACTTCCAAAATTCAATAAGTTAATATTAGTTCCATTTAAATCTGCCACTGATGCATGTAGAACCGTAGCTGCTATATTTATGGCTGGTGTCACTCCATCAGCTTTAGAGTTTATGGATAGGGCAGCAGTAGATTACACCATTAAGTTAATTGATGGTGCTAATTTAGCTATGAATGATGATGTCTCGGCTTTATTATTGATTGAGGTAGATGGGAACAATACCGAAACACTAATGGAGGATTTGCAAAAAATTATTGAAGTAGCAGAGCAGCATAATTGTGATGAAAATATTCTTTTTGCTGAAGACGAGGCACAAAAAGATCAATTGTGGTTTATCCGTAGAAGAATTGGTGAGGCAGTTAAAGCTAACAGTATATACAAGGAAGAGGATACAGTAGTTCCGAGATTTCATTTACCTGAATTATTGGAGGGAGTAAAAGAAATTGGCCAAGAATATGGTTTTGAGTCCATATGTTATGGACATGCAGGTGATGGGAATTTACATGTTAATATTCTCAAAGGAAATTTAACAGAAGATCAATGGGAAAATGAATTGCCTAAAGCCATAAGAAAAATATTCCAGCTTACAGTTGATTTAGGGGGGACCATCTCTGGTGAACATGGAATAGGCTGGGTTCAGAAAAATTATATGGATATTCCTTTTTCAAATGTTGAATTGGACTTAATGAAAGGAATAAAAAAGGTGTTTGATCCTAAAAATATTATGAACCCCAATAAAATCTTTTAATTACTCTACTCCGTGCATCAGTTTTTTGATTGGTTTGTTAAGTAAGAAAATAACGAACGCTATTGCAAGAAGAACATATCCTATAGTGGAGAAAATTTCAAGATATTGGTTTAGTCCATCTCCAATACTTAAAGCCTCTCCAGAGTCTCCATGACCACCAGTTATTGCTGCAATTTTACCTCCAACATAATTGGCAATGGCAAAACTTAGAAACCATGCACCCATAGCAGTTCCTGCCATACTTTTTGGAGATAGCTTAGTAACCATTGATAAACCAATTGGAGATAAAAATAATTCTCCTGATGTATGCAGCATATAAAGAAAGACTAAAGTTAATAGTGGGACTTGAAATGCTTCATTAACAAATTGAAACCCAATATTTGTGACTAAGAAACCTAGTGCTAATTGTACAATACCAAAACAGAATTTTAAGGGAATGCTAGGGTTTTTACCAATTTTGGATAGTTTGACCCACATGAGAGAAAATATAGAGCCAAAAACAATGATAAAGAATGGATTGAAAAATTGCGTCATACTTGCTGGCATCTCCCAACCAAATATCATTCGATCAACGTTTCTATCAGCAAATAAGGTAAGTGATGTACCTGCTTGTTCAAAGCACGCCCAAAATGAGATGTTGATGATCATAAAAATAATGAGAGCAATCATTCGATCTTTCCATATTCCAACACCTGTTGATTCATCTTCTTTAATACCAGATCTTATTAATGATACCGATATTAAAATAAATAATCCAAGTAAGATGTAATCCATTAAATGGTTTTGAAGAATAAGGATGTAGCACAGTGGTATTAGAAATAAAGAGCTTATTGTTATTACATGAACATAATTTAGTGGACCAATAACTTTTTTCTTGCCTTCTTCCCTTATATCAACACCTGGTGCAGCAGCATATTTTTTCCTACCTGACCAAAATATGAATAACCCCAACAGCATTCCTAAACCAGCTAATCCAAAACCATATTTAAACCCATAGGTTTCTCCAATGTAGGCCACAACGGTAGTTGCTAAAAGAGCACCAATGTTGATTCCGATGTAAAAAATAGTAAAACCAGAGTCTCTTCTGGGGTCATTTTCTTCATATAATTTACCTACAATCGTAGATATATTAGCCTTAAAATATCCATTACCTATAATTAAAGCACCCATACCAACTAGTAGAAACTCTTTTGATTCACCTAATATTAAAAATTCACCAATTGCCATTAAAACTGCACCAAGCATGACAGCATATCGGTAACCTAAAAACATATCTGCCATTTTACCTCCTAAGATTGGTGCTGCATAAACCAAACCAGTGTATGCTCCATAAATAAGTGACGCTTCTTTGTCTCCCATTAATAGAGATTTCACAAGAAAAAGAGTAAGTAAAGTTCTCATTCCATAGTAACAAAATCTTTCCCACATTTCAGAGAAAAACAAGGTCATTAATCCTTCAGGGTGGTTTGATTTGCCAGTCAATAAATTCATTGTTTTAGATTTAGTTAGGGCGTAAAATAAAACAAATTTTTTTAAAGGACATAATTGAAGTACAACCCTTTATGAAAAATGTTTTAATCTTGAAATGTTATTTTTGTTGACTTCAAAAACAGATTTGATGATTAATGTCAATTTCAACTTCATATACTTCCTAATTTTAAATTATTTTACTGTTTTAAGTATATCTGCTTCAAATAATGAAATAATTTTAACCAATATGGACTCGCATACACTTTCTAATTACCATGAAGTACAAGTCAATCATGCGCATTTAGATTTAGCTGTAGATTTTTCTAACAGGATTCTGACTGGTTCTGTAACGCTTTCATTTATTAGAATAAGTGAATCTAATCAACTAATTCTCGACACCAAATATTTAGAGATTAAAGAAGTTTTAGATCAGTTTGGAAATAATTTAAAATTTAAATTTTTGGAGAAAGATGAATTATTAGGTGTTCCTCTTTCTATTCAACTCAATGATTCTACACAAAGTGTGAAAATTTTTTACGCCACAACTGAAAAATCTGAAGCATTAGATTGGTTATCTGCTGAACAAACTGCTGGAAAAGAATTTCCATTTATGTATACTCAAGGTCAATCTATTTTCACAAGATCTTGGATACCAATACAAGATAGTCCTGGAATAAGAGTGACATATGATGCTGAAATAACAGTTCCTGATGGTATGCTTCCAGTTATGAGTGCTTCAAATCCTCAAGAATACAACAGTTCCAATACATATCATTTTGAAATGAAGCAATCTATTCCACCTTATTTAATTGCTTTAGCTGTAGGAAATTTAGCTTTCAAAGCCATTGATGATAGAACTGGTGTTTATGCTGAGCCATCCATGTTACCATCTTGTTCAGATGAGCTAATTGACATGGGAAAAATGGTAGATGCTGCAGAGGAATTATATGGAGGATATGATTGGGAAAGATTTGATGTTATTGTGCTACCTCCAAGTTTTCCTTTTGGAGGAATGGAGAATCCAAGATTAACTTTTGCTACACCTACTATCATTGCCGGAGATAAGAGTTTAACTGCACTTATTGCACATGAGCTCGCACATTCTTGGAGCGGAAACTTAGTTACCAACGCTACATGGGATGATTTTTGGTTAAATGAGGGCTTCACGGTATATTTTGAGCGAAGAATAATGGAAGCATTGTATGGAAAAGATTATGTTGAGATGTTGGCACTGCTAGGTTTTCAAAGTTTGGAAAGAGATTTGAAAGCTCTAGATCCTAATTTACAGCGTTTAAAATTGAAACTTAAAGGTCTCCATCCCGACGAAGGAATGTCTGAGATTGCATACGAAAAAGGATATTTTTTCTTGCGTTTGATTGAAGAAACAGTTGGTAGAGATGAATTTGATGTTTTTCTAAAAAATTATTTCAACGATCATAAATTTCAAACCATAATTACTGAATATTTTATAGTATACCTTGAGGACAATCTATTAATTCCAAGCGGCTCAAAAATTAACATTGATGAATGGGTTTATTCTGCAGGACTTCCTGAAAATTGTCCTGTTATTTCATGTAGCCGTTTTGAAGCAATTGATTCATTATTGAATTTATACCAAAGAAAATCTGATGTTGCAATTCTTGATGCTAAGAACTGGTCAACTCATGAGTGGAGACATTTTATTGCTGGTTTACATTCCGAAACCTCAAAACAGCAAATGAAATCCATTGATGAAAAGTTCAATCTAACTCAAAGTGGAAATTCTGAAATCTTAGCAATTTGGTTTGAACAAAGTATCCGTTTTGGATATGAAGGAATTGATGCTGCGCTGGAGCAGTTCTTGATTAGAATTGGAAGAAGAAAGTTTTTAGTTCCACTTTATCAGGCTTTATCTAATACAACTTCAGGAAAGAATAGAGCTAAGGAAATTTATGAAAAGGCTAGGTCAAATTATCACTATGTTTCTTACAGCACAATTGATAAAATACTAGAATAAAATAGTTAATTAAAATGTTTTAAAATATTGAAAATCAATTATTTGAAATTTTTTTTTCTATTTCTCTTTTGGCATCTTTTTTCTTAAGGTCTTCTCTTTTATCGTAAATCTTTTTTCCTTTAGCAAGTGCTATTTCTACTTTTGCTAATCCTTTTTTATTGATAAATAAATTGACTGGTACAAGCGTTAATCCTTTTGATTTTATTTTTCTGTCAATTTTATTTATTTCAGACCTATTTAATAATAATTTACGATCTCTTCTCGGCTGATGATTGTAATGAGTTCCGTTTTCGTAAGGTTGAATGTACATGTTTCTTAGAAGAATTTCATTCTTAGAAATTAATCCGTAAGCTTCTGCAATACTTGCCTTACTTAAACGTATGGACTTTATTTCAGTTCCAGTAAGGACAATTCCAGCAGTATACGTTTCAATAAATTCAAACTCAAAACTTGCCTTTTTATTCTTTATGTTGATTCCACTTCCCAATGCGAACAAATTTAGAAAAGAAAGACCAATAATAATTCAGTTAATTGATAAGTTGGGGGTGTTTTAAGTTTTTTGTTTGGATTGTTTCAAGTATTTATCGTTTTTCCTTCCGACATTTGATGTAATGAAGTCAATTTCCATCTTAGATCCTCTGGCTGGAGAATACTCTCTAGCGTAGAAAATAATCTGTAAATGTAATTTATTCCATAAATTTTTAGGAAAAAGACGTTTTGCATCAAGCTCTGTTTTTACAACATTCTTTCCGGTACTCAAACCCCATCTGTACATCATGCGATGAATATGTGTGTCAACTGGGAATGCTGGGACGTTAAAAGCTTGGCTCATCACAACAGAAGCAGTCTTATGACCTACACCTGGAAGTTCTTCTAATAGTTCAAAACTTTCTGGAACAGAACCGTTGTATTTTTCAATCAATATTTTGGATAGATTATATATTGCGCTTGATTTTCTTGGAGATAATCCACATGGACGGATTATTGACCTGATTTCATCAACGCTTATTTTTATCATATCAAAAGGATTATTTGCTTTAGCAAATAATTTAGGAGTTATTTTGTTCACTCTCTCGTCGGTACACTGTGCAGAGAGTAAAACAGCTATAAGAAGGGTATACGTGTCCGTATGATTTAATGGAACTGGAGTACTGGGATAAAGTTTTTCAAGCTCAGCTATTATATAACTTACTTTTTCTTTCTTTGTCATTTAGTTAGACAATTAAATTCTTTGTACTTCTTTTTTTTCAATCCATCCAATTTTATCATCGAATGAAATTTCCAACCATTTCTCGTTTTCGTCGATGATTTTCATTTTACTCCCTTCATGAAGTTTAAAGTTTGATTCTGCATTTTCAGAAGGTTCGGCTTTGACCCATGTGTATGGTGTAAATAAAATACAATAATTGGAATCTTTTAATTTAGTGTTGCTGAACCACGAAAAATAGATGGTAACGATAGAAAAACAAAATGCTACAATTGAAGTATAAAATGTTGCTTTTTTAAGTAATGCACTTTTTGAAAAAAGAAAAAGAGAAAGTAAAATAAAGCTAATAAACATTAGCCATATTGATGAATTGGCCCAATAATTTGTAGACTTTCCTAAGAAAACAACAATCCAATCAGAAATGTGGACAGATTCATTGACTGAGGATTTATCTTTAATTAGCTTATTGCAAATTTTCAAATTATGAATAAGACTTTCATTTCCTGGTGACACTTTCAACCCTTTTTCGTAGAAGAGTATGGCGTGCGCAAGGCTATCCATCTTAAAGTAAGAATTGCCAAGATTTAAATACAGTTCTTTAGAAAAATAACCAGTATTAAGGATTTGTAAGTATCCTCCCTTAGCAGCATCGTAACTATTGTCTTCATAGGCTGAATTAGATGCATTGAAAATAGAATCAATCTTCAATCCGTTATTTGCACAAATAGAAATTGAAATTAAAATGTAACAAACAAAAAATTTAAGCTTTGGCATATTCTTCAATATCGTTAATTACTGTTTTACTCTCCAATAATGTTTTTTGAGCATTCTCTGTTGGAATTGGTGCATACTGCGCAAGCTCACATTCCTCAAGAATTTTTGTTAAAATTGAAATTATGTCATTTGGAATGGCAAATTTTTCTAAAGTATTTTCAATTGTTTGTTTGTTGAGAGATGCAATGGTTAAATCAAATTTTATGGAAAGATATTCAATCCATGCTCCATATATTTTTTGGTAAAATTCATCAGTTTTGTTTGAGCTTAGCAGCTCTTGTGCATTTTCAATATTTTTCTCTAGGTCTTTTTTAGCTTTTTTCTTCGCCTGAAGTGATGGATCTTCATTTTTACTTCGATAGTTTAATAGAAGCACAAGTAGAAGAAAACCAAGTAGGGGTGAACTGAGCAATATGTAGAATTTGGAAGTTCCAAATAAAAGTTCATTGTATCTGCTGAACTGTGAGTTGGAATGGATGTGTCGAATGTTTTCATTCAATAAAACTACGTCCTCTTGATTATTCATTCTAATGTTACTTAACGCAGCAGTAGTTCCATCCGATTTCTCAACATTTAATGTGAAAGCTGGATGTTTCAATGTTTTATAAGATTTGGTATTTAAATCAAAATAGGTGAATTGAATTTCTGGAATTTCGAATTCACCGTGATGTCTAGGAATTAGTAATTGCTGTTTAATTTTTTTACCTGAAATACCATTGCTAGACACTTTTATTTTTTCTTTGTTTTCTTCAGGGAATATTTCAAAATCTGAAGGATATTTAACTGAGGGTAATTTGAGTTGCTTAAGATTTCCATTTCCACTGATTTCAATAGTAACGTCAAGCGGATCATCAACTTTCAAAATGTTTGTAGAATAGTTAACCTTTAGCTTGTATTGTTTACCAACTTGATCACTGAAACTACTAGGTGCTCCTTTTGGGAATGGTTTAACATTTATTTTCACACTATTACTTTTGAATGTTTTTTCGTATCCTCTATTGAAAAAGTCTTGATTTAAAAGAGCTTTTATTTCAATAGGAGGAATAATTAAACTTCCTGTTTTTTGAGGTGAAATTATTTCTTTTTTTAGTGTAATTACATTGTACGGCATTCCATTGATAACTTCCTGTTTTTGTGGCCAGCCATTGGCACCAGCTTTAATCTCTTCTGTCCAAAAACCGTTTGTCATAGGAAAGTCATAATCAATTATTTGCATTCTTGAGTATCGAGTGTAAATTTTATAGGTCACTAAAATATTCTCACCCATTAAGGCAGTAGATTTGCTCAAATTTATTTTGGCAAATAAATTGGAATTTTTAGAGTTGGTTGTACTTGAGCGATTTGCTTTATTGTTTGTTGTGGACTTTCCAACAGAAATTTGAATTGGCTGTGTTTCATATTCTTTTCCATCAAAATCTGCAGAGGAGGGAGGTATAACTAACTCTCCAGACTTATTTGGAGCAAGAAGATAGGTGATTGTATATGTTTCAGATCGATCAATTTTTCCATTTACAATAGAAACCGAGCTTGATGAACTTGAATATGGACCTTGAACTATGGAAAAATCAGACAGCTCAGGCGTATTAACATTCACTTTTTTGTTGGTTTCAATTGTATACTTTATGTATTCTGAGGATTGAATTTGGTTATCATTTACAAAAGATTTTATGGAGAAATTTTGTCCCAGTATCACAGAGTTGCTGAGAAAAATTAAGCTAGTAATATAAAATATGAATGATTTCAATCTTGTCACTCTACCAGTCTTTTGTTTGTTTGGTTTTTTTCTTTGAATCTCCTTTTTTAAGATTCACTTTTCTTAATATTTTTTGTTCATCGTTGTTAATCGCATCTAGATTTTTTTCAATTTGCTTTTGGGACATTTCTCCTTTTTTTTCTTCTTCTTGTTTAGAATTGTTTTGCGGTTTGTTGTTCTGCTGATCATCCTTCTTTTCCTGCTCATTTTTTTTCTGATCACCCTTCTCATCCTGTTTATCTTTCTGCTGATCACCCTTTTCATCCTGTTTATCTTTCTGCTGATCACCATTTTCATCCTGTTTATCTTTCTTATCGTTATTTTGCTGTTGGTCGTTGTTCTTTTCTTGCTGCTGTTGTTGTTGAAGTTGGTTCAAAGCATAGGCTAGGTTGTACCTGGTATCTTCATCTGATGGATTGTTTCGAAGTGATTCTTTGTAGAAGTTTATGCTTTCTGCTAAACTTTTACCATCTTTTTTTTCTTTAAAGTTTTTTAAATAGGTGTTTCCAATGTTATGAAGTGCCTCCGCCTTTTCATTTTTATTTTCTATCGTGTTGATGTATTGGTCGTAATATTCTCTGGCGCTCTCAAAATTCCCATCTAAGTAAGCTGCATTTCCTGCATTATAAATTGCCGTTGAGTATTCAGGATTTTCATTAAATGAATTTAAAAAATGTTGTTCAGCGGTTTTGTAATCTCCTTGTTCATATGATTTCACACCTTCGTTCAGCTCCAGTTTTTCGTTGAGCTGAGCCATTACAAAATTGGAAAAACTACCAATTATAAATAGGCTAATAAGTTTATAATTCATCCTTAAATAGTTTTAATTCGTCCCAGTATCTAGAGCTTTTTTCTGTTATGGATAGCTCTAACAACAAAAATAATATTCCAATAAATAAATATGTTTGAAATTTGTCATCATAGGTGGTATAACGATTCGTTTCCAATGTAGATTTATCAATTTTGTTGATTCGATCTAATATATTTTTTAAACCGATGTTCATGCCATTTGCCCTTGAGTAAACACCATCTGCAGCAAAGGCAATATCCATAAGCATCTGCTCATTTAGCTTAGTTAGAACTGTTTGGTTGTTTTCGTCTTTTTTAACTCCTGTTTGTTTGCCTCTATTGTAAACTGGAATTGGGACTCCTTTGGACGAACCCATTCCAATAGTATTTATTATGATTCCTTCACTTGCTGCATTTTTTGCAGCAACGATTGCATTATCTTGATGGTCTTCTCCGTCTGAAAGGATGATAATAGCCTTGTTTGTTTCTCTTTCTTTTTTGAAAGATGATACACATTTGTCTATTGCATTTCCAATATCAGTTCCTTGAGAGGAGATCATTTGAGTTTCAATGTTCGATAAAAACATATTTGCGATCTTGTAATCCGGGGTTATTGGCAATTGTTTGTAAGCATCTCCTGCAAATACAACAATTCCAATGTGATCGCCATTTAAATTTTGGAACAAACTTGAGATTCCTTTTTTTGCAACTTCAAGTCTAGAGTAACCTTTAATTAAATCATCTGCTAGCATACTTTTACTTACATCAAGAGCAATCATGATATCAATACCTTTTGAAGAAACCAGTCGTTCATTTTCTCCATATTGAGGGTTTGCAAATGCAATAATTAAAAAGCCTAATCCAAGTCTGAAACAAACAAATTTTAGAATTGATTTTGAATTTGAAATTCCATTATGTAAGTAGGGCATAAGCTTTAAAGAAGAGTAATTTGAAAGTGCTTGATTTTTCCAATTTCTATTGGCTAGCCAAAAACCGATTAAAAAAGGGATTAAACAAAATGTCCATAAATAGGAAGGATGCTCAAATCTAAATTCTTTGATGTTACTTTTTGTAATGAAATAAATAGATAGAGCAATGGACCAAAAAATTAATTCGGTTAGTAGAACGATAAGTGTTCCATAGGAATTATTCAACTGATATTTTGAATTGATTTTTTTCAACTAATAGATTTAAAAATAATTGAATTGAGTGTAAATGAGCTTAAAACTGTGAGTAATCCAATACCGATAAAAAGATAGGCTAGCTCAGGTAAATCTACTTCGTATTCAATGGTTTCAACTTTGGCAGTCTCAAGCGCATTTATTTCTTGGTAAATTTCTTTTAGTTTATTGTTGTCAGTGGCCCTAAAATATTTACCACCAGTACTATTTGCAATTTTAGTTAAAGTTTTTTCATCTATCTCTACTGGTTGATAGTCGTAAATGTAATTTCCACTGTAAGGGTCAATTGCAATTGGTGTTCTGGCTTTTCCATTAGTTCCAACTCCGATGGTATACACTCGAATATTGAGTTTTGTAGCCATCTCTGCTGCGTTCAGTGGATGTATTTTACCATGGGTATTTACACCATCTGTTAAAAGAATAATGACTTTACTGGGAGCGGATGACTCTCTTAATCTGTTTATTGCTGTTGCTAGACCCATACCGATTGCTGTTCCTTGACCCACAACTCCTTGTTGTGATTCACCAACCAAATCTGTCAAAATATTAATATCAGAAGTTAGAGGGCATTGGGTGTATGCTTCGCCCTCAAAAATTACCAACCCCATTCGGTCATTGACGCGATCTTTAATAAATTCAACTGCGAGTTCTTTTGATGCCTCAAATCGATTGGGTTTAAAGTCCTGAGCAAGCATGCTTCCAGATGCATCCATAGAAATAATGATATCGATTCCTTCTTTGTGAAGTTTGGTTACAGATTCAGATTCCATTGATATTTGGGGACGAGAAAGTCCAACTATCAACAAAGAAATTGCAAATAGTTTTAGAGCAAAAATTCCATGCTTTACCCAACCTATTTTTGTGTTTGTAATTCCAT
>JAZADZ010000081.1:0-5710 GCA_036123135.1 Bacteroidota bacterium | reverse complement strand
ATTAAAACTCGACTTAGTTACCATTTCTTCAGATCAAACCACCTCAACTTCTAGTGTGATTTTAGTTGATATGTTCACTGGTTTTACGGATGCTATGCTCGCAGACGATGTCCATTACAATGAAATTGGTGCTGAATTTATAGCAACAAGGTACTATAACACTCTTATTCCCATTCTGCAAGAATAGTAGCTACTTGATCAATTGAAAAATACTTTCTGTCTGTTGACCAACTAAATTGTATATTAACTTTTGTTAATGAAGATTGGTATGCTTAAAAAATTACAACTTCGCTGCGTATTTGCACTGTGTTGTTGCGCTATTTCATTTTCGTCTCTGGTGGCTCAAAATGGTACCAAAAGGTGTAAGACCACAACCTATTCCTTACGATATTCTCCAGAAAAATTTCAAGAAATTAACGTTTTACCTGAGTACATCCAGCGGAGTTTATCAGAGCATTTAACTCAAAAACTTGGAGCTGCTTTAGCTGAAAAAATACATTTTGATGGTGGAGAAATTATCAATTACAAGCAATTGGTACAAGCAGATCCACAGGTAAAGCAGTACAAATGGGTAGCTCCAAAATACGATTTAAGATACGTTTTAAGTGATACTTGCTCAGCTATACGATATTGTTGCTCTAGAATTGTATTGGACAGCTTAGGAAACATTATAGTAGACACTGAATTTCCAGCACTTTCTAAAAATAAATACAATAGCATTTTCATTTCAAATGAGAAGTTAATCGAGATTGCGCGAAAACTTGGATTACAAACCTCTTCATACGGATTGGGCATTGCAAAAAATCATATCGTATTTATTTTTTCGCTCAAAAAAAATAATACCACCATGACTTTCACTGAAATTAGTGTGCACACAGGGGAAATTATTCGAAAATATAAAGGTTCAGTCAACTAGTCTCCCTATCTAGCAATCATCAGTTTTTTACAGGAACTGTAGTGCATTCCTGAAAAACCATAATAATACATTCCTGAAGGTAGATGATCTGTAGAGAGTTCTATGGAACCAGAATTACCGATTAGACTTATTTTTTGTACTACTCTTCCAAGGTCATCCCAAAGAAAAAGCTGATTTTGTATTGTAAATTCTGTGGAGTTATATGAAATATTAACCAACTGGTTGGCTGGATTTGGACTGGCTTGTAAAAAAACAGCTGAATTTAAATTGGTCAAAGCCACTGGTCCCATTGGAACAAGCTGTACGTCTTGAAAAATAGTTGCATTGTTTTGAATGGATGCAGCGATAGTTTTTGGATAATAACCCAATTTAGAAAATGTAAGATTGTAATTGCCTTGGTAAAGATATCTGTGATAGTTTCCAACCGGCAACGAGGAATATACGTGAGAGCTGTCTATGTCGTGTCCAGTAATTTCTACTTTTGCACTTAGAGGAAATCCAGTTATACTGTCGGTTACAATCCCTCTTATACCAAATAAAGCTTGCTCCATAAAATTAACCATTGAAGGATAATTGGCAGTGTAGAGCTGCGGTAAATCATTGGGGTTAGGTGTTTTATCGTCAGAAAGCTCAAGGGTTAGCTCTCTACACCGTCGAAAATAATTCATGTAATCTTGTCTTCCACCATTCACCTCATACCAATCCCAACCATTGGTTATGCCGTCATTGAGGTAATTGAAATACCCTCCTGGTCCATTTGCTTGACAAGAGTCTGCATATTCACTGCATATGTATTGCCACCATGAATCGTCGGCAGTTAAATTTCCCCATGTATCCCATGGATAATTACACACCTCTACCCCCCCATGCATGTTGGCTGAAAGAGTAAAATTTATAGTATCGGCTAATCCCATGAAGATTTCGGTTTCTTGCTGAAAAGGATTGCCGTCTGGATGAGGACCATCCTCAGGGTCTGGATAATTTCTATTTAAATCAACCCAGTTGGCATTGTTTCGTGTTGCTCCCCATACGTTTTGATTGCCACCTGCATAAGCACCATCAGGATTGGCCAATGGATTGATCCAAATATCAATTTCGTTCACCAAGTTGGTGAGGATTGGATTTGATCCATACTCGCTAAGCAGCTGATCGATTAAACGTAAGGTGAGTACATATCCTGCAAGCTCATCCCCGTGCATTGAGGAAGTGTATAAAAATGAAGGTTCGTTTTCTTTTGCACCTACATTGTCAGAAATCTGAACAGCAAGTATTTTTCTTCCAGAACTCAACGTTCCAAGGTTGTGTAATTTACACAGACTTGGATAGGTGTCGGCAAAATCTTGCATCATGTCCTCATACTCTTGATAGGAAGGATAATAATCCCAGTTATTTTTTGCTCCTTTATGAGAAACGTAGCTAAAAAGTGGTTTTTTAACCACCTTGAAGTTAATTCCCAGCTTTATAAACTCCTTGAACTCTTTTTTATTGGCATAGGCATACACTCTGCTAGTATTGGTTTTATGATCGATTGATATAATTTTGGAGAGTGAATTCAGCTTACTTTTCCCTGGATAATCAAATGAAAAATATACCTCACCTTTTTCAGAAAATAGATTAGATAGCTGTTGCGAAAACCAGCTTTGAGAAAAAAGGCACAGCAGTAAACTCAGTGATATAATGAAACACTTTTTCATCTAGAAAAACAAAGAAGAATGTAAATATAACTTAAATATTTAGTGACAATTGCCATCTTAGGCATATACAAAATGTACATTTTTAACCACATCATTGGAAAGACTTCTATGTACGGGACAGTTTAATGCAGAACGTTCAAGAATGGTTGTCATCTTTTTGGAATACGCTTTGGGAAAAAAAAGGGTGACGTCAATTTTGCCTATACGCCTTGGGTCACTAACCATTGTTTTTGTAACTGAAGCTTTTGTTCCTTTAATGTCAACTCCGTGTTTATTGGCAGCAATTGCCATAATAGTAAGCATACAGCTAGCAAGTGATGTACAAACTAAATCTGTTGGTGAAAAACACTCTCCTAACCCATGGTTGTCTTTTGGAGCATCTATAGAAATGGTTTGCCCAGAATCTACGTGTAAAGCAGTTGTACGTAAATTTCCGTCGTAATTGAGCTCAAATGAATTCATGGATTAAAAAATTTGATTAATATTGAAATATAAGAAATCATGGGAAATTCCAACATTCGTTTCAAAATTGCTCAAAACAACGAGCAGCTTCAAGCCATTTATGCCTTTCGCTACAAAATATACATCCAAGAAATGGGGAAAACCATCAAAGATGTTGATCACAACAAGCAGCTGCTTAAAGACCACAGAGACGACGATGCTGTGCAATTTTTTCTTGAAGACGACGATGGAGTATTTGCATGTTTGAGAACTTTTTTCTCATCTGACACTTCTATTACAAGCACAGAAATCAAAGATTATGGACTTGAAAAATTTTTAGCATTCAACCCCTCTTCCATTTGCCTTTCTGGAAAGCTAATGATTGATGCCAAAAAGAGAAACTCCTCCGCTCTTGGAATACTCCTTGGAAGCGCTTACAAATATGGAAGAGAAAGAGGAGTACAGTTCGATTTTTGCAATTGCGCACCATCTTTGGTTCAGCTTTATGAAATGTTGGGGTACCGTAGGTACAAAGAAAACATAACAGATGAAGACGTTGGGTACCGGGTTCCATTGGTAAATGTGTTGGAAGATGTACAGCACTATCAATTCATTCAATCTCCATTTTATCGCTATGCCAGAGCGCTACCAAATGATACCACCAGCTCAGACTGGTTTGCCAAAAACTTTAAAGTTAAAATTCGTCACATTTTTAGAAATTTAGTCGATGAGGATATCATATGGAAATACTTTTCCAACACGTTGGGTGATTATGGCATTCCGCTCTTAGAAGGTTTTTCTTCAAAGGAAAAAGAAATTGTTATGGCTCAGGGAACACTTATTGAAGTAAAAAAAGGGAACAGCATTACCAATCGTGGCAATTGGGGGGAATCCCTGTACATTGTTTTGGAAGGTAAAGTAGAGGTGTTTATTCACAAAAATGATAAAGAATTTTCGCTAGGCTATCTTGGAAGTGGCCACTGTTTTGGACTCTCGGCTTTTGTAAATGCGCTTGAGCTAGCCAATACTGTAGCAGTACAAAACACTGAGCTACTTGAGCTATCAAAATTCTCCTACCTGCGGTTAACTAAAAAACACCCTAGCCTAGCTCAAAAGCTTAACTTGAATCTACTTAAAATTTTATCCAAACGATTTTCCCATGTTACCGATAAATGGGTAAATAGCATAAAACAACAACACTAATTATGGAAAATACCAACCAGGCAGGCACCTACGCCTTTGGCAATTTTGATGAAAACTCTAAAGAGCTCAAAAGACTTTCAAGACAAGCCTCCATTGCACTAGACTTGGAAAGAAAACTCTGGAAAGATTGCGGATTAAAAGACGGCATGAAAGCCATTGATCTTGCTTGTGGACCTGGAATAACTTCGAGCGCAATGGCCCAAATGATTCCAAATGGCGAAGTGTTGGGAATAGACATTAGTGAAGCGTTGATCCAAGTAGCAAACGCCAACAATGAAAAAAATCCACTTGCTAATTTGTCTTTTCAAACGGGAAATGTATACGATCTAAGGCAAGAGGAGAATAGCGCCAATTTCATTTATTCTAGATTTTTATTTCAGCACCTAGAACACCCAATAAAAGCACTCAAAAATGTACTTAAAGTGCTTAAGCCTGGTGGAATCTATTGTGTAGCTGATGTGGACGATGGATGGCTGATGGTTCATCCAGAGCTAGAAGAATTTACTTCTTTTACCAAAGCTGCAGCGCAAAACCAACGTAAAAATGGCGGAGATCGTTTTGTGGGAAGAAAATTTAGCAGCTATTTCAACGAAGCCGGGTTCAAGCACGTAAAACAATTGGTTGTTCCGATAACTTCAAGTGACATTGGAATGAAAAACTTCCTAGACATTACAACAGGATTCAAGCTAGAGCAAATAGCAGACGATAAAAAAGACGAAAATAAAAAAGCACTTGAAAAAGTTTATGGTCTAGTTGAACAACCCAACGCATGGGGAGCGGTAGGTGTTTTTGTTGGAATTGGTGTAAAAGAATAATTTATATCATTTATTCTAACCCAATTTTTTATTGGATGTATTGATTATCTCTGCTTGTTATATTTCACTGATAAAATTCATTTGTTGGGCAAACATTTTTATTTTAGTACAGCTAATGTACAACTACATATAGGAATAAATTTTAACCCATGATCAAATACAACCCCAAAGATTGGTTCAGCTTAATCTTCGAATTCCACAAGAGCGACACCTTACGTAAAATGGCATACGTTTTAGTGTTGTATGGATTGTATTCACTTGCAATAGTGTACGTTGAGCTGCACTACACCGAGCTTCGAAGCACTATTGCCATTCACTCGTTGATTGGTTTTGTTTTAGGATTGCTCTTGGTATTTCGTACCAATACTGCATACGACCGCTGGTGGGAAGGAAGAAAGCTCTTAGGTGCACTGGTCAATACGTCGAGAAATTTGGCTTTAAAGGTCGATACTTTTTTACCTAAAGGAGATACAACACAAAGATCCTTTTTTGCCAAAATGATTTCTAATTATTGCTATGCCATGAAAAATCACCTTAGAGACAAAAAAATTGCAGCTGAGCTTGAATTAGACGATGATTTAACAGACAAAGAGGTAAACGAAAGCGATCATTTACCCAATCAAATTGCTGGAAAAATCTTT
>JAZADZ010000080.1:0-50126 GCA_036123135.1 Bacteroidota bacterium | reverse complement strand
GAAAAGTGGATCGGGAAAATCTGTGCTAACAAAGTGTATTGTAGGTCTTCTTGAACCTGATCAAGGAGATGTTATTTTCGATGGACGAAGTTTTAGGGGAATTAACGCGAAAAAAAGAAAAAAAATTAGAAAAGAGATTGGTATGCTTTTTCAAAGTGGTGCTCTTTTTGACTCTTTAACTGTTGAAGAAAATGTAGCATTTCCTTTGAAAATGTTTTCAGAATTTTCTCCTGAAGAAATCATAGACCGAACTAATTTCTGTTTAAATAGAGTGGACATAGTCAATAAAAATGATTTATTCCCAGCTGAAATCAGTGGGGGAATGCAGAAAAGAGTTGCTATCGCTAGGGCAATTGCAATGAATCCAAAATATTTATTTTGTGATGAGCCCAATTCCGGTTTAGATCCTGTAACAGCTATTGTTATAGATGAGCTAATTAAAGAGATTACTGAAGAGTTTCAAATGACTACAGTTGTAATTACTCACGACATGAACTCTGTATTAGAAATAGGTGAAAATATCATGTTTATTTTTGAGGGTAAAAATTACTGGGTTGGAGATAAAGATTCAATTTTGAATACTAACGTTGAGGAGCTCAATAATTTTGTTTACGTATCAAAATTTCTTCGTCAGTTTAAGGAAAAATTATAAGAAAAAAGCCACTTTACTAAAAGTGGCTTTTTTCAAGCAATAGATAAGAATTATTATTTCACAATTACAACGTTAAAGTTACTTCTTTTTCCATCATCGAAGTTTAAACTAAAGATGTAATTACCATTATCAAAGTTAGATAAATCAATAGGAATAATTCCTCCGTCAGTATTTACATTGTTTGATAAAACTAATCTTCCTGTAATATCATAAGCAGATAAGTTAGCAAAGCCATTTCCTTTTTCTAGAGAAATAGTTAAATTGTCTGAAGCAGGATTCGGATATACGATTCCTTCAATGGTTTCCAATTCAACAACATTGACATCGTATGCTATCTTTAGTCCTAATGAAACAGCATCTGCACTTGTCCATCCAGTATACCATGTTGCAGCATCAATATTTAGTGCTCCAATTGGTTGTTGGTATATGGAAATATTTGCATTGTAATCAGGATTGTTGTCATATCCAAAACCTATAGAGTCATTAGCAAACGAGTTCAAACAAACTAGATATCTTTGGTTATCGTTTAATATGACGGGGCTATTTAATGGAGCATAAACCACTTCACCATTCACTGATGAAGAAGTTCCGTCCCAATCAAAGTCACCGACTGCAGAAAGCACATCAAAAGTAACTGTTGCCCAGCCGCCAGAAAGATCTACCCAAGCATCATCCCACTCGTAAATTTCTCCCTGTAAATAAATTCCATCAAGACTTTCACTTACACCACTGTTGTAAGGAGCAAAATAAATTCCTTCAACCCCAGTATTGGTGTTTGGGTAAACATCCTGTAACATCATACAAGCTTGGTAGCTTGAAGTATGGTTTTGAGGATAGGAATTGGCAACAACTGTAGTTGATGCATCTTCTCTTGCTAGAGAAAGTACGTCTTGGGTGACGTAAAAATCAGAGCTTACCGTGTTGTCAAAAGTGTCTTCGTCAGTTTGACCAATTATCCCAATATCATATCTTACTGTGTGAAGTCCATTGTCCCAAAGGCTATTAGTCATAGGAGCAAATGAAGTTTGATTTCCAGGGAAGATGAATGAAGTATCTCCAGAAAGCATGTTTATTGGAGCAATGGAATCGTAATATACTGTTCCGGACGGACCAGTCACAGAAGCTACTGCGTAAAAATCATTATCTGCAGAACCTAGATTTGCAAATTGCATTCCAAGATCAAAAGTATAACCATTATCGGCCATATCTTTTGGAAGAGATCCATATTTAGAAATCATACAACTGGCTGAGTTAGTTCCACCATCGTTGGGATATAGACCTAGTTTATTTCCCATGAATACTACAACAGGTCCGTTTTGCATTTCGTTCACAAGAGCTGCGCCATCAACACTTGAAAGCATGACAACTGGAATAGTAACATTGGCTCCGTCGTCACCTCCGGCCATCCCAATTGCTTCAGGATCTCTGTTGATAATTATAATTGCAAGTGCTCCAGCATTTTGGGCATTTAAGGCTTTTGTTCCAAACTGGCAGGTATTTCTATAGCATACAGCAATTTTCCCTGTTAAGTCATTAATTAGGGGGTTACACCCTTCAGCAGAAAGAGGGTTGCCTTGAGGATTCAGACCCGTTGTACCATCATCAACAATCATTAATGTATCTTCAACGAACGTATTTGGTTGGTTAAAGTCGGGACTTGCCCAATCTCCTCCGCCTGGATCTGCCCAGGTAAAGTCGAAATTATTTGCGATTGATGCAGGGCTTACTCCTCTTACAACAATCTGAGCATTAGCTAAAACAAATGTTGTTATGGCTAATAGTGAGAGTAAAACTTTTTTCATGTATTATTATTTAGTGGTTAATTTTTAGCTAAAGTAAATTTAATGAAATCAATTCATTTAAACAACAGTACTAGAATTCAACCAAAACGACAGAAATTCAATCGAAAAGTTTGTGACAAAAAAAGGCAGCCTCGGCTGCCTTTTTAAATATCAACAATAGAAAAATTACTTAACTACTACTCTTTCAACAGTTTTTCCGTTAGAATTGGATACCTCAACTAGGTAGATTCCAGTTCCATTGGATGATAAGTCGATAGTTGTAGCGTTGTTAACCACTTGTGTTGAAACAACTTTACCAATTACATCATATACAACAATTGTGTTTTGGTCATTGTTATTGTTTGTAATGGTAATGATGCCTTCAGTTGGATTAGGGAAGATAGATACACCTTCAATAGCGTTTTCATCAACACCTACACCCCAACCATTTCCAACTAATAGTCGGATAGCAATTGCTGTTCCGTTAGTGTAAGATTGCATCCCAGGGATATATATTGCACTTGCATCTACTGGCTGAGCAACAGTTCTATCATCTAGTACTCTTATGTCACTAGAATTTCCAAAGCTGTACAATTCAACTGCAGCATAATACACTCCAGCAGGAGCATTTACTACTTGGTCAAAGAATATATCAACGTAACCGTTGTCAACATCGTTTTGTGTTACCGTGTAAGTACTTGCTTCGACAATATTTGTCATGTCACCAGCCCAAAAAGCTGCTGTATCTTTCAAAGAAGCAATAATTTCTCCACCAGCAGTATTTCCAGTTGAAGTTAGCATAATTCTGAGTCCAGAAACGTCCTGAGCTTGCTTTACGTGGTATAGCGTTGCAAGAACTAATCCGTCCGAACCATCTGTGAAAGATGACGTACCAAGAGAAGTTAAATCATCATAACCAGCAGGGTGAACACCGATACCATCTTGAGAATAAATATCAGTTGTGATTTCGAAATTTCTTTCATAAAGATTGTTGGCAAAAGTTGATGCACCTGAAGTTTCTTGATCAGAAACTGAAGTGTAATCGCCTTCATACAAACCAGTTGAAAGAGTTAAGGCTTCAGTGGTTTCAACAGTTGTATCGGAGCCTGCAGCTAAAACAGAAACACTAACGCTGTTTGAGAACGATCCAAAGTCTCCAGTCATTACAACATTGGTTTGATCGTTTGCACCAAAGTTGAAAATGTTTGCACCCATAATGTAGTTAGGATCTACGTGGTTAACAGGTGTTCTTCCATATTCAACACCATTGTTGTTTTCACCAACAATGTATGCTGTAGTTGTTTGAACATCGTTATCTGGCTGCTCAATGATAGCAAAATCATCTACAAACCAAGCGTAACCCCAAGTACCAGTCCAGTGGAATCTGATGTAGATATCAGCTGCTTCAGTTGGTGTTAATCCAACAAGTGCAGGGCTGATGTTAACTTGAATAAGTTCTGGATTTGCAGTAGCAGCACTATTTGGAACATCAAGAGGTTTGAAAACATTAGTCAATGCTGAAATATCAGTATCTGGATCAAGATCTGGCCAAGTTACGTTTCCAGCACCATCGCCAATACCAACAACAATATATGGTTGTTCGTAATTGTATCTTCTATATTGAGTTTCAAACTCAACAACAACATTAGTGTAGGAAGACAAATCAACAGGATTAGCCATTGTTAGCCAGCTGTCTTCAACTTCACTACCACCAGTTGCACCTCCGTAAGCATCAGAATCGACAACAGCCCATCCATCAGAAGCAGAAGTTGAAAGAATTGATGCTATTGGATACGATCCTGCGCAATCAATTTGACCAATTTGCCAGTCCAATGAACATGCAGTCGGATCGTGAGCAATTACCCAATCAGCTGGGTTAGCGAATGTATTAGAATAAATGACTGTTTTTTGCTGGTTAACAGCGTTGTTAGCGATAGGCTTAATTTCACTTCTTTCAATAGAACGTGCAACAGGACCTTCACTTTTTTTATACTGTGCATTTAACCCTGAGATAATTGCAACAGATAAAATACTTAAGTAAATTTTCTTCATTGTTTTTATTTTTGATTAATACTTTAAGGGTTATGTAAGGAATGCAAATAAAAATAATTCTATCTAAAATTCCAAATATTTAGATTCCATAGTTACTATTAAAATAACATTGAAAAATCTATAAGGTTGCTTCCTCTTGATATTCTTCCACTGGAGGACAGCTACAAATTAAATTACGGTCTCCATGAGCATTGTTAACTCTGCCTACAGGAACCCAATATTTATTTTCCAATAGGTTTTTGATTGGATATGCAGCTTTGGACCTTGAATAGCTGTGATTCCAAGATTCATTTAAGAGTGATGTAGCTGTATGTGGGGAGTTTTTAAGTACATTATCGTCCTTGGGATATATTCCATCTTCAATTTCTTTAATCTCTTCTCTAATTCCTAGCATAGCTTCAACAAATCGGTCTAGCTCCACAAGTGCTTCGCTTTCAGTAGGTTCTATCATCATGGTTCCAGGCACGGGGAAACTAACTGTTGGAGCATGAAATCCATAATCAATTAGTCGCTTAGCAATGTCTTCAACCTCAACTCCAGAAGATTGCTTGAAACCTCTGCAGTCAATGATCATTTCATGAGCAACTCTTCCATTTGGACCAGTGTATAACACATCAAAAGAAGAGCTTAATTTTTCTTTTAAGTAGTTTGCGTTTAAAATTGCACATTCAGTTGAATTTTTTAATCCATGTGAACCAAGCATTTTAATGTATCCGTACGAAATAATTAAAATTAAGCTGCTTCCAAATGGAGCAGAATTAATAGATTTTATCGGTTGTTTTCCACCAGTTTTCACAATTGGATTTCCGGGCAAGAAAGGAGTGAGATGCTTTGCAACACCAATGGGCCCCATTCCTGGACCACCACCTCCGTGAGGAATTGCAAAAGTTTTATGTAAATTTAGGTGACAAACATCAGCTCCAATTAAGCCAGGAGAAGTCAATCCTACCTGGGCGTTCATGTTTGCTCCATCCATATAAACTTGACCGCCTTTTTCGTGAATAATATTAGTGATTTCAATTATGGCTTCTTCAAAAACTCCGTGGGTTGACGGATAGGTAACCATAAGAGCACCTAAATTTTCAGCGTGCTCGGATGCTTTAGATTTGAGATCTTCAACATCAATATTTCCATTTTCGTCACATTGTACCAAGACAACTTTCATTCCAGCCATAACCGCACTAGCTGGATTGGTACCATGTGCACTGCTTGGAATTAGACAAATGTTTCTATTGCTCTCATTGTTACTTCTGTGAAAAGCTCTAATGACCATAAGACCGGCGTATTCACCTTGAGCTCCGCTGTTGGGTTGAAGGGAGATTGCATCGAATCCAGTAACATCACATAAATCTTTAGTCAAAGATTTAAAAATCTCTTGATATCCTTCTGCTTGTTCAATTGGAACAAATGGGTGTAGATTCGCAAATTCAGGAATAGATATGGGCATCATTTCAGATGCGGCATTCAATTTCATTGTACATGAACCAAGTGAAATCATGGTATGAGTCAATGATAAATCTTTGTTTTCTAATTTTTTAAGGTATCTCATCATTTCGGTTTCGGAATGATAGGAATTAAAAACAGGGTGCGTTAAAATCTTGTCATCTCTTAAAAGTGGCACTTTAAAGTCGGTATCTTTTTTAAGATTTATTTCGACATCACATGCTTTACTTAACGAATTACATAGTTTTTTAATTTGACTCCAGCTTGTTGTTTCATCAATACTGATCACAGCAGTAGAGCTATCTTTGTAGTACCCAATATTTATTTTATCCTTTAGAAGAACTTTTTCTAAAATTTTTAAATCTGCATCAATACTTACAGTATCAAAGCAGCTTTCGTTTAGAACAGAAAAACCAGCACTAGACAAGGCATTTTTTAGAGCATTTGCTTTTTCAGAGACATCCATTGCTATTTGCTTCAACCCTTCAGGACCATGGTACACAGCATACATGCTTGCCATTACAGCAAGAAGTGCTTGGGCGGTACATATGTTGGAAGTTGCTTTTCCTCTTTTGATGTGTTGTTCTCTAGTTTGAAGAGCCATTCTTAGGGCCTTATTTCCATAGCTGTCAATAGAAATCCCAATAATTCTGCCCGGAATAAATCTTTTGTATTCTTCTCTGCACGCAAAATATGCAGCGTGAGGTCCTCCATATCCCATGGGAACTCCAAAACGCTGAGTTGACCCAACTACAACATCAGCTCCCCAACTTCCAGGTGACTCAAGAAGAACAAGACTTAGAATGTCTGAAATAACAGCAAGCTTTGCATCGTTGATATGGCATTTTTCTGCGAGTTCTTTGTAGTTGGTAATGTTGCCCAATTTATCTGGGTATTGTGCAATAGCACCAAAAAAGGAATTATCAATTGAACAATTATCTGGGTTACCAAAGATGAGTTCAATTCCTAGAGGTTCAGCCCTGCACTGAATTACTTCTTTGGTCTGAGTAAAAATAGAATTGGATACGAAAAACTTATTCACCCCTTGCTTTTCTTGCTTTCTAGTTCTCATGTGGAAGAACATCAACATCGCTTCAGCGGCAGCAGTTCCTTCATCAAGCAAAGAAGCATTCGATAATTTCATTCCAGTAAGGTCAGAAATCATAGTTTGGAAATTTAATAGCGCTTCTAATCTACCTTGAGAAATTTCAGCTTGATAAGGAGTATATGCAGTGTACCAACCAGGATTTTCAAAAACATTTCTCAAAATAACAGATGGTGTTTCTGTTCCGTAGTAACCCTGCCCAATAAAGGAGTCGAATAATTTATTTTTTTTAGCAATTTTTTCGATGTGCGATAGGTAATCTTTTTCAGTCATTGATTCTCCAACATGCAAATCGTTGTTTGATTTAATGTTATTGGGTATCGTTTCATCCACAAGATTAGACATTGAACTGCTTTTTACAGTAGAAAGCATGTATTTTTGATCTTCACTAGTGATTCCAATGTGTCTTTTTGAAAACGATTTTTGGTACATGGTGTTTTTTTTGCAAATGTATTTACTAAAAATGTTATTTGAAACACTTATTAATGGGAATTTAATTAAATAAGTTAGACAAAATTTAAGTTAAGATTCCAACAGTTGCATTAACTTTGAATGAATGGAAAAATCAGGCATTAAATTTCATGCATTTTTTGTACTCAAAATTTTATTATTGGGTATTGTAAATACTTCTTTTTCACAAGATAGTCTAGCATTAATAACTGGGAAAAGTCTAGCTGGAGAGCTTTCTTATGAAGATCAGCAGTTTTTATATTTCAATAAAAAAGTAGCTGATGATAAAATTAAAATCATTCGTTATCCTTTGAGGTTAATTTATTCTCTAACAAACAACCTAAATGAAACAAAAGTATACTACAAGCAGGACAAGACCAATGGAAACAATCTTTCAGAAAATCAAATGAAAATGTTTGTGTTAGGAGAGCAAGATGCCTTTAAAAGATTTAATGGAAAATTTCATTTTTTGTTGGGTATTGGGTTTGGCTTAACAAGTTCATTAATTGATACTTACGAGTTTAAAAATGCAACTTGTAAAGGGTATTTTAATGACTCACCTTCAGTTATTTCAATTGTCACTCCTTTTTTATCCAGTGTATTTATTGGTTTTCCAAATAGAAGAGTAAGAAAAATTTATGCTTCCGTGTCAAATTATTTAAGTAATAATTTTTACATAAGAGGTTTCAATAGAGTAAAAAACTACAGAAAAACATCATCTGCATTTCTTGGAGGTCTCTCAAGTGTTGTCACTGTCCTTGTAGCTACATTTATACATCAAAAAAACAATTCCTGTCCTTAATCGATGAAATGGCTTTACTATTGGCTAACGTATGGTAATTTCTGGATTGCATTTGGTGCCGTTGGGTTAACATTTTGCAATTCTAAAATGATTTATGGTTGTGTACATAATGATGCACTGCTGCTTTCCTTTTTTATTACTCTTGGTGCATATAACTTCCAAAGAATATTAAAAGCAAATCAACTCAATTTATCCGATCAAAAGCATAGATGGTTGCATTCCAACCAAAAAATGTTATCGTTTATTACAATAATATGTATTGTATTTTCTTGTTCAATTCTAATTTCTATCAGTTTTAAGAAACTGTTGTACTTTCTTCCTTTTTTGCTGGTAGTAACGTTTTACCGTTTGCCTTTTTTTGGACTTTCTTTCAGAAACATCCCTGGCTTGAAAATTTTTCTAATTTCAATTTCATGGGGATTTGTCACTGTTTTAATTCCCGATTTATTTTCCGAAAGTTTTTACTTTCCATCTTGGAAATTTATAATTACAAGCGGTTTTTATGTTTTGGCAATAACGATACCATTTGATGTGAGAGATATGGTCGTTGACGATTCCTCCAAAAAAACAATTCCTCAAATTATTGGAATACGATTTGCAGTTTGCTTAGCCATTTTTATTTTACTAATACTAAGTGTTATTTTTTGGCTTTTTCAAGATCAACTAGAAATGGCTTGGTACTGCATATTTTCTGCAATAATTCTCATATTTTCCTTTGAAATACGTCCTGATTGGTACTATTCTTTTATATTGGACGGATTATTGGTGTTGATGCCAGTGCTTTTTATTTTTTAAATCCTTGAGTAAACCTAAAATATTAATTCTGTATACTGGTGGAACAATTGGAATGATTACAGATCCTTCAACCGGAATGTTAAGTCCATTCAATTTTAACCACATTACAAAGGAAATTCCTGAGCTCAATAAAATTAACTGTTCGCTCGACGCAGTTTCTTTCAAAAGACCAATAGATTCTTCGAACATGAACACTTCGTCATGGAAAAAGATGGGTGATTTTATTTGGAAAAATTTTGAAGCCTACGACGGGTTTGTTGTGCTGCATGGTTCAGATACAATGGCTTACACTGCCAGTGCCTTAAGCTTTATGTTTAGGGGGTTGAATAAGCCAATTATTTTTACCGGTTCACAGTTGCCAATTGGAACCATTCGAACCGATGGCAAAGAAAATCTAATTACTGCAATTGAAATTGCTTCAGCAAAAAAAAACAAGAAACCAATTGTCCAGGAGGTTGCCATTTATTTTGAATATCAGCTTTACAGAGCAAACAGAACAACAAAAATAAGCACTGAAGATTTTGAGGCTTTTAAGTCATTCAATTACCCTACTCTTGCTGAAGCTGGTATTGATATTAAATACAATTACCAATATTTGTTACCTAATACAAACGAAAAAGTGTTCTATTTTTCAAAGTTTGAAAACGCAATCGAAATAATTTACCTCTTTCCTGGAATGGACTATGTCTTGTTGGAAAAACAGCTTTCATCATCGAAAGTTAGAGCATTGGTATTATTGACATTTGGCGCTGGAAATGCCCCAACAAATAAAAAGTTTTTAAAATCTATTGAAAATGCTGTTTATTCTGGAAAGCTTCTTGTCAACGCTACTCAATGTAACGCTGGAAGCGTTGATCAGGGAAAATATGAAACAAGCGCTATGCTTAAAAAATTTGGTGTTATCAGTGCTCGCGATATGACTATAGAATCGGTGCTAACTAAACTTATGATGTTGCTAGCTGAATTTGAAGATGTAGCTTCAATAAGAACAGCTTTTTTAGAAAGTATTTCAGGAGAAATTTAGTCTTTTAGCCGTTAAATTGAATTCCTAAAATAAAATTATATTTACAACGTTAAATTTTTGTATTTTGGCAACCAAATTATTTTAACAGAGATAGCTCTGTTACTTTACAGATTTAAAAACTTATAAGAAATCATAATTATGAAAAAAGTATTTGCATTAATTGCAGTATTCGGAATTTTATCAATGAGTAGCCTTTCTGCACAAGACTCATTAACTGTTGAAGAAGAAGTTATGACTGAAGAAGTTGTAGCTGAAGAGGAAGTTGTGAATGAAGAAGTTGTAGCTGAAGAGGAAGTTGTAGCTGAAGAAGAAGTTGTGACTGAAGAATCTTCAGAGGAATCAGCTGGTATTTCTCAAGCACTTAAACTCAAATTTATTGAAGGTGGACCGTTGTTTATGTCTTTTGTTTTAATTGCACTGATACTTGGTCTTGCACTCTCAATTGAGAGGATTATATACCTTAATTTAGCAACTACCAATACTAAAGATTTATTAAATCAAATCGAAGCTGCGCTTTCAAATGGTGGAGTTGATGCTGCTAAAGACGTATGTAGAAACACCAGAGGTCCAGTTGCAAGTATATTTTACCAAGGATTAGAAAGAAGTTCTGAAGGTGTTGAAATGGTAGAAAAATCTGTCGTTTCTTATGGTGGTGTTCAAATGGGATTGTTGGAAAGAGGGCTTTCTTGGATTGGTTTGTTTATTGCGCTTGCCCCAATGCTTGGCTTCATGGGAACAGTAATCGGTATGATTCAAGCTTTTGATATCATCGAGCTTAAGGGCGAGGCGAAACCAGATGAATTGGCTGGTGGTATTAAAGTAGCACTTATTACAACTGTTTCTGGATTGATCGTAGCAATTATTCTTCAAATCTTTTACAACTACATTGTATCAAAAATTGATTCTTTGGTGAATCAGATGGAAGATGCATCAATTTCTTTGATAGATATTTTAGTTAAGCACGAAGTATCATCTAAGTAGTTCTGTAAACAATAATTTAAAATAATTATGGATACTAAGACTCAAAATATAGTACTTAAATCAATAACTGCCCTGATAATATTTTTAGGCGTGCTTTTTACTGTCATGGTAATGGGAGACGACAACCCTGCTGAGATGAGCTACGAGCAACAAGAACAGTGGGCCATTAAAGAAGCAAAAGATCTTGAGTTGAACAAAGAAATGACCTCTAGTGAACTAAATCAGCACATCACCACTAGAACAGCTGAAATTGCTGAAGAAAAAAGTAAAACCCTCTGGAGTGATGTCTCACTAGTTATTGGTTTCACAAATACAATATTAATCTTAGCGGTATTAATTGTTTTGGGTGGTTTTGTTTATTTAGCTGTTATTGATCGCCAAAAAGCGTTACGAATTCTTACTGGAATTGGAATTTTTGCGGTCTTGATGATTCTTGTATATTTTATTTCTTCTTCTGAAGTCCCAGCTGAAATGATTGCATCTGAAACTGGGTTACTTGATGAAGAAAAAATTCATACTCCTGAGAATTGGAAAATTGCAAGTGCAGCCATTAATGCAACAGGCATATTAATTTTTGTAGCGCTATTTGGATGGATCGGTGGTACGATTATTAAATATTTTAGATAAAAATTAGATATGGCTAAAAAAGAAATTGAAGAAATCAATGCTGGCTCAATGGCTGACATCGCTTTTTTGTTGTTGATTTTTTTCCTAATTACTACTACTATGAATCTTCCTCAGGTTCACGAGGAAAGGTTACCACAAAAATCTGAAATGGAAATTTTGCTGAACAAAACTAATGTTCTTCAAATCCAAGCAACCAAAACCGATAAAATTGCGATTGAAGAGGAATTTGCAGAACTTGAGGACATTAAAGAAGCCGTCAGAGATTTTTATGTTCATAAAAAAGGTGACCCAAGATGGCCAGAATACACTGAAGTAAATAAAAAGAAATGTGAGGATACTCTCTTAAAATTAGATGAAGTATTAAAGGTTTATCCTGATGCCCCTCTTTACAATATTGAAAGAGGAATATGGTCAAGTCGATTGGAAGCAGTTAATTTAATTGGTGCCTTTCCTGCACTTCCCAATAGTGCAACTGTGTCAATTCAACTTGATAACGCAACGTCTTATGATATTTACATGCAAGTACTTGACCAGATAATGATTGGTTTGAATAGTTTAAGAGACGAACTTAGCCTTGAGAAATTTGGCGTTCCATTTTCTAAACTAAACAAAAAAGTGGATTCCGACAAGGCAAAAATCTCTGCAATACGACAAGTTTATCCAAAGAGGATAATGAAAGAGAAAAACAGATCGGTACAGTAATAAACGTTAATTATGTCAAAATTTTCGAAAGGTAAGAAAAGAAAAGACCCAGCTATTTCAACTGCTGCTCTTCCTGATATTGTATTTATGTTATTGTTCTTTTTTATGGTAACAACAGTATTCAAAGAGAAAGAATCCAAACGTCTTGAAATTGACAAGGTTTCTATAAAAGAGACCATTGATTTAGAAAAAAATGTCAAGGCTGCCTATTATTGGATTGGTAAAGTACCTGGTGAATACACTGCAAAAGGCGAACCCCTTTACAAAACCCAACTCGATGATGATCTAGTGAACGATAATTCTGAGATTCGAAAATACCTTAACAAGCTGCGAAAAAATCCTGAGTTCGCTCAAGTCTGGGATTCAAAATTTTTCAATGTGTTCAAGGTAGATAAGAAAACTAAAATGCGATTAGTTCGTGAAATTCAAGATGAGCTCAAAGAGGCTGAGGCCTTCAAAGTAGTTTACTCTGTAAAAAAAGACAAAGAAAAATAGCTCCCTCAAAATTTCTTTATTTTATTCAAGGAGCTCAAATGCTCCTTTTTTATTGCAAGTATTTTTCTTTCGTTGAAGAAAAAAGGTTGTTTTTTCTTAGAAGAGCTATTAGACACAAAAGACTCACTAAACCAACTATTGAGAATATATAGTTGGGAGTTTTTTCAGTGAAATGCTGGAGATTAAAACCTGATTTTTTTTCTAAAAATATAGTGAACACACTTATCAAATTATACAGAAAATGTAGGATAATTGAGGTCCACAAGTTATTGGTTATGGATACAATATAACCCAAGAAAATTCCTATAAAAAGAAGAGCTAGTAGGTTTAAAAATTGAAAATGTAAAACAGCAAAAACAACAGCAGAAAAAACAATACCTAGATGAATGTTATTGAACCACTTTGACAATAACTGTTGTAATATTCCACGAAATACTAACTCCTCACATATGGCAGGTACAACAGCCATAACGAAAATGCATCCGGCAAGATTGGAGTAGGAGATTCCGATAAACGAGTAATGAATCTTTTCCAATAGTTTCTGATTTTCGGTAAAGCTTGCGAGAATTTCATCTCCAAGAAATGAAAAATCAATTTTTTGATTAAACTCTAGCATTAGAATTGAGCTGAAGTACATTACAACGAATGAAGCGGGAACAATTAAAACAAGGCTTTTGTTTAGAGAATTTAGCGTTAGATAGTCTAAAAAAGATTTCGAAAAGAAATAACAAAATAAAAGTGTGGGAATAAAAAATGTTCCTATCTGGTCGAGAACGGCAGCGAATTTATATGCTCTTAGCGTGTTTCTTTCAAGATTCTTGCCAATGATAATGGTGTTTAAATCACAGTTAAAAATCCAATTTGAAGCATAATAACTAAGTCCACTAAAGAAAAGCTTTCCAATGAGACACAGCATAAAAAAATAAAACAGTTTTTCAACTGTTGATTTTTTATGTAAATATCCATTTTTCATTATTTTAAACGCTTTAGTTTACTTTTGCACAGTAAAAGTACTTTTTTGGTATATATCGGAGACATAAAATTAACTGAATTTCCATTGTTGTTGGCTCCAATGGAAGATGTAAGTGACCCACCATTTCGAGCACTTTGTAAAAAACATGGTGCCGATGTAATGTACACTGAATTTATATCCTCCGAGGGATTAATAAGAGATGCTGTTAAAAGTGTCCAAAAACTAGATATTTTCGAATACGAGAGGCCTGTTGGTATTCAAATCTTTGGCTCTGAAATAAATTCTATGATTAAAGCTACTCAGCTATGTGAAGAGGTACATCCAGATATCATTGACATTAATTACGGTTGCCCTGTAAAAAAGGTAGCATGTAAAGGCGCAGGTGCAGGAATTTTACAAGATATTCCTAAAATGGTTTCTCTTACTAAGGAGATTGTTAACGCTACATCTTTGCCAGTAACTGTAAAGACTAGATTGGGTTGGGATGACAGCAGTAAATATATCGTTGAGGTTGCAGAACGTCTTCAAGATGTAGGCATAAAGGCCATCTCAATACACGGAAGAACAAGGGCTCAGATGTACAAAGGAGAAGCTGATTGGACATTGATTGCTGAGGTTAAAAATAATCCAAGAATGCACATTCCTGTTTTTGGAAATGGAGATATTGACTCGCCACAAAAAGCATTAGAATATAAAAATAGATTTGGTGTAGATGGATTAATGATTGGAAGGGCATCTATCGGAAACCCATGGTTTTTCAATGAAGTTAAGACGTATTTAAATGAAGGGTTTATTATCCCTGAACCTTCGTTGCAAGAAAAACTTGAAGTTGTCCGTGAACACTTAGATTTTAGTATTCGTTGGAAAGGAGAACGATTGGGGCTTCTAGAAATGAGAAGACATTACGCAAGATATTTCAAGGGAATTCAAGATTTTAAAAAATATAGAACTCAGCTTGTAACAATTGAAAATAAGGAGGAACTTTTCTCTTTGTTAAATACCATTGAAGAGCAATTTTTAATCTACCAGGAATGAAAATATATACTAAATCGGGTGATAAAGGTAAAACTTCACTTCTTGGAGGTGATAGAGTAAAAAAGTTTGATTTAAGAATAAATGCATACGGAACATCTGATGAATTGAACTCCTGGATTGGGTTAATTAAAGATCAATCCATTAAGCAACAATACAAGGATTTTTTACTTGAGGTGCAGGATAGAATTTTCACAATTGGTTCAAATTTATCTGCTCTTGGTAATAAAAAGTCAACTTTTTCAATTCCTGAGATTTGTGAAAAAGATGTATTTCTTGTAGAAAAAGAAATTGATTTGTTACAGAAAAATCTTACTCCCATGACTAGTTTTATACTTCCTGGAGGACATACCATTGTTTCGTATTGTCATTTGGCTCGAACGGTGTGTAGACGTTGTGAGCGAATTGTGATTCAGCTTTCTGAAACTGAAGATGTTTCTCCCTTTATTATTCAGTACCTAAACCGTCTTTCTGACTATTTATTTGTCTTGTCTAGAATATTAGCTGTCGACTTAAACGTCGATGAAATTCCATGGCATCCAAAAAAATAATTTTAAGTTATATTTTATTTTGATGTATCAACAAAAAAATTATTTTTGCGCCATAAAACAGCATAAATAAATTCTTAGTATGTATTGGACACTTGAATTAGCATCGTATTTGGAGGACGCACCCTGGCCAGCAACAAAAGATGAGTTAATTGATTTCGCAATGAGAACAGGAGCTCCTTTAGAAGTAGTTGAAAATTTACAGGCTCTTGAAGATGAAGGCGAAAGTTACGATACAATTGAAGAAATATGGCCCGACTATCCTACTAAAGAAGATTTTTTCTTTAATGAAGACGAATACTAATCTTCATCCCTCACATATTATTTTTCCTTCTTGAAAGTTTTCTAAAATGAAATGATTTTTTCATTCAACCGACATAGTGTCAGTGAATGAAAAACTGGTATAGTTTATGAAGCCAATTAATTGGCTATTATTCCATTGGATGTTAACTAATCGATTATTTTTGTTAGCCGTTAATACATTTGAAAAATGTTCAATACAATAGTAAAGAAATTATTTGGTGATAAATCTAAACGTGATTTACAAGAATTACTTCCAATAGTTGAGCGCATAAACAATGAATTCGAAAAGCTTAGTGCTATCAGTGATGACGAACTCAGGGCCAAAACAGCAGATTTTAAGAAAAGGATTGAAAAACACAATTTAGAAATAACATCAAAAATCAATGCTTTAAAAGATAAAGCACAGTCCTCTCAAACAGCCATAGATCAGAAAGAGAATATTTTTTCAGAAATTGAAAATCTTGAAAAAACAGAAGACGAGCAATTGGAACAAGTGCTTATGGATATTCTACCAGAAGCCTTTGCAGTTGTAAAAGAAACAGCAAGGAGACTTTGTGAGTTCGGCAAGCTGACCGTAACTGCTAGTCAAATGGACATTGAATTATCCGAAAAATTCGAAAACATCACCATCTCTGATGAAAAGGCTATTTGGATGAATCATTGGAATGCAGCTGGTTCCGATATCGTGTGGAATATGATTCATTACGATGTTCAATTGATGGGTGGAACTGCTCTTCACAATGGTAAAATTGCAGAGATGATGACTGGTGAGGGGAAAACTCTTGTCGCAACTCTTCCAGTCTATTTGAATGCTCTTGCAGGTAAAGGAGTTCATGTTATAACTGTGAACAATTATTTAGCAAAAAGAGATGCCGAATGGATGGGTCCAATATATCAATTTCATGGCCTTTCAGTTGATTGTATTGATAACCATAAACCACACTCTTCTGAAAGAATTGCGGCATACAATGCGGATATTACGTTTGGTACAAATAATGAATTTGGCTTTGATTATTTGAGAGACAATATGGTTAGTGAACCCGATGCAATGGTTCAGAGAAAACATCATTTTGCAATAATTGATGAAGTGGATTCCGTACTGATTGACGATGCAAGAACACCGCTTATCATTTCTGGACCTGTTCCTAGAGGCGATGAACAGGAATTTTCTGTTTTAAAACCAAAAATTGAAAAATTAGTTAGTCACCAACGTAAACTTGTCAATTCGCTGCTTTCAGAGGCCAAAACAAAACTTGCAAAAGCCAACCAAGAGGGCATTGATAAGAAAGAATTAAAAACCCTAATTGAGCAGGGTGGACTTTCGCTTTTAAGGTCTTTTAGAGGGTTACCCAAGAGCAAGGCAATTATTAAATATCTAAGTGAGCCAGGAATAAAGATTCAACTTCAGAAAACAGAGAACTTTTATCTTCAGGACAATGCTAAAGAAATGCCCAAGGCAGATGAGGTGCTCTATTTTGTAATTGATGAGAAAAACAACACCATTGATTTGACTGAAAAAGGAATTGATTTAATTTCAGGTCAAGAAGATCCAGATTTTTATATCCTTCCCGATATTGGAACAAAAATTGCAGAAATTGAAGCTAGTGGAAGTAGTCCTGATAAGCAGCTCAAACTCAAAGACGAGCTCATGTCTGATTACACCGTAAAGGCTGAAAGAATCCATTCTATCAATCAGTTGCTAAAAGCATATGCACTTTTTGAAAAAGACGTTGAATATGTTGTAATGGACAATAAAGTAAAAATTGTCGATGAGCAGACAGGAAGGATTATGGATGGAAGAAGATACTCTGACGGTCTTCACCAAGCCATAGAAGCTAAGGAGAATGTAAAGGTTGAGGCTGCATCGCAAACCTATGCAACCATCACACTCCAAAATTACTTTAGAATGTATCACAAGCTTGCCGGAATGACTGGTACAGCCGAAACTGAGGCCAAAGAGTTTTGGGACATTTATAAGTTGGATGTTGTTGTTGTTCAAACCAACAAGCCTGTCATTCGAAAAGACCAACAAGATTTAGTGTACAAGACAGCAAGAGAGAAGTACAATGCTATAATTGATGAAATTGAACGATTAAGGAATGAAGGAAGGCCAGTTTTAGTTGGTACAACTTCAGTTGAAGTTTCTGAGCTACTTTCTAGAATGCTCAAAATGAAAAAACTTTCTCATCAAGTTTTAAATGCCAAACTTCATCAAAAAGAAGCAGAGGTAGTTACTGAGGCAGGGAAAGCTGGAACGGTTACCATTGCTACAAATATGGCTGGTAGAGGAACAGACATTAAACTTGGAGAAAATGTAAAAGAAAATGGCGGTTTGGCAATTATTGGAACTGAACGTCATGACTCAAGAAGAGTGGATAGACAGCTTAGAGGCCGATCTGGAAGGCAGGGCGACCCTGGAGCATCTCAGTTTTTCGTTTCTCTTGAGGACAACTTGATGCGACTTTTTGGATCTGAAAGAATTGCTAAAATGATGGATAGAATGGGTCACAAAGAAGGTGAGGTAATCCAACATTCGATAATTAGCAAATCAATTGAAAGAGCACAGAAAAAAGTTGAAGAAAATAACTTTGGCATCCGTAAGCGTTTATTGGAATTTGACGATGTGATGAACTCTCAAAGAACTGCCATCTATTCAAGAAGAAAAAATGCTCTATTTGGTGATAAGCTTGAACTGGATTTAGACAATGTATTGTATGACGTTTCTGAATCGACCATTTATTCTTTTCAAGAGAGTGGTGACTTTGATGGAGTTTCATTTGATATTATTCGAAATTTTGGTATTCAATGCCCCTTTTCCGAGGAAGAATTTGTTAGTGCTGAACCAGAAGTTCTAATTGAAAAATTATATCGTTCTGCGAGAGAAGCTTACGACAGAAAATCACAAATTATTCAAGATCGTGTTTTCCCTGTTATTCAAAACGTATACGAAAATCAATCTAAAAGTTTTGAAAATATTGTAATTCCTTTTACTGATGGTAGAAAAGGCATTAAAATTGTGGTTAATCTAAAGGAAGCATACGAGTCAAAAGGGTTAAAAGCAATAACTGCCTTGGAGCGTAGCATAACTCTTGGATTTATTGATAATGAATGGAAAGAGCATTTAAGAGAAATGGACTTTCTAAAGCAGAGTGCTCAAAATGCACAGTACGAGCAAAAAGATCCACTTTTGATTTATAAACTAGAAGGCTACGAACTTTTTAAATCCATGTTGGACAAGCTCAACAGAGACATTATTTCATTTTTAATGAAAGCTCAGCTTCCCAATGAGAAAGAATCTTCAACTCAGTCTAAGATGTCTGCTCCACCACCAAAACAGGACTTAAGCAAACTTAAAACTGGACGAGAAGATTTGGGTCAGTCGACTAGACAAAATGCTCAAATGGCACAACAGAACCAGGGCGGTATGCAAAAAAGACAACCAGTCTCTGTTCTTAAAAGGCCTGGAAGAAATCAAAGAGTTAAGGTGCTCAACCTTCAAAGTGGTGAAACCAAAGAAATGAAGTTCAAACAAGCTGAGCCACTTATTAAAACAGGGTCTTGGCAACTTGTAGATTAAGTTAATTTGTTTTAATAAAACTTCTAATTCCATACTAATGGAAAATAGTAATATACTAGAAGGGTCAAAATTACAATTGACAAGATATTCATCCAGAAACCAACTTTTGCCATCTCAGAAATTTTGAGCAGTTTAGATCCAAAAACAACTGCATTTGGAGGCGTGGCTACTGGAAGCATAAATGCACAAGATGCAGCTAAAGTTGTACAAATCATAAGAGTATAAGCATCAACATTTATAGCTAAAGCAAGAGGTGCCATTATGGGTAGTAACATGGAAGTAGTTGCTAAATTTGACGTTACTTCAGTTAAAAAATTTACCATTGCAATCGTTAAAAGGACAATTAGAATCAGTGAAATTCCTTCAAAAATTGACAACTGATTGCCTACCCACACTGCAAGTCCAGTAGTTTTAAATCCACTGGCAATTGCCAATCCACCTCCAAAAAGAAGAAGTATTCCCCAAGGGAGTTTAAGTGCATCATTCCATGACATTAATTTTTTATTTTTTTCATTACTTGGTAGTATAAAAAGCAAAATAGCTGCGCAAATTGCAATGATTGTATCGTCAATTTTTGGGATGATTTGATTAAGTAAAAAAGAACGGGTAATCCAGCAAAATACTGTTACCGTAAAAACCAATAGCACCCATTTTTCTTCACATGACATGGGCCCGAGTTTTTTAAGCTGGTTTGAAAGTTCATTTTTCCTGATTGAAACTTTAGCTGTTTTAAATGTGAAAGCAAATTTTGTCAAATATATCCAAGCTATAAAAAGAAGAGATAATGAAATGGGGATTCCAATTTTCATCCACTGTACAAAGCTAATTTCTATGCCATAGTTTTCCTGAACAAAACTTGCAAAAATCAAATTAGGAGGAGTACCAATTAATGTTCCAAGACCACCAATTGAAGCGCTAAAAGCGATGCTAAGCATTAGTGCTTTTCCAAATGTTATTGCAGTTTCTTCATTTTCAGTTTTAAATTGTGCAATGACGGATAACGCTATAGGCAACATCATAACAGTTGTTGCAGTGTTAGAAATCCACATTGAAAGAAAGGCTGTTGCTAGCATAAAGCCAAGCATTACATTGGATATATTAGTTCCAATGATTGAAATTATTGAAAGAGCAATTCTTTTATGAAGGTTCCATTTTTCGACAGCTAATGCCAAGATAAATCCTCCAATAAATAAGAAAATAATTTTATTTCCATAAGATTCAGCAGTAATGGAAAGATCCATAATTCCAAGAATCGGAAATAAAACAATAGGAAGTAGGGAAGTTACTCCAATAGGGATAGCCTCTGTAATCCACCAAATCGCCATCCAGATTACAGTTAATAAAAGTCCAAAAGATTCCTTGTTTAAAGATTCAGGAGGACCAATGATAAATAAAATTGTAAATACAACAGGTCCTGCTAAAATGAATATGTTTTTATTTTCTTTCAAAAATTAATTGATTTCCCCTTTGTCAGAAAGCATTATTGCGACAGGTCTAGTGGAAGGAAATTGTGAAAGTATAATTATGAGTATTACGGAAATAGGAACACTTAAAAACATCCCAGTGATCCCCCAAATTGACCCCCAAATAGATAATGTTATGAGTGTAGCAAGTGAGCTAATATTTAGAGAATTTCCCATCAATCTTGGTTCTAAGATGTTTCCAATAATTATCTGAATTAGTCCAACTAAAATAAGTACCAAAACAAAAGGATAAAGCTCTCCAAATTGTAAAAGACAATAGGTCGCTGGAAAAACTGTTGCAATCAAAGATCCAATGGTTGGAATGTAATTTAACAATGTAATTAGAAATGCCCAAAAGATGGGAGCGTCAATACCAATGAAAAGTAATACCAAGTAGCTTAGAAAACCAGTACTTAAGCTCACTAAAGTTTTCAATCCCAAGTAGTTTGTAACTGAAGCTTCAATTTCATCGATTACAGTAGAGATTTTATCTTGTTTGTTTTTTGTGGAGAAGGCAAGAAGGAGTTTTTTATGAAAATTTACTTCCTCTAGAAAAATAAATAATACATATATAATGATCATAAATAAATTACCGAAAAGTTCAGTTAAAGAGTTGAATATTAGAGATAAAATATTTCCAAAATTAATGTTCCCAAGTTGGACTTTTAAAGTTTCAACAAGGTCCACTGATAAATACAGAGATAACGACTCTATAATAGATCCTATGTTAGTGTCGTAATTTTGAGATGCTGATGCCAATGTGTTGATGTTGGAGGTTAGTATTTTTGAAATAACTACTAGCAAGGATAAAATAACAAGTGAGCTAACGGTGTTTTTCATCCAAGAAGGAAAAAAATTATTGACAAATTTTATTCGGTTAAATGTAAGCCTGAGTTTTCTAGATAGAAACCAAAGCAGAAGAGCAAAAATAAAGGGGATAAGGAGGCTTTTGCCGTATATAAGAGCGGTAACAATTGAAATAGCAACGATACAAAAGTAGGCAGTATTTTTCATAACAAATAAACTAAGAATTTGCGTTATATGTGTAAAGTAAAATTAAAATAAAATCAATGCAATAGTGAAGATGAATAGTCCACAAAGCATTAAGATCAAAGTGTATGGAAGAATTTCCTTCGCCTTAAGTCCTGTTAATCCTAGTAAAGGAAGGGCCCAAAAGGGCTGGAGCATATTGGTTAGTTGGTCTCCATAGGCTAAGGCCATAATGCTTTTTGGAATAGAAATTCCCATTTCAATCGCTGTTTGAATTACAATTGGTCCTTGCACATACCATTGACCACCTCCACTAGGAACGAATAAATTGACTAATCCAGCACTTAGAAGTGTATATATTGGATAAGTAGTTTCGTTGGAAATAACAATAAAAAATGATGCGATATCATTGATCATTCCACTACTACTCATTATCCCCATAATCCCAAAATAAAGCGGAAATTGAATGAGTATTCCTCCAACTCCTATTATTGCCTGTTCTAATGAGCTTAAAAATCGAAATAAACTTCCATTGAGTAAAATAGCTAGTCCTAAGAGTAAAAAATTAATATAATTTGGAGTTATAAAACTTAATTGCTTAGCTGTTGGATGAGTTACAGCTAAAAAAATAGCATATACAACAATTATACCACCAATCAATGAAGAAAAGAATTTAGAATGATCAATTCTTTCAGCTCCAGTGTTGTTAACTTTAATATTAGTATTATCATCTTCCCGAATTGAAATGTTAAATGAACGTACTGGATGTTTTTTTCCGATTATAAACATTAGAAAGGGAAGTAAAATGAATAAAATAATTGTTACAAAAATATTCATTGATGAAAAAACTGTTTCATTAAACCCAATGAAGGAAGGAAGCTGAGATACCAAATCCGTATTTGAAATAAGTTCTTTAAAATGCCCATTTTCTGCAACTTTGATTAAAGAGGAACCTGAAATACCACCGTGCCAAATCATTAATCCAGAGTATCCTGCTGCACCAACTAATCCGTAATTCAGTGGTGTGTTATTTCGAATGGAGAATTCTCCAACTTTTCTAGCAAATATTGCTCCGAAAATTAATCCTAATCCCCAATTAAACCAGCTTGTGAGCAGTGTAAAAAACGTAACAAAGCAAGCGGCTTTTGCAGTAGTATTACAATATGGAGTGATTTTATTAATGGACCTTTCTAAAGAAGGACTTAAAGCAAGAACGTGACCAAGTACTAGCATCAACATCATTTGAAAAGCAAATGTAAGCCCTCCTTTCCCCCAAAGTCCTGAATACCAAAATGAGAAAAGTTGTTCTAGTTTTGATGGAGTCTCCAAATGATAGTTGAAGTCGTTGTTCTTAGACTTTGTGAACCAGATTTTTTTGGGATGTGCTGTTTCAACAGATTTATATTCGCCTGTAATCGATGAAAGTTCAGATTTGTGGATATAAATCGAATCAACAGTTAATCCATTACTCCAGTTGATTTTTTCAGTGGTAATGATGGAGTAGTTTTCACCGTTTTTGCTAAGCTTAATTTCTAAATTTTCCTGTAAATCTGAAAAGAAAAATGCCAGTAAGAACGTTAACAGAGTAAGTAGAAAAGCAATGGTCAGAGGGTTCGGAAGAAGATATTTAAATGTATTGCTGTATTTGTCAATAAATGACATATTTAATTAAAACGGAAGGTCGTCAGCCTCATCTTCTCCAAGTGGTTCTAGGTTGGTATCTGGCTGGACAGCATCTTGCATGGGTCCTGCAATGGATTCCTTGGAGATTTTCCAAGCATCAATATTGTGGAAGTATCTTCCATTGTACTCTCTTGAAGAAAGGTTAAAGGAAACTTCAATTTGGTCTCCAGCAGCTATACCATCTAGCATTTGAATTTTATCTTCGCCAAATAATTGGAAACATATTTCAGGATTGTATTGTGCTCCAGTATTGATAAGAAATGATTGCTTTTTCCATTGTTTTCCAGCTTTGCTTGTCCCGCTTTCTACATCCAATATTCTTACCAATTGCCCTTTAATTGTTAGACTCATAATTCTGATTGATTAATTTAAAGTAAAACTAAACTTTTTAATAATTAATAAAAATAAGTTAGTTGTTAAAAGCCAATAATGTTTTCCAAGCATCTTCCAATAAATCTTTATCTAATAGCGATTTTGCTTTTTTGTGTAACACAACCTCTAGTTGTTTTTGATTGTCCTCGAATTCCATGAAAAGTTCACTAAGTTCAGTGAGTTTGTGTTCATTTACATCCGTTTCGTTGGGCAATTGTTCAATTCCACCTAATTTTCCAAGATCGTTTCCAGTTAATATTGTACTGTTTAATATTTCGCTAGGAATCTGATCAAAACCAATGCCACAGGTTGTAAGGGGTTTTTTGATTTCAAACATTGAATTTTTATCAGATCTACAATACCAATCTCCTCCCATTCTTGAAACTAAATCAATTTTTAGTTGATCAATCATATTGTTTGTATCTAGTATATTTTCCTGAATATGAATTTTTTTGATTTTGCACATGATTAGATTTCCAGCTCCACCATTTTCACCCAATTCCATGACATTAAATACATCGCATTCCATTTGAACAGGCGATTCTTTAACTCTTGAGGGTCGAACGGACTCCGATTCAAGAGGGGTAAGACCACTTTTCAAAAACTCATCAACATTTGATTGGTAAGGAGAACTTGATAAAGACATTTGCTCTACCATCGAGTAATTAACTAAATTAATTACAACTTCAGGAACTTCTTTGATGTTATTGTACGTGTCTTTTTGTTTTCCTGTTCGTCCACTTCTTGAAGGAGAAAAAATTGCAACGGGTGGATTAGAACTAAACACATTAAAAAATGAAAATGGAGCAAGATTTCGATTGCCTGCTGAATCAATTGTACTGGCAAAACAAATTGGTCTAGGTCCAACCGCACCAAGTAGATAATGATGTGCTTTTGGATTGCCAAGTTCTATTGGGTCTACTGTTAACATAGTTAGCTTAATTTGAGTATAAAGTTAATAGAACAAATTTGAGGTGAAACTTTTGTATTTAATAAAATTAAATAACTTTGCACACCATTTTTGGGGTTCAATCCAAAAACCGCGGGTATGGTGGAATTGGTAGACACGCTAGACTTAGGATCTAGTGCCGCGAGGCGTGGGGGTTCGACTCCCTTTACCCGCACAATTTACAAGTGGTATAAGTTTAGCTTATACCATTTTTGGTTTAAAATAGAAAATAAATTATGGATGTTAAAATAGAAAATATTGATGCTTTAAATGCCATTCTTAAAGTCAAAATCAGCAATGAAGATTACAATGGTTCATACGAAAGCTCTCTAAAAAATTACAAAAAACAAATTCAGTTACCTGGATTTAGAAAAGGACACATTCCAACCTCTGTTATTAAAAAGAAATATGGTCCATCAATTCTAGCTGAAGAAATAGATAAAATTTTAAGCCATTCAATTCAAAAGCACATCACTGATAATGAAATAAACATCCTAGGAAATCCTCTTCCAAAGGCGGATGAAAATATAAATTTTGATTGGAAGAATCCGGGAGATTTCGAATTTGAATATGAAATTGGAATTGCCCCTGAGTTTGAATTGAAAATTCCTGGTAGAGACAAGCACACCTTTTTTAAGGTAAAAATTGATGAAAAACTAATTGACAAACAAATTAATGACTTTGCAAAAAGATATGGTAAGCTAGGAATTGTTGATGAGTCTTCTGAAAGTGATATGATTATGGCTTCTTTCAGCGAGCTAGATAAAGACGGTAATGTAGTTCAAGATGGCTTTAGTCAATCGTCTACTGTTTCAATCGAGTTTGTTGACGACAAAAAATCTAAAAAGAAATTAATCGGATTAAAATCTGGAGATGTTATTCAAATAGATCCTAGAAAAATTTCAAAAGGAGATGCTGATATGGCTGCAATGCTTGGAATTGATAAAGAAAGAGCGGCTTCATTTTCTAATGACGTTCAACTTACCGTAAATGAAATAAAAAGACTTTCTCCAGCCAATTTAGACAATGCATTGTTTGATAAAGTTTTTGGTCAAGGTGAAATTGATAACATTGAATCTTTTAGAGAAAGAGTTAGCAAAGATTTAGAAAAGATGTTTGTGGGAGATAGTGATCGAATATTTAAGAAGAATGTTTCGGATGCTTTAATCAAAAAGTTAAAACTAAGTTTACCTGATAAATTTTTGAAGAAGTGGATTCTATCTACTAATAAAGATGCTACAAAAGACCAGATTGAAAAAGAGTACGATCAGTACGCCAATAGTTTAAAATGGCAATTAATCGAAAATCGCATTATTAAAGATAACGCTATAAAAGTAGATAGTGATGAGGTAGTTTCTAGAACAAAAGAACTTCTTTCTTCCCAGTACAGCCAATATGGAATGATGATTCCTGCAGATGAAGAGCTGTCCAAAGCAGCTCAGAATGTTCTTTCAAATAAAGAAGAGTCAAGAAAAATTTTCGATATGATGTACGATCAGAAAGTGCTTATTTTTTTAAAAGAAAATCTAAAGATTTCTGAGAAGCAGGTTTCCTATGATGATTTTGTAAAGCTTGCTTCAGAAATGTAATTTCTTTTGCTTGTTTCCTCCACAAAGTTGTTTAATCCGTTCTATAAATGTTAATTTTAACCTTAGGTTAATTAAAGAAAAACAACTATGCATAATTTTAATCAAAATGAATTTAAGAAATATGCTGTGAAGCATATGGGAATTTCAAGCCTAACTGTGGAAAATTACATGTCTGCAATTGCTAAAGTCCCATCAAATATGACTCCAAATATAATCGAAGAACGGCAGATGAATATCGCTGTTATGGATGTTTTTTCAAGGTTGATGATGGACCGTATTATATTTCTTGGGACAGGAATAGATGACTATGTAGCTAATATTGTTACCGCTCAATTGTTGTTTTTAGAGTCGATAGATGCAAAAAAAGACATACAGATTTACATAAACTCACCAGGTGGATCGGTTTATGCAGGTTTAGGTATATACGATACTATGCAATACATTAACCCGGATGTTGCAACCATTTGTATAGGCATGGCGGCATCAATGGGCGCTGTTTTGTTGTGTGCAGGTGCTGACGGCAAACGAACTGGTTTAAAGCATTCAAGAGTGATGATTCATCAACCGCTTGGTGGTGCTCAAGGTCAAGCCTCCGATATTGAAATTACGGCTAGAGAAATTCAAAAGCTGAAGAAGGAATTATATTCAATCATATCATTTCATTCAGGAAAAGATGAAAAGCAGGTTTGGAAAGATAGCGACAGAGATTATTGGATGACTTCTACTGAAGCAAAAGACTACGGAATGATTGATGATGTTTTGATTCGAAATCCAAAGTAATCTATTTTTACTCATTACTTTCACTATTAATCTTTGATTAATAGCTAATAACTATTTTTATAACAATGTCAAAGGCAAAAATCGAGACCATTCATTGCTCATTCTGTGGAAAAGAAAAAAAAGACGTTAATGTTCTTATTGCTGGTATTACAGGTCACATCTGTGATTCGTGTATTTCTCAAGCATATACAATTATTAAAGAGGACGTTAGTTTAAAAACCAACAAAGAGCTTGCGTCAGATTTAAAATTGCTAAAACCTCAAGAAATCATTGAGCACCTTAACCAATATGTTATTGGCCAACAAGATGCAAAAAAAGTGCTTTCTGTTGCAGTTTACAATCACTACAAGCGGCTATTACATAAAGAAAATTCGGATGATGTAGAAATTGAAAAATCCAACGTTATTCTTGTTGGAGAAACAGGTACAGGGAAAACACTTCTTGCAAAAAGTATTGCAAAGCTCCTAAATGTTCCATTTTGTATTGCAGATGCTACCGTACTTACTGAAGCTGGTTATGTTGGTGAAGACGTGGAAAGTATTCTTTCAAGATTACTTCAAGCAGCAGATTTTGACGTTTCCTCTGCCGAAAGAGGTATTGTTTTCATTGATGAAATCGATAAAGTTGCCCGAAAAAGCGATAATCCGTCTATTACCCGAGATGTTTCCGGTGAAGGTGTTCAGCAAGCTATGCTTAAGTTGTTAGAAGGTGCAGTTGTAAGTGTTCCCCCCCAAGGTGGAAGAAAACATCCAGAGCAAAAAATGATTCAGCTTCAGACTAAGAACATACTTTTTATTTGTGGTGGTGCATTTGACGGCATCAAGAAGATAATTGAGAGAAGAGTTAAAACTCAAGCAATTGGTTTTGGTTCAAATGATAGTGTGCTCAATAATAATGACAATCTTCTATCTTACGTTAATCAGCTAGATATTAAAAAATATGGATTAATTCCTGAACTCATTGGTAGATTTCCTGTACTGACTTTTTTAAATCCACTTGATCGAACAACTTTGAGAGAGATTTTATCTAAACCAAAAAATGCATTAATTAAGCAATACGAAAAGCTGTTTGAAATAGACCAAATTGAATTGAAAATCGAAGACAATGTTTTGGACTACATTGTTGAAAAAGCAATCGAACTGAAGCTTGGAGCCAGAGGTCTAAGATCAATTTGCGAGGCAATCTTAACTGATGCTATGTTTGAGGCTCCCTCTTCAGAAGCAAAACAGATTAAAATTGATTTGACATATGCACAAGAGAAATTTTCAAATTCAAAAATCAGTAAGCTTAAGGTAGCCTAACCTTTCTCATAAATAATAACACTAAAGTCGAGAGGATTTTTTTGATCTGCTTCATTGCTCATAACAAGTGTTGATTTCCAGTTGTTGTAATCCACTTCTGGGAAAAAAGTGTCTCCCTCAAACTCTCCATCAACGTGGGTAATGTAAAGTTTATCAACCATGTTTCCTTCAAGAGCTTGTTGGTAAATTTGTCCTCCCCCGATTATAAAGCACTCCTCCTCTCCATGCTCTCTTGCTAGATTTATTCCATCTGAAATAGAATTTACAACTGTACAACCTTCAGCAAGGTAATTGTGATTTCGTGTGACTATTATGTTTGTTCTATTTTTAAGAGGCCGGTATTTTTCAGGAATACTTTCATAATTTTTTCTTCCTGTTATGATGTATTTTCCCATTGTAGAGTCCATAAAAAACTTCATGTCTTTTGGTAAGTTCCAAATAAGCTGGTTGTTTTTTCCAATAACTCGGTTTTTTGCAACTGCTGCAATCATTGAAACTATCATATCGATACTGCTGCCTTTATATGAGGATGGGGGTGGTAATCGACTAATTCGAAATCTTCAAATTTGAAACTAAAAATATCTTTTACATCAGGATTTATTTTCATCTCTGGAAGTTTTTTCGGAACTCTTTCTAGCTGAATTTTTGCTTGTTCAAGATGATTATTATACAAATGGACATCACCAAAAGTATGAACAAAATCTCCTGCTTCAAGATTACATACTTGAGCTACCATCATTGTAAAAAGCGCATATGAAGCAATGTTAAATGGAACTCCTAAAAAAGTATCTGCACTTCTTTGGTACAATTGGCACGAAAGTTTGCCGTCAGCAACGTAAAACTGAAAAAAAGCATGACATGGAGGAAGTGCTGCTTTCCCATTAGCAACATTTTCAGAAAAGGATGATTTTGGGTCGGGAAGTACACTTGGGTTCCATGCTGAAACCAACATTCTTCTGCTGTTGGGATTCGATTTGAGTTCTAGAATTAAGTTTTCAATTTGGTCAATATCTTCACTGTTCCAATTTCTCCACTGTTGTCCATATACTGGCCCCAAATCACCATTTTTATCTGCCCATTCGTCCCATATTCTAACGTTGTGTTCCTTAAGATATCCAATGTTGGTTTCTCCATTTAAGAACCATAGAAGTTCGTGTATAATCGATTTTAGATGGAGCTTTTTTGTTGTTAGAAGAGGAAATCCTTTTTGTAAATTGAATCTGAATTGATAACCAAAGCAGCTTAGTGTTCCTGTTCCGGTCCGGTCACCCTTTTGTGTTCCATTTTCAATAATGTGGTTTAAAAGGTCAAGATATTGTCTCATACTGTTTTTGTGAAAAGATGCCTAAATATAGCTGTTAGAAAGTTTGGCAGTCTTCTTAAGTTAATAAGTGTTTGAATTCGTGAATAATTTATGTTTTACAAAGTCATTCCAATCACTGTAGAAGTTAGAATACATGCTATTGTTCCACCAATCAATGCTCTTACTCCAAGTTTTGACAACAACCCTTTTCTTGATGGTATTAGAGCTCCTATGCCACCAATTTGAATTCCAATAGAGGCAAAATTTGCAAATCCGCATAATAAGTATGTAGACATGATTACTGAACGTTCTGAAATTAGGCCTGTTGCTTTCATTTCTCCTAACCTTGGATAGGCGACAAATTCATTAAGAACGGTTTTAATGCCTAATAATTCACCGACATAAATGGAGTCTTCCCAGCTTACACCCATTATCCAAACGAGTGGTCTTCCTAAATAACCCAGTATACATTCAAAAGATAGTTTTGAATAAGGAGTGTTTTCTGAAATTAACTCATTCAGGTTGGTCCAATTTCCAACTTGAAAAAGTATGCCATTACACAAAGCCATTATTGCGATGAATACCAATAGCATTGCTCCTACGTTTATTGCTAGTTTTAGCCCATCAGAGGTTCCATTTGCAATTGCCTCTAATGCATTGGTTCCAATTTTTTCTTTACTAATGCTTAGATCTTCGTTTATTTTTTCAGTTTCTGGAACTAATATTTTTGCAGCAACGATAGCAGCTGGTGCAGAAATTAAAGAAGCTGTTAAAAGATGTTTGGCAAAAAATGCTTGTTGTTGCGGATCATCTCCTCCTAAAAATCCGACATATGCCGCTAAAACACCACCAGCTATAGTGGCCATTCCTCCCGTCATTAAGCACATCATTTCGGATTTTGTCATTTTGAGTAAGTAAGGTTTTACTAAAAGAGGAGCTTCCGTTTGTCCTAAAAATACATTTCCAGCTGCTGCAAGGCTTTCTGCACCAGAAAGTTTCATGAATTTTTTCATAATCCATGCAAATGCGTAGACTATTTTTTGAATTACTCCCCAATAGTAAAAAAGACTTACCAGCGCAGAGAAGAAAATAATAGTGGGTAAAATTTTAAATGCAAAATTCATCAGTGGAGTCTCAACCTCTCCAGTTGAAATGGTTTTAAAAAGGAAGGTAAATCCATAATCGGTAAATCCGATAAGTTGTACAAATCCGTAACTTATTGCATCAAAAAGTGCTTCAACTAAAGGAAATTTAAGAACAAGAATTGCGATGATTAGCTGCAGACCAATTCCTTTACCAACAAGAGACCAATTTATGTTTTTTCGATCTACGCTAAATATCCAACCTAGAAAAAGAAAAAATAATATACCAATTGCCCCTCTTAAAATTGATATAAATGTAAATTCTTTTGAAGCGAATAATTCTTTTGAATAAATGTAAAGAGAACCATCGCTAAAAAGTTGCAGTTCAGTTTCATTCACTAAAATTAGCTCCATCATTGAACTTAGTTTTTGTGGTTGTATTCCATTTTCATCAATGGTGAGGACTTTTTCATCTCCGCTTTTAAATTCTGCAGAATAAGAGTTTTTATTTTTAAAAATAATTAGTGAATCAATTTTGGAATGTACTTCGTTGGGTGTGTATTCCATAAATAGGATTGAATCTGAAAAAGACCATGTTCCTCTGTCTCCATCAATGCTAAAATTATTCTGACTTTTAGAGGAATTTAGAATAAGAAAATAGGAGTTTTCTTTTGGGGCCTCGTCTACCCTGCCATTAGACCATTCAACTTTGGAAAGTTTCCATTTTCCTAGAATTAAGTCAAATGCTGAAGGTTCTTTTACTTTACTGCAAGAGAGCGTAATTAAAAGCACAAGGAAACCAAGTATAACTCTTTTAACTGTTTTCAATAATTTATTTTAGTTGTCTGCTCTTCTTTTAATTTCGTCTCTTATTTTAGAAGCAGCTTCATAGTCTTCATTATCAATCGACTCTTTAAGTTTTAGTTCTAATTCACTTAGTGTTAGTCTTTCAACGGGGTCAGTATTGAAATCGTCCATGTCGTATTCTTCATCAATCAAGTCAGATTCATCTTCGCTATTTTCCTCATCTTCAAGAATAATTCCAGCCTGACTGAGCACAAACTCATAGGTGTAAATTGGGCACTCAAAACGAACAGCTAAAGCAATTGCATCTGAGGTTCTAGAGTCAATTTGAATTTCAACTCCATTCTGTTCACAATATAACTTTGCAAAGAAAATACCTTCAACGAGATTGTAAATGATAATTTCATTGATGTTAATTTGGTATTGTTCGGCGAAGTTTTTAAACAGATCATGAGTAAGCGGTCTACTAGGAGTCATGTTTTCTAACTCAATTGCAATGGCTTGAGCCTCGAACCCCCCAATGATAATTGGAAGTCTTCTTTTTCCATTTGCTTCGGCTAAAACTAGAGCATAAGCTCCTGATTGAGTTTGGCTGTAAGATAAACCCGCAATTTCAAGTTTTATTTTGTCCATATTGATATAAAGAACTGGGAGACTTAGCCCAATTTTAGCGTAACACGAAAATACTAATTTCTAAGCAATTAGTTTTGCGAATTTTGGAATTTCTTAAAGGCTTCGTTTAGTCTAGGTAAAACTTCAAAAGCATCACCAACAACTCCGTAATCTGCTGCTTTGAAGAAAGGTGCTTCAGCATCAGTATTTATAACAACAATGACCTTACTACCGTTGACACCAGCAAGGTGTTGGATAGCACCAGAAATACCAGCTGCAATGTAAAGATTAGGACGAATGGCAATACCTGTCTGACCAACGTGCTCGTGATGGGGTCGCCATCCAATATCTGAAACTGGTCTTGAACAAGCAGTTGTTGCACCTATGGTTTTAGCTAAATCCTCGACGATTCCCCAATTTTCAGGGCCTTTCAATCCTCTTCCAGCAGAAACAACAAGCTCGGCTTCAGGTAAAGGGATTCCTTCACCCTGAGATTTCATTTCTTTGACAACAATTTTACCTTCTCCTAGGTCAGCGCTAAACTCTTCAACGGCAGCAGCCCCCCCAGTTTTTTCTGGAGACAATGAGTTGGGAAGAAGAGAGATAACTTTTTTATCCGAATGTACAGCTACTTTAGCCATAGCTTTTCCAGAGAATACATTGGTATTTACATGAAATCCATTTGAAGTATCTGGTAAATCAATAGCACCAGAAACGTGACCTGCATTTAATTTAGCAGCAACTCTAGGACCAACGCTTTTACCAGTCTGATCTTGTGATAAAACAACAATTTCAGCCCCTGTTGATTCGACAGCAGCATGAATTAGGTTGGTAATTTGCTGATCATTACTTGCAGATAGTTCTCTACAGACCAACACTTTTTCTGCGCCATATTCTCCAACTATTGACAACTCATCTGAACTAATGTTTCCAAAGGTTACAACACAAGTTGAATCAATTTTACTTCCGTATGAAACTGCTTCAAGTGCAGCTTTTGAAACTTTATTTTTTGCTTCTATAAAAACTAATACTGACATACTTAAATTACTTTTGATTGGTTGTGTAATAAATCTACTAATTCATCCATATTTTCTGGGTCTACATACTTACATCCTTCTTTTGCATCAGGGAGTGCATAACTCACAACAGAGGTTAAATTCTCAATTTGAGCAGCAGGTAAAACATTAAGTGGTTTTGTTCTTGCAGCCATAATCCCTCTCATGTTTGGAATTCTTTGTTCAGCCATACCCTTTGCAGCTGCTACAACAAAAGGAGTATTGACTTCTACAATTTCAATTCCTCCTTGAACGTCTCTTTCTAATGTGGCTGTGTCACCATTTACATCTAGTTTTGTCCCAAGAGAAATAAAAGGAAGGTTCAAGTGTTCAGCGATCATTCCTCCAACCTGTGCACCATTGTAGTTGATGGTTTCTTTTCCTGTAAATATGATATCATATTCTTTGTCTTTTGCATATTCGCTGATTTGTTTTGCAACATTTCCAGCATCCAATGCTTCAGTATCGATTCGAACAGCATCGTTGGCTCCAATTGCTAGAGCTTTACGAATAGTAGGATCATCAGCAGCTGTACCTACCGTTATTGTTGTAACCGATCCACCATTGGCTTCAACGAGTTCTAGAGCTCTAACAAGCGCATACCATTCATCGTAAGGATTGACTATATATTGAACACCATTTTCATCAAACTTGGAATTACCATCTGTAAAGGCGATTTTAGCTGTGGTATCAGGTGCTTTACTAATACAAACTAGTAGTTTCATTTGTTATTTTTTAGTTAAATTTTGTGCTTTCAAAGATAAAAGATTGTTGTTTTACTATACTCCCCAAAGCTACTTTTTTTTAATATCTAAGCATACTTTGTTTTTGTTTTTTTTGAACTTTTCAAGTGGTGATTTAAAATTCAATGTAAAAAATGGTTTTTATAGCATTATAACTTAATTTTGTGCTCCTTAATTAAAACGAAACATGAGAACAGTTCAGTATAGAGAGGCTTTAAATGAAGCTATGTCTGAAGAAATGCGAAAAGACGAAAATGTTTTTTTAATGGGCGAAGAAGTCGCCGAGTACAATGGAGCATATAAAGTTTCTCAGGGTATGTTAGACGAATTTGGTCCTAAAAGAGTAATAGATACTCCAATTGCCGAGCTAGGTTTTGCAGGTATTGGTGTTGGAGCTGCAATGAATGGTCTTCGTCCAATTATTGAATTTATGACGTGGAATTTTGCTTTATTGGCTTCAGATCAAATTATAAACAGTGCTGCCAAAATGCTTCAAATGAGTGGTGGGCAGTATGGATGTCCAATTGTATTTAGAGGAGGTAATGGAACTGCCGGTCAACTGGCTGCAACACATTCTCAGAGTTTTGAATCCTTTTACGCTCACGTTCCTGGACTAAAGGTAGTTACTCCTTTTACACCTTACGATGCTAAGGGATTACTTAAAACTGCTATTCGCGATGACGATCCAGTTCTTGTCATGGAATCCGAAAAAATGTATGGTGATAAGGGTGAAATTCCAGATAATGAATATTTAGTTCCTATTGGAAAGGCTAGTGTTAGGGAAACTGGAAGTGATGTTACAATTGTTTCTTTTGGTAAAATTTTAAAAGTTGTTCATGCTGCTGCAGTTGAGCTTTCGAAAGAGGGCATAAGCTGTGAAATTATCGATTTACGATCGATACGTCCTATCGATTACAGAACAATCGTAGAGTCTGTTCAAAAAACAAATCGATGTGTTGTAGTTGAGGAGAGCTGGCCCTTAGCATCAATTTCAAGTGAGTTGGCTTATCACATTCAACGGTATGCATTTGATCATTTAGATTCACCAGTTGTACGAGTTATGCAGGCAGACACTCCATTTGCATTTTCAAAAAACTTAATTGAGGAGGCTTTACCCAACACCAAAAAAGTGATGGACGCTGTGAAATCAGTCATGTATGTGAGCTGAAACTAGAGTGCAGAAATTAAAAGATCTAAATCTTTGTAGGGAAGATTAAAGGTTTCCCCCAAGAAGGAGGAAGTAAGCGTTCCTTTGTATACATATACTCCATGTCTGAATCCGATTTCAGTTTGTATAAGTTTTTCACATCCACCTCTCTCAGCAATTTCCATCAAAAGAGGTGCGAAAATATTACTTAATCCATAACTTGCCGTTCTTGAAACTCTTGATGCAATGTTTGGAACACAGTAGTGAATAACACCATGTTTTTTGAAAGTAGGATTTTCGTGTGTAGTAATTTTTGACGTTTCAAAACATCCCCCTTTGTCAATGCTAACATCAACAATAACTGAACTCTCTTTCATATCTCTTATCATTTGTTCAGAGACAACACATGGAGTTCTTCCATGAGGAACTCTGAGTGCTCCAATGGCAACATCGCACCTTTTGAGTGCTTTAGACAATACTTTTGGTTGAATTACTGACGTGAAAACCCGGTGTCCTAAATCTCTTTGAATTCTTCTTAGCTTGGCAACAGAGTTGTCAAATACTTTTACTGAAACCCCAAGCGACAGTGCTGCTTTTGCTGCAAATTGACCAACTGTACCAGCCCCGATAATAACAACTTCAGGAGGCGTTATTCCTGCTACACCACCTAGCATTAACCCTTTTCCATTGTTAGCATTACTCATTAATTCACCGGCAATTAATATGGAGGTAGTTCCAGCTATCTCACCCATTGAGCGAATGACTGGAAAGACACCTTCTTCATCTTCAATGTAGTCCCATGCAATAGCAGTAATTTTTTTCGTAATTAATTTTTTTAATGCATCACCAGGCTGGACAGTGAGCTGAAGAGCAGAGAAAAGAATCTGCTTGTGTTTCATCATTGAAATTTCCTTTATTGAAGGCGGAGTTACTTTAAGGATAATGTCAGATTCGTAAACCTCATCGGAAGAATATGCAATTTTAGCACCAGCTTCACTGTAATCGTTGTCGGTAAAATTAGCATTTGCACCAGCATTGGTTTCGATTACAACCCTATGACCATTTGAAACCAAAAGACTGACTGCTTCAGGAACTAAAGCAACCCTTTGTTCTTGAAATTCGGTCTCTTTAGGAATTCCTATAAATAAGCTTTGTTTTTTTCTTCCTACTTCAAGCATCTCTTCTTGGGGAAGCATAGCTGCTTCTCGAGCAAGAGATTTAAGTGCATCTCCAGATGAAATCATAATTCAATGGTTAATGTTCTGTACGTATTTTTTTGCTCAATTTTAACCTCTACGAACTTATTTGGTAAAAGGTTTTCAATTTTATCCCCCCATTCAATAAAACATGGATTTCCAGAGTCAATTAATTCTTCTAGTCCGCTTTCCATGGCCTCGTTTTCATTTTTTAGTCTAAAACAATCAAAATGAAAAATTAATCCAAGTTCAGCACTTTTGTATGTATTTACAATTGCATAGGTGGGCGAGGATACTGTATCTGTCCCCAAAAGCTTACATATTTCCGCTATAAATGTTGTTTTTCCTGCTCCCATTGCACCAACGAATTTGAAAATAGAATAGTCTTTAATTAGAGATTTGATTTGTTTAGCGGGAACCAACAATTCTTCTTTAGATTGTATTTTGTAAGAATAAATCAGCTTACGGTTTTGTTAGAATGAACAGAATTTCATCTTTGTGAAGTCTAAAACGTTCTTGATCAGATGAATCTAAATGCTGGTGATAATCGAAAGGACGCACATCAAATCCTACTAAAGAAAGTTTTTTAGGATAATCTAGTCCATACAGACGAACATGATCTTTTTGCCAAAAATGCTTTTCCCTTTCTTCAGGAGATGTAATGGTTTTGTCCTCATAAGTTTCTGTTCTTTTCCAGTCAATTGGGACTTGAAAAATACCCCAACCCCCAGGCTTCATTACTCTAAATAGTTCGCTCATACAACGAATGTCATCTTCAACATGTTCTAACACGTGATTGCAAAAAATCACATCGAAAGAGTTGTCTTCAATTGGAATTTGATGTAAATCAAAATGCAAATCTGCAATTGGAGATTCAAGATCTCCCGTCACATAGTTGAGGTTTTTTTGTTTCTTAAAAAGTTTGTGGAAACATTGTTCAGGTGCGATATGAAGAAGTTTTATACGTTCTTTTTTGAAAAATTCGCTGTGATTTTCAAGGTAATACCACATCAATCGATGTCTTTCAAGAGTTAAATCGAACGGACAAAGAACATTATCTCTGTGCGCAACAGCGGATCCGTAGGATAGAAATTTTCTAAAGGAATTTTTGCAAACAGGACAGTAAACTTTATTCCCTTTATAAAGAAGTGGAGCGATTAGTTTAAATACGTAACTCAATCTTATAAGGAGAGGTCTTGGAAGGGTATTTAATAAGTATTTGTAAACTGTTTTCATTAGCCGTTTAGAAGAGCATCGATTTTCTTTGAATAATCAAAAGAGTCGTCAATGTAAAATTGAAAAAGAGGAGTTTTACGCAATTGATGCCTAAGTATTTTACCAACTTCATAGCGAATAGTCGAGGAATTATTCATGATATTTTCAAATACTTCGTCAGAATCTTTTGCACCAAAAATACTTAAATAGACTTTTGCTATTGAGAGGTCTGGACTCAAACGAATCACCGTAACACTAACCATTGCTCCCTTGCAAATTGTTCTGGATTCTTTGTGAAAAAAACTGCCCAACTCTTTTTGAAGTAAACTAGCTATTTTTTCTTGTCTAATATTCATGATGGCAAATTTATACAAAACCATTTAACTCAATCTAAATAAGTTCAAAGGGCATGAATTTTAGTTCTTTTAGGAAGATAATATCTAACTCATAGTAGTATATTTGATTACTATTGTTTTGGTAAATGATTGAGTTTTTAAAAATACTTACGCTTGTAAAAGGATACTCCAAACATGCCATATTGAACGTATTTTTTAATGTTTTGGGAATGCTTTTTTCAGCTTTCTCCATAATATTACTTATTCCAATAATGGAAATTCTCTTCAATCAGGATGGGAAAGTTCAAAAAATTCTCGAAAATAAACCGATTACTAATTTTTTTGAGAAAGGGTATTCATTAAAAGAACATGGTTTTTACTTTTTAGCGGAACAAATTCAGCTAAATGGTTCTGCATACGTTTTAATGTGTGTATGTTTTATGGTAGTCCTTTTTACATTCCTTAAAAACGCATCAATTTATTTTGCACTCTATTTTATTGCTGTAATTAGAAACGGTGTAATTCGAGATTTTAGAAATTCTATGTACCGCCAAATTTTAAACCTTCAGCTTTCTTTTTTTAATGAAGAAAAAAAAGGAGATATTATTTCTAAAATGACAAACGATTTAAAAGAAGTTGAATGGTCTATTTTAAAATCAATTGAAGCCACTTTTAGAGATCCACTAAACATTATTATTTATTTTGCTATTCTTGTTTGGATGAGTCCTGAACTGACTCTTTTTTTGGTTGTTTTCTTTCCTATTGCTGGAATTATGATTGGTTTTGTAGCCAAAAGATTGAGAGGAAATGCCATAAGGGGACAATCTAAACTTGGAGATTTGATTTCATTTCTTGAAGAATCTATTTCAGGCCTGCGCATAATAAAAGGATTTAATGTTGAGGAAAAATCAATACAACGCTTTGATCAGCTCAATCAAGAATACAATCGTTTGATGGTTAAAATGTATCGAAAAGCAGACTTAGCGTCTCCCTTGAGTGAGTTTCTTGGTATAACTCTAATTGCAGCGGTATTGTGGTATGGTGGGGTATTAGCGATTGATGGAGAAATTGATGGCTCATTTTTCATTGCCTACATAGCATTTTTATCTCAATTAATTTCCCCATTTAAAGCAATCACTAAAGCATATTCAAATGCACAAAAAGGATTGTCTGCTATTTCAAGAATTAATGAAATTACGAAGGCTGAAGTGCTAATCATGGATCAATTTGATGCAAAAAAAGTAATGGGTTTGAATGAAAAGATTTCTTTTGAAAATATCTCTTTTAAATACGAAAAAGAGTGGGTTTTAAATGATGTTTCATTTGATTGTAAGAAAGGTCAAACCATTGCAATTGTTGGTCAATCTGGTTCTGGAAAAACCACTCTTGTAGATCTATTGCCAAGATTCTATGAACCTCAAAAAGGACAAATCAGAATTGATAACAACCCCATTAATGAATTATCTCTTAAAAGCTTACGTTCGATTTTTGGAATCGTCACCCAAGAAAGTATTCTATTTAACGATTCTATTTTTAACAACATTGCTTTCTCTGTTGAAAATGCTTCTAATGAAGAGGTAAAAAGTGCTGCAGAAATTGCCAATGCACATGAATTTATCAATGGGTTTGAAAATGGATATGACACCATTGTTGGCGACGGAGGGGGGAAGCTTTCAGGTGGACAAAAACAACGAATTGCTATTGCTAGAGCTGTGCTTAAAAATCCAGATGTTTTAATTTTAGATGAAGCCACTTCATCCCTTGATACCGAGTCTGAAAAACTTGTTCAAGAAGCGCTTCAAAGGCTAATGAAAAACCGAACATCTCTAGTAATAGCTCATCGCCTGTCTACTATTCAACATGCCGATTGTATCCTTGTGTTAAAAGATGGGAGCATCGTTGAAAGAGGAACACACAAACAATTGATCGCTAATGGAGGAGTTTATAGCAACTTAATTGAAATGCAATCTTTTTCATAAATGGTTAAACCTAAAAAACACCTTGGTCAGCATTTTTTATTGGATGATTCTGTAAGTAAAAGAATAGCCTCTTCTATTTCCTGTTTCAGCTATAATACTAAAGTACTCGAAATTGGTCCTGGAACTGGGGCCCTAACTAAATATTTATTGGCAGAAAATAAAGATGTTATAGCCTATGAAATTGATAGAGAATCCGTTGACTACCTTACTGCTAATTTTCCAGATCTAGATGTAAGAAAAGAAGATTTTTTGAAATTAGATTTTACTGAATTTGGTAATCAAAAGCTGATTGTAATTGGAAATTTCCCTTATAATATTTCATCTCAAATTTTATTTAAAATTTTAGAGGCGAAAGAGTTGGTTGTTGAGCTTGTTGGTATGTTTCAAAAAGAAGTCGCTCTGAGAGTTTCTCAACAGCCTGGAAATAAACAATATGGAATACTGAGTGTTTTAATTCAAGCATATTTTGATGTTGAATATTTATTTACAGTTGATGAACACGTTTTTGATCCTCCTCCAAAAGTAAAGTCTGGAGTAATTAGAATTAAAAGAAATACAACCACTGAGCTTTCTTGTGACGAAAAATTATTCAAACGGATTGTTAAAACAGCCTTCAATCAAAGAAGAAAAATGATTAGAAATTCATTAAAAATTTTTCTAAATGACAAAAAAACTAATCATCCACTCTTTACAATGAGACCTGAACAAATGGCTGTTCAAGATTTTATAGAGCTCACTAATATTTTAGAATCCCCCTAAAGAACCTCATTTTGTTCCTCGTAATTGTTTATTTTCGCTCTTATAAAATTATTGAGTTTACAGTGTTTCAATTGAGTATAAATGCAGTTTGAATTAACAAAAGAGTTCATAAGTGAAATTTCTAATGCAATCAATAAAGGAGATAGCCATTTTATTGTTTCGCACGTAAATGAACTCCATCCTGCGGACATTGCTGAAATCATGGACTATGTGAATCTTCAAGAGGCTCAGTATATTTATGAACTGCTCGATGAAGAGCAAGCTGCAGACGTATTGGTTGAAATTGACGAAGACGTTCGTGATAAATTTTTAGCTTCACTTTCAGCCAAAGAAATTGCAGAGTCTATTGAAAATATGGATTCTGATGATGCAACAGATTTAATTCAAGATCTTCCAGAAAAAAAACAAGAAGAAGTATTAAGTGAAATTAAAGATGAAAGTCAATCTAGCGACATCTCTGATTTACTTGCCTACGAAGAAGACAGTGCAGGTGGAATAATGGCGAAAGAGTTTGTGGCTGCAAATAGTGACTGGACTGTAAAAGAAGCCCTCACAATGCTACGAAAACAAGTCGAGGATGTTGATAATGTGTATACCATCTATGTGACTAATGTGCAGTCAAAGCTTTTGGGTACATTGTCTCTAAAAAAGTTCCTTTATGCATCGGATCAAACTTTAATCAAAGATTTATATCGTCCAGATCCTATTGTAGTAAATGCTATGGTTCCTGCTGAGGAAGTAGCTTCTATTATGGAAAAATATGAACTTGTAGTTATTCCAGTTGTAAACGATTTAGGTGTTTTAATTGGTAGAATTACTATTGATGATGCATTGGAGGTAATTAAGGAAGAAGCAGAGAAAGACTACCAAATGGCAAGCGGTATTTCTGAAAAAGTTGAATCGTCCGATAACATTTTGACGCTCAGCAGAGCTCGGCTTCCATGGTTATTAATTGGATTAACTGGCGGTATTCTTGGGGCTTATGTAATTGGTGGATTTGAAGATAAAATAAGCGAATTTCCTGTAATGGCATCATTTATTCCACTAATCTTGGCAATGGGGGGGAATGTTGGGGTACAATCTTCCGCAATAATTGTACAGTCTCTTGCCAATAATTCCCTAGAGATTGAAACAATCGCTAAAAAATTGATTAAAGAACTACTGGTTGCATTAGTAAATGGGGTTATTTGTTCATTAATTGCTTTAGTTTTTTGTCTATTTACTGAAAACGATCCCCTTCTATCGCTGACAATAGGTGTTGCTTTGATTTCTGTCTTTTTGTATGCTGGTCTTTTTGGTACGTTTATACCGTTAATCTTAAACCGATACAAAATTGATCCGGCCTTAGCGACTGGTCCTTTCATAACTACCACAAATGACGTTATTGGACTTTTATTGTATTTTTTAATTGGCTGGGCTTTATATTTCCCCAAATGAAAATTTTGCTTTTAGACCGAGTTCATGAATTGTTTCACCAGCAGTTTTTAAAATGGAATTGGGTTGTTGTAGAAGGATTTAACTGGACCCGATCTGAATTTGTTGACCAAATTCATCTTTTCGATGGTATAGTTGTTCGTAGTAAATTTATTTTAGATGCAACTATTTTATCTAAAGCAACAAATTTAAAGTTTATCGCTAGGCCTGGCGCTGGTTTAGAAAATATTGATACGAGTTACTGTAAATTAAAAAAAATCAATGTTTTAAGATCACCTGAGGGCAATAGAGATGCTGTTGCTGAACATATATTAGGAATGTTATTGGTATTGCATACTAATTTAATTGCTGCGGACAATGAAGTCAGAAATGGTAAATGGAATCGAGAAAAAAACAGGGGGTACGAGCTGAAAGGCAAAACTGTTGGTATTATCGGTTATGGTTTTATGGGAAGTTGTTTTGCTGAAAAATTATCTGGTTTGGGCGTTGAAGTGATTGCGTATGATAAGTATAAGTTTAATTTTTCGAATTCCTTTGCTAAGGAAGTTTCATTAAATGAAATTTTTGAAAAAACAGATGTACTTAGCTTACATACCCCTCTTACGGATGAAACAATTAAAATGGTGGATTTTAATTTTCTAAAAAAGTTTAAAAAACCATTTATTTTAATCAATTCTGCAAGAGGGCAGTCAGTTGTCTTAAATGATTTATTAAAAGCAATTAATAGTGGAATCGTAACTGGAGCTTGTTTGGATGTGTTGGAATTTGAAAAAGAAACTTTTGAGGGATTAGCCCCAAATAAAGTAATGGATGAGCTTAAAGGCAAAACCAATGTTATTTTTTCGCCCCATATCGCTGGATGGACCCATAATTCAAAACTTAAAATGGCAGAAGTTCTCATTCGAAAAATCAAAAAATTTTTCATAGACGACAATAATTTTAAACAAGTTTTGAATGATTCTAAATAACCAATTAATTTTGTTAAAAAAGGTGTAGATCTAAACAATAAGATATTTTTGTGGAAATTTTCTAGACTATGAGTAGCTCATCATTCTATAAATCAATTGGTTACAAAGTGTTAATGGCGCTTTCTGGCTTTTTTCTCATGGTTTTTTTGCTTCAGCATCTTACCATCAATACAATGTCTGTCTTCAGTGAGCAACTGTTCAATGAAACGTCTCATTTTATGGGTACTAATCCTATTGTGCAGTTTCTACTGCAACCTGTTTTAATTTTCGCAGTGGTTTTTCATTTTGTTATGGGGATGTTTTTGGAGTACAGAAATAGAAAGGCAAGGGATGTTTCATATGCATTTAATAAACCAGCTGCAAATTCCTCTTGGATGTCAAGAAACATGATTATTTCTGGTCTTACTGTGCTTGCTTTTTTGGTGCTACATTTTATTGATTTTTGGATTCCTGAAATCTCTACTAAATATGTCATTGGAGATATGTCTGGAAAGCTTTCAGATGGAAGTTTTCGCTATTACCACGAACTTCATGAAAAGTTTGTTTCTCCAGTCAGAGTTGTTGCGTACGTAGTTGCATTCATTTTCTTATCCCTTCACCTAATGCATGGTTTTCAATCCTCCTTTCAATCTGTTGGTTTTAGAAAAAACAACAATAAAATTTTACTATCTAAGCTAAGCTACCTTTTTGCGATTCTAATACCAGCTGGTTTTATTTTCGTTGCTGTTTTCCATTATGTTACTCATAACCACTTGTAACACTAACTCATTTCAAGTCAATGTGTACAAATTGTTTAGAATCATTTTAAATAACAGATGTAAACATTGTGTTACAAAGATTTTAATTTTTTAGAGTTTTAATCTGATTTTAATTAATTTTACAATACATTTGTAACACATAAACCAAGTATGAACAAGCTTACATTTTCTCTTAACTACAGAAAACCAAAGTCTGAGTACAAGACATCCGAAGAATTGATGATTTGTATTCGTTACTACCATAAAGACCCTGATTCTTCAAAGGCTAAAATTATCAAAAAGAGTACTGGGGTAAAGTGTAAACTTAAAGATTGGGACACCGATTGGCATAAAAACTCTAATCGTTTTCCAGTCAAACCTTCCGATCCAGATCACGAGAAAAAAAACATGTTACTCATTGAAAAAGTTGAGGCTTTTAGAATTCAGGAGCTTCCAATTCAAGATTTAAAAACTGATTTTTCTACCATCCTTAATTCTAAGGTCCCTGATGGTGAGCTCAAAAACAAATGGACTACGTACAAAGACAAAATTAATTTAGTGAATCCTGCTAACAAAAGAAACATAGACGTCATAGTCGTTGGAACTGGTTTAGCAGGTGGTTCAGCTTCTGCAACCTTGGCTGAACTTGGTTACAATGTCAAAACATTTTGTTATCAAGATAGCCCCCGCAGGGCGCACTCAATTGCTGCACAGGGCGGAATCAATGCTGCTAAAAATTATCAGGGCGATGGAGATTCTACCTACCGTCTTTTTTATGATACAATCAAAGGTGGAGATTACAGATCCAGGGAAGCAAATGTATATCGTCTTGCAGAAGTCTCAGCAAACATAATTGACCAGTGTGTTGCACAAGGTGTTCCATTTGCTAGAGACTATGGTGGGTTGTTGGACAATAGATCTTTTGGTGGTGTACTTGTTTCTAGAACGTTTTATGCAAAAGGTCAAACTGGTCAGCAGCTATTACTAGGGGCTTATTCTGCTATGAACAGACAAATTGCAAGAGGAAAAATTACCATGCACAACAGACACGAAATGCTAGACGTGGTAATTGTTGATGGTAAAGCAAGAGGCATTATAGCTCGAAATTTAGTCACTGGCGAAATTGAAAGGCATTCTGCACACGCAGTAGTTTTAGCCTCTGGAGGCTATGGAAATGTATATTTCTTATCCACAAATGCTATGGGTAGTAATGCTACAGCAGCTTGGAAAGCTCACAAAAAAGGAGCGTTTTTTGCGAATCCTTGTTACACCCAAATACATCCAACTTGCATACCCCGATCTGGAGATTATCAATCCAAACTTACGTTAATGTCCGAGTCGCTCAGAAATGACGGTAGGATATGGGTTCCAAAGCACATTAAGGATGTTGAGGCGTTACGTTCTGGCAAAATTAAGGCGGTTGATATCGCTGAGGAGGACAGAGACTATTACTTGGAAAGAAGGTATCCAGCATTTGGAAACTTAGTTCCAAGAGATGTTGCTTCGCGAGCTGCAAAAGAACGATGCGATGCAGGTTATGGAGTAAATCAAACTGGCGAAGCTGTTTTTCTTGATTTCAGCTCTGCAATAGAAAGATACGGAAAAGAGCAAGCTTTACTGAAAGGATTTGATGTCAACAACAAATCGAAAGTTATTGAACTTGGTACTGAAATTGTTCGAGCTAAGTATGGTAATCTTTTTCAGATGTATGAAAAAATCGTTGATGAAAATCCATACATCACCCCAATGATGATTTATCCTGCTGTTCATTACACCATGGGAGGAATTTGGGTAGACTATAACCTTATGACAACCGTTCCTGGTTTATATGCAATCGGAGAAGCCAATTTTTCTGATCACGGATCCAATAGACTTGGTGCTTCAGCCTTAATGCAAGGATTGGCTGATGGATATTTTGTTCTTCCTTACACAATTGGTGATTATTTATCAGATGACATAAGAACAGGACCAATTTCTGTTGACTCCAAAGAGTTTGTCGATGCAGAAAATGCTGTTAAGGAAAGAATTAGCAAATTAATCAACAATAGTGGAAGTAAGTCTGTTGATTATTATCATAAGATTTTAGGGAAAATTATGTGGGACAAGTGTGGAATGGCGAGAACCGAAAAAGGACTAAAAGAGGCAATTACAGAGATAAAGGAATTACGAGAGGATTTTTGGAACAACGTAAGCGTCCCTGGGGAGGATAATCAAATGAATAAAGAACTTGAAAAAGCTGGAAGAGTAGCAGATTTTCTAGAGCTTGGTGAGCTTTTTGCACGTGATGCTTTAGAAAGAAACGAATCTTGTGGAGGACATTTTAGAGAGGAGTACGCAACGCCTGAAGGAGAGGCTAAAAGAGACGATGAAAAGTACAATTATGTTTCTGCTTGGGAGTATACAGGACAGCCATCAGATGCAAAGCTTCACAAAGAAGAGCTTTTATTTGATAATATCGAAGTTAAAGTAAGATCTTACAAATAATTTAATATGAACCTCAATCTTAAAATTTGGAGACAAAACAGCAAAGAGGAGAAGGGCAAAATTGTTGATTATCCAATTGCTGATGTTTCTGAGCACATGTCTTTTCTAGAAATGTTAGATGTGCTAAATGAAGAGCTTATAGCTAAGGGAGAAGAGCCAATAGCATTTGATCATGACTGCAGAGAGGGTATATGTGGTATGTGTTCATTGTACATCAATGGAGAAGCTCATGGTCCTGACAGAGGTGTTACTACATGTCAACTGCACATGCGAAAATTTAAGGACGGAGACACCATTTTTATTGAACCATTTCGCGCAACTGCACTTCCAGTCATAAAAGACTTAGTTGTGGACAGAAGTGCAATGGATCGAATTCAGCAAGCTGGAGGGTTCATTTCTGTGAATACATCCGGAAATACACAAGATGCTAATGCTATCCCAATCCCAAAAGAAAATGCAGATTTAGCTTTCGATGCAGCTACATGCATTGGATGTGGTGCCTGTATAGCTACATGCAAAAATTCGTCTGCCATGCTTTATGTTTCAGCGAAAGTTTCTCAATTTTCTCTTCTTCCGCAAGGTCAAGTTGAAGCGAAAGACAGGGTTGTGAATATGGTGAACAAAATGGATGAAGAAGGTTTTGGGAATTGTACCAACACGGGTGCTTGCGAGGTTGAATGTCCTAAAGGAATTTCATTAGACAACATTTCAAGAATGAATAGGGAGTTTTTGTCTGCCAACTTTGCATTTAAGAAATAAGTTATCTTTTTATTGTTGCTAGTATAATTTTTTCTACTACACTTCTGTTGTAGTCGAAATCCCACGCCAATGTTCTCTTTACAAAATTGTAGCTGGCTATTGATACGGGTTGATGTTCTAAAAAATCGATTTCCCAATTTTTTTGTGGTCTAAATAAAGTAATATCTGCTTTAAGCTTTAATTTTTTACCTCCTGGAACGTCAATGGTATTTACAATTATATGCTTGTTGGTAAATCCTTTTTTACTAAAAGTTACCTTGTATATGTGGCCACTGTATAACGATAAATAAATTGTATTTTTTTTAGTAAATATGGAATCAATCAATATGCCATCTTGATGAATAAAATAAGTTGAATTCTTAAGTTTTTTTACATAAAGTTCAGCACTTTTTAGGTGAACTTTAAATTTGATTTTTTTAGATTGTTGAGCAGTTACATGTTCTAGAGGTAATAAAAGTAGTGCTACAACGATATACTTATTCCATGACATCTAAAAAATTTACGCATCAAATTTCAAAAATAAAAATAGGTATTATCAGTAAACAGAACGATTTGGAGGAAAAAAAGTTCTTTTGTTGCTGCTGTTAAAAAGTAATGAATAAGCTTTGGTGCTAAAATACTTCTTTTGCAATATTCTTTACAGACTCACCTCGACCCATGGTGTAAAAATGAATTACAGGAGCGCCCATTTCTTTTAGTTCTTTAGTTTGATTGATTCCCCACTCTTTTCCGACCTGCTTCACTTGTTCGTTTGTTTTACATTTTGAAAGTTCAATAGATAATGCTTCAGGAAAATCGATATGAAAAAATTTAGGGAGAAATGAAATGTGTCTTAAACTAGTAATAGGCTTTAGTCCTGGAATTATGGGTACGTCGATTCCTATACTTTTACATTTTTCAACGAACGAGAAGTATTTTGAGTTATCGAAAAACATCTGAGTAACTATGAAATCAGCACCAGCATCAACCTTCATTTTTAAGTAGTTGAGATCGGTGCTCATGTTCATCGCTTCAAAATGTTTTTCGGGATAACCAGCAGTTCCAATACAAAAGTTGGAAGGATTATTTACAGTTTCTTCATGTAAATATTTTCCTTGATTCATATCATCCATTTGACTAATAAGGTCTGATGCATAAGCGTTTCCACCTTTGGCAGGTGAAAAAACCTGTTCGCTTTTTATGGGATCTCCTCTCAATGCCAGGACATTATCAACGCCAAGAAACTTCAAATCAATTAACGCACTTTCTGTTTCTTCCTTGGAAAAACCACCACAAATAAGATGAGGAACCGCATCGATTTTGTATTTATTCATTATGGCTGCACATATTCCAACCGTTCCGGGACGTTTTCGAACAGAAACTTTCTTTAATAGACCATTACCCATCTCATTGTATTGGTACTCTTCCCTGTGGTAAGTAACATTGACAAAGGGTGGATTAAATTCCATAAGAGGATCAATGGCAGCGTATAAATCGTCAATTCCCTTTCCTTTCAGCGGGGGTAATATCTCGAAGGAAAAAATGGTATCCTTACTATTGGAAATGTATTCAGTTACTTTCATGTACAAAATTGAGAACAACAAATTAAATTGATAATACTGTTATTCGCAAGGAGACACCAACATTTAATTCGATGAAAAGGTTAAACAATATAGATTTTATTTTCAAAAGAAAGTTGAACAATCAGCTTGATTTTATGTATTCGTTTCTTTTTATTACAGGTAAACGTTACTTTTGCGTTCTATGAAAAACATTAGAAATTTCTGTATAATCGCTCACATCGATCATGGAAAAAGTACACTAGCTGACCGCTTGCTTCAAATGACAGGAACAATTTCTGAAAGAGACATGAAAGAACAAGCTCTTGATGACATGGACTTGGAAAGAGAAAGAGGCATCACTATCAAAAGTCATGCTGTTCAAATGAATTACTCCGAAAATGGCCAGGATTACGTACTAAATCTTATCGATACCCCAGGGCATGTAGATTTTTCTTATGAAGTATCTCGTTCAATTGCAGCTTGCGAAGGTGCCCTTCTTATTGTTGATGCTTCTCAGGGAATTGAAGCTCAGACAATTTCTAATTTATACCTTGCCATTGACAATGACCTTGAGATTATTCCGATCTTGAATAAGATGGACTTACCAGGTGCAATGCCTGAGGAAGTTACCGATCAGATTGTAGATTTAATTGGATGTGGAATAGACGAAGTTATTCCAGCTAGTGGAAAAACAGGACTCGGAGTTGATAAAATATTACAAGCTATTGTAAATCGAATCCCTGCTCCTAAAGGAGATGAAACCGCTCCTTTACAGGCAATGATATTTGATTCTGTTTTCAATTCTTTTAGAGGGATAATCGCATATTATAGAGTTCTGAATGGTGTACTCAAAAAAGGTCAAGAAGTTAAATTTTTCAATACTGGAAAAACATATTCTGCAGACGAAATAGGTGTGTTAAAAATGGATCTAGTTCAAAAAAATGAAGTTAAAACTGGTGATGTTGGATACATCATTAGCGGGGTGAAAAAAGCCAACGAGGTTAAAGTTGGAGACACCATTACATCTATATCGAACCCATGCGAAACTGCAGTCAAAGGATTTGAAGACGTTAAACCAATGGTTTTTGCTGGCATTTATCCTGTAGATACTGACGATTATGAGGAGCTCAGAACCTCAATGGAAAAACTTCAACTGAACGATGCTTCATTGGTATTTGAACCTGAATCCTCTGCAGCTTTAGGTTTTGGTTTTCGCTGTGGGTTTTTAGGAATGCTTCACATGGAAATTATTCAAGAGAGATTAGATAGAGAGTTCAATATGGCTGTTATAACAACAGTTCCCAATGTATCTTATAAAGTATACCTCAAAAAAGATCTTTCAGAAATCATTGTAAACAACCCTTCAGAGCTTCCCGATCCTTCCACTTTAGATTGGATTGAGGAACCTTACATTAACGCTCAAGTAATTACAAAATCTGAATACGTCGGATCCATTATGAATTTATGTATAGAGAAGCGAGGAGAAATTAAAAATCAGGTCTAT
>JAZADZ010000079.1:0-29596 GCA_036123135.1 Bacteroidota bacterium | reverse complement strand
GTAGCCAGAACCATGCAAGCCAATCCAAGTAGTTTTTGCTCTCCTGTGCATCCCACTGGTGTTCTTACAATTCTTGGAACGGATGACTTGGTTTCTCCATACAATGGAATCGTATTTGCAGGTATAGAATATTATATTTCTGCAGCAGCAACACATTCATATTGGGCAACACAAAACAATTGTAACCCAACTGCTACAATGACTACTGTTAGTCCTAGTGTTGAACGATATACTTGGTCCACTCCATCTGGCTGCGCCTATGTGGAGGAATTGAAAGTATTAGGAGGTGGACACGATTGGCCTGGAAGTTTTGGAAATATGACCATTGATTCGGATTCAGAGATATGGAGGTTTGTTTCACGTTATGATATCAACGGTTTAATTGGCTGTTCAACTACGTCTATCAACGAAAATAATGCACAGACTAACAATTTTAAGGTTTTTCCAAACCCTTTTAAACAGGAGCTTACGATTGAAGTAAAATCTATACAATCCAAAGCTTTTTCTATATACAATGTTATTGGAGAATTAGTAATTAGTGGTAAACTAAATTCTCAAGTTAATACAATCGATTTATCTTCGTTAGCTCCTAACTTATATATTTTAAATATTGAAAATAAATCCATAAGGGTAATAAAAACAAAATAAAAGTACAGATCAAAACCTAAGCTATATTGAAACGTAGTTTAGGCAAAACGTTAACTAAAATCCAATAGAAAAAAGTAAAATAATCAAGTATTACACTAACAAAAAAAATACAACATGAATCGTAAAGAATTTATTAAAACAACTGCAATCGCAGTCGGAGGAATAGTTGTTGCCTCAAATGCTTTTGGAATACCAAAATTTTACTCAGACAGAATGGTATTTGAATTACCTAAACTACCCTACTCATACGATGCATTAAATCCCTTCATTGATAAGCAAACGATGGAAATTCATCATTCTAAACACCACCAAGGTTATGTCAATAAACTTAACAATGCTTTGCAAGGAATAACAGCAAATTTTACATCGTTAGATGATATTTTAAAAAATATTTCCAAATACTCAACAGCTTTACGAAACAATGCTGGAGGACATTACAACCACTCCTTGTTTTGGTCAATACTTACCCCAAATGAAAAGTCAAAACCCTCTGAAAAGCTTCTTGCACAAATAAATAAGCAGTTTGGATCTTTGGAAAATTTGAAAAATTCCATTAATAAAGCTGCTACAAGTCGTTTTGGTTCAGGTTGGGCTTGGCTTTCTGTAGATAGCAATAACAATCTTTTTGTATCCTCAACAGCAAATCAAGATAATCCTTTGATGAATACTGAAGAACAACAAGGCACACCTATTTTAGGAATTGATGTTTGGGAACATGCCTATTATCTAAAATACCAGAACAAAAGAGGGAACTATCTTTCTGCTATTTGGAATGTTATAAATTGGGCTGAAGTAAGTAATCGGTTCGAAAAGAAATAGTGTAAACTAAAAATTCGATAGGCAATTTCAACTTCGGTAAATAATTTACACATACGAAATTAGATATTTTAATTTAAGACCATAGTGTATTAAAAAAGCAATTTTTTCATTATTTGTAAAAAAATCTTGTATATAATTTTTAGACACAATAATTTTCTAACATTGCTCTAAATATCAAAAGATGATTTCGAAATTTTTGCCATACAAATTTTACAAAGTTTTAAAATCTTTTCAGCTTAAAATCAATATTTTAACAAGACAGAAATAAAACTTGTTATTGGAAGTGGAGGAACCTATCAAAAAAGTTGGATTCCCAGCGGAATTGAAACTATAAATGTACATGATGATGATTGTTGGGTAAAGTATTTTAAGCCTAATTGAATCAATGCAATTTTGGGTGAACACATTTGGGAGCATCTAACTCCAATAGAAGCTGATTTAGCTGCTATAAATTGTTATAAATATTTGGTTCCTGGGGGGTATTTAAGAATTACTGTTCCTGATGGGTTTCATCCTGATCCAAAATACTTGGAGGGGTGCGGTCCAATTGGTGAAAATGAAGTTCATAAAGTAATGTATTATCACGTGACATTAAAAAAACATTTTGAAAAAGCCAACTTTAAAGTAACATTACTAGAGTTCTACGATGAAGAAAAAAAGTTTCACAAAACCAACTGGGATCCTCACAAGGGACTTATCCACCGTTCTACAAGATTTAGAAATAAAAATAAAAACAATTAGTTGTTTGGGAATTAAAAACTACAAATCTCTAATATTATATACAAAAAAAACCAAAACATTAATATTTACATTTTAATTTTTTTTTAATACTCAATTTATTCTTGTTGTTTTCAATTGTATTCATAATAAAATTCACACATAATTTTTTATATTTAGAAAAACTAATGAAATGAAACAATTTTTACTTTTTCTCTCAATCTTATTAAGTTTTAATTTTTTTTCTCAAAAACAAAATCAAGGTAATACAACACTTGAACTTGAATTTTCACCTCTAGGTGCAGAACCAATAAAAATAAACAGCATTAGAGCTAGACATTTTATTAAAAATAACAAAGCTTTGAGAATGTCAATTTTTCTAGGTGGTTCATCAAATCCTACTAATACCGATTCAGGAAATATAACATTAACCAATAATGTTTCAAATGCTGATTTTATTCTAAGACCTGGATTTGAACACCACTTCAGTGGAACAGAAAAACTTTCTCCATTTATTGGAGGAGAAGCATATTTTGGTTTCAGCTCAAATTCAACAAGTTCAGAATCTATCTTTAACTCTGATGAAATAATGACCACAATAAACAGACAAAGAAATTCTACTTATGGATTAAATATTCTTGCAGGGTCAGATTTTTATTTTTCGGAAAAAATTTATGTTGGTGTTGAACTTGGTTACGGATTTCTCTATGAGGGAGCCGGTGTAACAAAAATTAAATACAAAAATCCATCCTCATCATCCCTAGAAAATTCTACAACAAAGGGAACAACTTCCTCATTAAATTGGGGACCAAATTATCAAGGTACATTGAGGCTCGGATTCTGTATTAAATGATTCAATCAATAATTTAATTTTAATCAACACATGAACCTACAGAAGTTTATACTTTTATTTTCAATTATCTGTTTTAATTTTTTGTCATGTCAAAAAAACAGTATTTCTGTTGCAAAAAATGAATTTAAATTAACCAAAAACCAATTTAATACATTTGAAAACAACATGAAATCAATACCATTAACTATTCGATATTTCGATGAGGACAATAGTAGATATGTAGATTTCGATATTAAAAATAGGTCTGTAAAGTTTATTAAAAATTGGAATTTCGCTAATCCGCAACCTAATACAATTTATGGATCTGGAAGCGGATTAGTTATTTACATATCATCCTCAAATACTGCATGGGGTTATGGAACACCAACCCATTCAATAACTGCTGGAAATACAACTTTAAATGTTCAAACACTCTGTTTAGCTGTCGATTGTAGTGCATACGCTGCAATGTTTGCAAGTCAGATTGGTCAGTTACCTTATGATGGAATATCTTGTGTAATGGGATTAGATGCAGATTTTAGTCTTTTGGCGAATTCTTCAAATACAAATTTTTCAAATTATTTTTCAGGATTAGCCTATTACTTAGTGTATGATTTTCAAGCTACTGGAAACTATGATGTTATTGATTGGACTTCATGGACAGGAAATTTTCCAAGTTCTTTAGGTTATGCTATGGTTTTTAGTTTTGATGCTAACAATTTTGGAACATTTTACTTTTCTAAATCGGGTGATATCAACGTCTCTGGTGGCGATATGACCTTTAATGGAGATTACTGGGGAATAGAAAATAACTTTTCATACATTAATCCAAATTTAACATACTCAATATACCCTGGCTCTGGAACCATGGGATGCAATTAGTTGATCATTTATAATTTTTGACAAATTTATTAGTTGATTGTCAAATACTAAATAAGAAACTTTTCAACATTCAACTTTATCCAATGAAAAATTTTCTTTTCCTATTACTTCAATTTTTATCACTTATTGGAATAGCACAACACACGTTTTCAATTGTTGCAGTAGATTCTATCACTGGAGAAGTTGGAAGTGCTGGAGCAACATGTGGGGACAGTATAATATGGCCTGGAACTCCTGGCGCCTACCTAATTAGTGATATTATTCCAGGTATTGGTGCAATTCACACACAATCTTACCACAATTATACCAATCAGGCCAATGCCAATTTAAGAATGACCCTTGGAGACTCTCCAGGTCAAATCATCAATTGGTTGGTTTCCAATGATGTTGCCTCAAATCCAACAATTAGACAGTACGGTGTAGTTGATCTTAACTCTGGAAGTCCAAGATCTGCAGCCTACACCGGTTCAAATTGCTTTAACTACAAAAATCATATTCTTGGTCCAAACTATGCCATACAAGGGAATATTCTTTTGGGACAAGAGATTCTTGATTCAATGGAAGTAAGGTTCAACTCCAACAATGGATGCTTGTCAGAAAAACTTATGGCTGCCATGCAAGGAGCAAATGTTATTGGCGCTGATACACGATGTTTTGACGAAGGAACAAGCTCGTTGTCTGCATTTTTACGTGTTGCAATGCCTAATGATCATCCAGACACAATTCATTTAGATCTTAATGTTGCTGGTACTTTGCCAGGAATTGAACCAATTGATGAACTTCAAATAAAATACGACAATTGGAAAGCCAATAATCCCAACGACTGCTCATTGCTCTCACAACAGACACCAATTAATACAGAAACTATAAAAGTTGTTGTCTACCCCAACCCTACCAACAACATAATTAACGTTAGTATTTCCAATAAAAAAGCAACTAAAATAGTTGTTACAGATATTCTTGGAAAATCCATATATGAAAAGGACATCAAATCCAACAACCTACCCTTTCAATTCAACTTAAGTGAATTGGCTACTGGCATCTATGTATTATCGCTTTTGAACGGTGATTCAGTGGTCGCAACAAAAAAAATAAAGCTCAAATAGTTGAATTTATTGGAGTCGATAATCTACATCAATCATTAGATTTCGTTATTTTTATTGAATTATGAATCATAGAATATGAAAAAAATCTCCTTTTTATTTCTAATAATTGTTTTAACTGTTTCAATTAATGGCCAACAAAAAGCTGTAACTGAAACAGGACAAGAAGTAATTTTATTTGAGGATGGATCATGGATTTATCAAAACAAAAAAGAAGCAATAAATAATGAAATTCCAACAAATTCAAGAAGGTTTTCCAAAAATAAAAAGTCAACATTCCTTCTTAAAAGTAAAAAGTTCAATGTTGGAATTTATTTAGATCCAAAATTGTGGTCGTTCAATACGCCAACTGACAATCCTGAAGCAGAATATGAGCTTCAATTGAAAGATGGAGATTTATATGGGCTAATCATTACCGAAAAAGTCGAAATTCCTATTGAAACACTAAAAGTAATTGCGTTAGAAAATGCAAAAGCTGCTGCTCCAAATATGAGTATTGTAAAAGAAGAGTTTAGGAATGTCAATGGCTTGAAAGTGTTATTGTTGCACATGAACGGCACAATTCAAGGAATTAAATTTTCCTATTATGGCTATTATTATTCGAATTCTAATGGAACTGTTCAATTAATCACATACACCTCACAAAATCTTCTAGATGGATTCAAATCAAAAATTGAAGATTTACTCAACGGAATTGTTGAGCTAAACTAGTTGAGTTGTCCATCGTAGAATTAATTTTGAATTGTAAAAATGTATCATTAGATAGCTAAAAATAATTTTGAATTCAGTCAAACAAAGAAAAAAAAGTCTCCTTATTTGGGGATTACTTTCGTTTATTTTTTGTAGTTCGATTTATTTGGTAAGTAATTTTTTGGCATCTAAGCAGAACATACATTATCCAATTTATTTAGAATTTGAACGCTCCATACCACTTATACCTTGGATGATTTATGTCTACATATCCCTTGGAGCATTATTGATTCTAAACCTAATTATTCTAAAAAATCCTAAAGTCATTAAGTGTTTTGCAATTTGCCTGATGGTCACTGCCCTGATAGCAGGAACAATTTTTGTACTATTTCCTGGGAAATTAGGATTCCACAGAACAATTGACATTCCTGGTTACAGTTGGATTTTTTCTCTTTTACACAAAGTAGACCAGCCATTTAATCTCTACCCATCATTACACATTTGTTATTCTTATTTAACCGTTTCTGCTCTAATCGATCAAACAAAAAATAAGCTACTCCATGTTTGTTTGATGGTTTGGTTATTGTTAATTGGATGTTCTGTTGTGTTGGTACACCAGCACCACTTATTTGATATATTTTCGGGCTTAGCACTAGGTATCCTAGTTTTTAAATTGGTTTACAAAAATCAATTGAATCGAATTTTAGCTTAGCTTATTTTGTATCTTTTTAAAAATTAGGAAGAGAAACGCTAATTTTACGAATTGAATTCACAAAAATTGTAAGTTGTTATTGTTTTTTAAAAATTTTAATTATTACTTTGTGATGATATTTAAAACAAAATTTCAAACTTTTTATATATAATGAATTTTTTACTACATCATCATTTTCATATTTGCTCTCAGGCGAAGTGAAATTGATATGTAGATAACTAGCATCAAAAAACCGTCTGAGTAAATCAGGCGGTTTTTTTATTTAAGCCCAAAGGTTTACTCAGATTTTAAAAAAATAAAAATGAGTAAACTCAGAATAGCAATTCAAAAAAACGGAAGACTCAACCAACAATCTCAGGACTTACTATCGAACTGTGGATTATCGATTGACAATGGTAAAGATCAACTTAAGGTTTGTGTAGAAAATTTTCCAGTAGATATTCTTTTTTTAAGAAATTCTGACATCCCTCAATACCTTGAGGATGGAACAGCTGACGTAGGAATAGTTGGTGAGAATCTTCTTATTGAAAAAGAAAAAGATGTACAAATCGTAAAAAAGCTTGGCTTTTCATCTTGTAGGGTTTCACTTGCGGTTCCAAAAGAGGTTACACAGAAAGATTTATCGTATTTCAACAACAAAAAAATTGCCACCTCTTACCCTGTTACATTAAAGAAGTTTTTAAACAAAAATAAAATTACAGCAGACATTCACACAATTTCAGGATCGGTTGAAATTGCACCCAATATTGGACTAGCAGACGGTATTTGTGATATTGTAAGTTCTGGAAGCACCCTTTTCAAAAATGGGTTAAAAGAATCGCAGGTCATATTAAAATCTGAAGCTGTTTTAGCAAAATCCTCAAGACTTAGTGAAAAGAAAGAAACTATTCTAAAGCAATTACTTTTTAGAATCAATGCTGTTCTTAAGGCTAAAAAAAGTAAATACATTCTATTGAACGTTCCGAACGAAAAGATAAGAGAGGTAACAAGAATACTTCCTGTCTTAAAAAGTCCAACCATTTTACCACTTGCAGAGAAAGGCTGGAGCTCTCTTCATTCTGTAATTGAAGAGGAAAAATTTTGGGTAGTAATAGATGAGCTAAAAATAGCAGGTGCCGAAGATATTCTAGTTTGTCCAATCGATAAAATGGTACTATAATGAAAATATACAACAATCCAACAAAACAAAATTGGGATGCACTTTGCAAAAGACCAGTTATGGAGCAAAAAGAGCTAAACTCGGTTGTATCAAAAATTCTTGGAAACATTAGGCTTAATGGAGATGATGCACTTTTAAAATACACCAAAAGTTTTGAGGGTGTTCAACTTAAACAATTTAAAGTTGAAGCAGCCGAATTAACATTTTCTGAAAATAAAATCAGCCATGAACTTAAAAATGCCATTGATATTGCTTATCAAAACATATATTCTTTTCATCAAAATCAGGTTGATAATAGTCCATCTATTGAAACCTCTCCAGGAATAAAATGTTGGAGAAAGTCTATAGGAATAGAACGAGTAGGAATCTATATCCCTGCAGGAGAGGCACCATTATTTTCTACAGTACTAATGCTTGGAATACCGGCACAAATTGCAAAATGCAAAAAAGTAGTATTGTGTACTCCAGTTCAAAAAGACGGATCGGTAAATGCAACAATTCTATATGCTGCAAAAAGAGTTGGTATAAAGGAGATATATAAAATTGGAGGAGCCCAAGCAATAGGTGCTATGGCCTACGGAACAAACTCAATTCCAAAAGTGGATAAAATTTATGGGCCAGGAAATCAATATGTAACAAAAGCAAAGGAAATCATTCAGCAACAGGGGGTTGCGATAGATTTACCAGCTGGACCAAGTGAAATATTGGTTGTTGCAGATGATACAGCTAAACCAGATTTCATTGCTGCAGACTTACTTTCTCAAGCCGAACATGGAGCAGATAGCCAAGCAATGCTTGTCTGCACAAACGAAGCAATTGTGAAAGAAGTTAACTCACAATTAAATAAACAGTTGAATAAGCTTCCAAGAAAAAAAATTGCAGAGAAAGCCTTGCAAAATAGTAAAGCAATAGTTCTAAAAAATACAGATCTCTGTATTGACTTTAGCAACTATTATGCACCAGAGCACTTGATAATAGCGACAAAAAACTCAGAAAATGAAGCAGAAAAGATTGTCAATGCAGGAAGTGTTTTTTTAGGTAATTACTCATGTGAATCGGCTGGTGATTATGCTACTGGCACCAATCATACCCTACCAACAAACGGATATGCTAAAAACTACAGCGGAGTATCCCTTGATAGCTTTACCAAAAAGATAACCTTTCAAAAGATCAGCCAAAAAGGACTGTTAAATATCGGGGAAACAGTTGAACTAATGGCACAAGCGGAACAGCTTGAAGCTCATAAAAATGCGGTTTCAATTCGTCTAAAAAGTATTTATAATGAACAAACTTAAGTCTATAGTAAGAGACAATATTCTACAACTCAGCCCTTATTCAAGCGCAAGAGAAGAATACAGCTCAAGTAAAGAAATCTTATTGGATGCCAATGAAAATCCCTATGGGTTACTGAACAGATATCCAGACCCATTCCAAAATAAGCTAAAAGTTTCCCTTTCAAAAATGAAAAAAATATCAAAAGCATCTATTTTTATTGGTAATGGATCTGATCAGATAATAGATCTAGCCTTTAGAGTTTTTTGTAATCCCGGTGTAGATAAAGCGTTGACCTTTATTCCAACGTATGGAATGTACCAAGTATCGGCTGACATCAACAATGTAGAGCTAATCAAATTAGCTTTAAACAAAGATTTTCAGATTGAAAAGGAAGGTCTCAAAACTTTGTTGAAAAACCCAAGTATCAAGCTATTATTTCTTTGTTCCCCAAATAATCCTACTGGAAATTGCATCAATATAGAAGACATCCTTTTTTTGGCTAAAAATTTTTCTGGTATTGTAGTAATTGACGAGGCGTACATAGATTTTTCCAGCAGACCATCTGCCATCCAGCTAATCAATTCCTTCCCCAACCTAATCGTAGTTCAAACATTGAGCAAAGCTTGGGGACTCGCCGGAGCTAGAATAGGAATTGCTTACAGTAAACCAGAATTAATTGGGCTCTTCAACAAAATCAAACCTCCCTACAACGTAAGCGAATTAAATCAAAGAGCAGCGTGTGAGGCACTTGCAAAAAAACGAGATTACATCAATCAAAAAAGAGCAATACTTAATGAAAAGGAAAAGTTGGTCAATCAGTTGAATGAAATGGAGGAGGTTATTAAAGTATTTCCCTCTGAAACCAACTTCCTACTAGTGCAATTTAAAAACCCTAAAAAAATAGTTCGACGACTACAAAAAAACAGGATAATCGTTCGTGACAGAACAAAAGAGATTGAAGGATGTTTGCGAATTACAGTTGGAACGGCTAAAGAAAATAAACTGCTTGTAAACAAACTAAAACAAATCAAATGAAGAAAGCACTATTTATTGATAGAGACGGTACTCTCGTTATCGAGCCTCCAATCGACTTTCAGCTTGATAGCTTAGAAAAACTGGAGTTTTATCCAGGTGTTTTTCAATGGCTATCCAAAATTTATAAAGAGCTGGATTACGAACTAGTAATGGTAACCAATCAGGATGGCCTAGGAACTAAATCATTTCCAGAATGTGATTTTTGGCCAGCTCAAAATAAAATTCTAAAATCTTTTTCCAACGAAGGAGTTTTCTTTAGTGAAATATTAATTGACAAAAGCTTTCCGGAGGAAAATTCTCCAACTAGAAAACCAAGAACAGGACTACTTAACAAATACATTTATGGAAATTACGACCTTTCAAAAAGTTTTGTGATTGGCGATAGGGATAGTGATATAGAACTAGCCTCAAATTTAAAGGCAAAGGGAATAAAAATTGGCAAAAAAAATAAGCACGCTGTTCTAAATACAAATGATTGGAAGAAAATCTATTCGTTTTTAAAAGAACAGCACAGAACTGCAAATTTTGAAAGAAATACATTAGAGACAACCATAAAAGTTGGAGTAGACTTAGATGGTAAGGGCACATCCAATATTAGTACTGGTATTGGATTTTTCAACCATATGCTTTCGCAAATTGCCAAACACGGCGAATTGGACTTAAACGTTCAAGTAAAAGGCGATTTAGACGTCGATGAACACCACACAATTGAAGATGTAGCCATTACTTTAGGTTCCGCCATTAAACAAGCTCTTGGAAGTAAAAGAGGCATTGAGCGCTACGGATTTCTACTTCCGATGGACGACAGTTTAGCTCAAGTGGCCTTGGATTTTGGTGGCAGACCGTGGTTGGTTTGGAATGCTGAATTCAATAGAGAAAAAATCGGTGAAATGCCGACTGAGATGTTTATGCACTTTTTTAAATCTTTCAGTGATGCTAGTGGATGTAATTTGAACATTCAAGCCAATGGAGGGAATGAACACCACAAAATTGAAGCTATTTTCAAAGCATTTGCAAAAGCGCTAAAAATGGCAAAATCGACAACAGCTAACTATTCATTACCAACAACGAAAGGAGTTTTATGATTGCAATTGTAAAATACAATGGAGGAAACGCTGTTTCAATTCAAAACGCACTGTATAGATTAGGATATAAAAGTTGCATTACAAATGACATTAGAATTATCCAGAATGCAGATAAGGTTATTTTTCCTGGTGTAGGGCAAGCAAGTACAGCAATGCAATTTCTGTGCGAGCACAAACTAGACAAAGAGCTTATAAAGTTGACGCAACCTTTTCTTGGAATTTGCCTTGGTTTGCAGCTGATGTGTAAATATTCAGAAGAAGGTAACACGACTTGTTTAGGAATATTTCCATCCAAAGTTAAGCGATTCACAGGATCAATTAAAATTCCTCACATGGGATGGAACACTCTTAAATTTGGAAATCAGCCAATATTCAAAGATTTAAACAATAAGAATGACATGTATTTTGTCCACAGCTACTATGCTGAAGTATGTAAAAATACAACTGCTATTTGCAGTTACGAAGGAGAATTTAGCGCAGCTCTTCAAAAAGATAACTTTTTCGCTACTCAATTTCATCCTGAAAAATCTGGAAAATTTGGAGAACGTTTGCTTAAAAACTTTTGTACACTATGAAAATAATTACTGCAATAGATGTCATTAACGGCAAGTGTGTAAGACTAACTAAAGGCGATTACACAACAAAGAAAATATATAGCGACGATCCAATAGAGGTGGCTAAAAGATTCGAAGACCATGGAATCAAATTTTTGCATTTAGTTGATTTAGATGGTGCGATAAATAAGCATGTAGTGAACTATAAAATACTTGAAAGAATCTGTTCATCTACCAATCTTAGCGTTGATTTCGGAGGTGGTATAAAAGCTGAAAGTGACATTCAAATCGCGTTTGAATGTGGGGCAAAGCAAATTACTGCTGGTAGTGTAGCTGTGAATAATCCAGCTTTATTTTTTGATTGGATCAATGAGTATGGAGCAGATAAAATTATTCTTGGAGCAGATTGTAAAAATCGGAAAATTGCCACTCTAGGATGGACAGCTTCTTCAGAAATAAATGTTCTTGATTACATTAAAGCGTACGAAAAAAAAGGGGTGAAAAATGTCATTTGCACAGACATTGAAAAAGATGGAATGCTTTCTGGTACATCCGATGAATTATACAAAACCATAATCCAACAAACCAACATCTCATTGATTGCAAGTGGCGGCGTATCCTCAAAAGAAAACTTACTTAAATTAAAAGCGATTGGCTGTAAGGGTGTAATAATCGGAAAAGCAATTTATGAAGGTAAAATTCCGCTGAACAAAATATCCGAAATATGTTGAAGAAAAGAATTATCCCTTGCTTAGACATAAAAAACGGAAGAGCTGTTAAAGGAGTCAATTTCACCAAATTAGTGGATGCAGGAGATCCTACAGTTTTAGCTAAAAAGTATATTAATGAAGGAGCAGACGAACTTGTATTTTTAGACATAACTGCAACAATTGAACAAAGAGATACGCTTTATTCGACAGTTCAAAAAATAGCAAAACACATTAACATTCCCTTTACAGTTGGTGGAGGCATTCATTGTTTGGAACAAGCTAAAAACTGTATAGCAGCCGGTGCAGATAAAGTCAGCATCAATTCTGCAGCATTATCAAATCCAAAACTCATTGAAGAAATTGCAAAAGAATATGGATCTCAAAGCGTAGTAATAGCCATAGATACTAAACTTCAAAATAAACAGTGGAAAGTATTTGCAAATGGGGGAACAAAAGAAACCAACCTTAGAACGGTTGATTGGGCTAAATCTGCTGTGGAGTTTGGTGCAGGAGAAATCTTACTTACTTCAATGGATGGAGACGGCACTAAAGATGGATATTCAATTGACATCACTAATGAGGTATCCAGTGCTGTTAAAGTTCCTTTAATTGCTTCCGGAGGTGCTGGAAAAAAAGAACACTTTAGTACTGTTTTTCAACAAACTCAGGCTACAGGGGCACTTGCAGCAAGCATATTTCATTTTGGAGAAATTCCCATTCAAGATTTAAAAAAATATTTATCAAACAAAAACATAAAAATTCGATGAACATAGATTATTCAAAAAACAATGGACTAGTTCCAGTAATTATACAAAACAACAACACCTTAAAAGTATTGATGCTTGGATACATGAACAAAGAAGCTTTTGAAAAAACTGTTCAAGAGAAGATGGTCACTTTTTTTAGCAGAAGTAAACAACGGTTATGGACAAAAGGCGAAAAATCAGGTAATTTTTTAGCAGTCAAAAGCATTCAAAAAGATTGCGATCAGGATACTCTTCTCATAAAAGTAGTTCCTTCAGGTCCAACTTGCCACACAGGATCTGAGTCTTGTTTTTCAGATGAATCTGCAAAAGGATTCATCTATATGTTGGAATCTATTATAAATAGTAGAGTCAATGAAAACAGTAATAACTCGTACACTGGCAATCTATTCAAAATGGGGATAAATAAAATTGCACAAAAAGTTGGAGAAGAAGCAGTTGAGCTGGTAATTGAATCTAAAGACAATAATCTAGAATTGTTCAAAGGGGAAGCTGCAGATCTATTGTTTCACTTATTGGTTTTACTTAGGGCAAAAAATATCGGATTAAATCAGATTGAGGAAATTCTTAAAGCAAGACAGAACTGATTTAACATTAAAATACATGCAAAAACTACTCTGTTTATGATAAAATATTAAACATTCTAAAGTTTCACATACCAAGAAGATAAATTTGAAATATGAAGTTTCCTTCAAATATCGACGCCATTCTTCAAAAACTTGAAGCATTTAACCCTTCAAATTATGCTGCATCAAGAAATTACCACAACGGAAGTGTTTCTTACCTTAGTCCCTATATCTCTAGAGGAGTAATTTCTACAAAAGTAGTTTTTAATCACGTTAAGTCCCTTGATCTTCCTTGGTATACCATCAAAAAATTTGTTCAGGAGCTTGCTTGGAGAGATTATTGGCAACAGCTTTGGAATTCACTTGACATTGATAAACCCATAAAGCAAACTCAATTTCCTGTAAGATCGAATGAAATTCCACAGGCAATTCTTCATCAAAACACAGGGATTTCAGCAGTTGATCAAGCACTAAAAAGTCTAACTGAGTCCGGTTACATGCACAATCACATGAGAATGTATGTTGCTTCAATTTGTTGCAATTATGCAAATTGCGATTGGCTAAGCTCATCAAAATGGATGTTCAGCCAGCTTCTGGATGGTGACCAAGGCAGCAATCAACTTAGCTGGCAATGGGTAGCAGGTTCGAATTCAAATAAAAAGTATTACGCTAACCAACAGAACATCAATAAATTTTTCAACAGTACACAAACCGGAACTTTTTTGGACGTACCCTATGAAGCATTTCCGTTAAAAGAAATCCCAGAATGTCTTTCTAAAACCTCTAAATATCAAACTCAAACGAAGCTTCCTCAGTCAACTTTTTCCAAGCTAACGAACGGTAAAAAAACACTCATTTACAATTATTACAACCTTGACCCTTTTTGGCACAAAAACGAAAAATATCAGCGGGTTCTACTGCTTGAACCTTCTTTTTTTAGGGATAATCCAGTAAATAAAAACTGCATTGATTTTGCTCTGCAACTTGCTCAAAACATAGACGATATTATCGTTTTTAGTGGCGAATTCAATCAGCTTCAAAAACACATTCCTGAAAGTACAATTATTTACAAACAACACCCTACTGTAAAACACTACAGTGGCACTGAAGAGTCCAGAGACTGGCTAAGTGATGTAGAAGGAGTATACCCCACTTTTTTTAAGTTTTGGAATAAAGCCGAAAAGCAACTTAAATATTGAAAAATAAAATAAATATTGTTTGGCTAAAAAGAGATCTAAGAACACAAGATCACGAACCCTTTTTCCTTGCAGAAAAAGAAAACATCGATTACATACCCATTTACATTTTTGAACCCTCCTTACTCAGTTATCACGACTCCTCGTTGCGTCATCAACAATTCATTTACCATTCAATAGAATTGATGAACAACAAACTCAAGCAACAAAACATTGAAATCATCATGTTTTCTGCAGAGGCCCGAGACGTATTTGCATTTCTTTCAAAAGAATTTGACATAAAAGGAGTTTTTTCTTACAGAGAATCAGGAACTAGAACAACTTGGAACAGAGACAAACAATTGAAAACTTTTTTTCAAAACCAATCCATTAATTGGAAAGAGTGTAAAAAAGATGGTATTCTTAGAGGTATCAAAAATCGTATAGACTGGGACAAACACTGGTTCTCAACAATGTATCAAAATACAATTACAAACAGCTATTCGAAAAAACAAAAGCTTTCCATAACCAACCCTTTTCCAATTGATGAACGTATTCTAGAAAAATATCGTCAATACCCTTCATTGTTTCAACGTCCTGGTGAGGTGAATGCTTGGAAATACCTTAAATCGTTTTGTAACGACAGAGGTAAAAGCTATGCCAAGTTTATATCCAAACCAGAACAAAGTAGAAAATCTTGTTCAAGATTATCACCCTACATTTCTTGGGGAAATATAAGTGTTCGTCAAGCTTACCAATTTGTTAAAAACCATACCAATTATTCCTCTAATAAAAGAGCCTTTAATGGAGTTTTAACACGGCTTAAATGGCATTGCCATTTTATTCAAAAATTCGAAATTGAATGCGATTATGAAACAAGATGTCTAAATACAGGATTTGAATCCATGTACTACTCCAACGACGAAAAAAAAATTATTGCTTGGGAAAGGGGTACAACAGGGTTTCCGCTAGTTGATGCTTGCATGAGATGTCTTAAAGAAACTGGTTGGATAAACTTTAGAATGCGTGCAATGCTTGTTTCCTTTTTATGTCATCAATTGGACGTGAATTGGAAAAAGGGAGTTTATCATCTTGCACGGCTATTTTTAGATTATGAACCAGGGATTCATTACCCTCAATTTCAAATGCAAGCAGGCACTACAGGAATAAATACCATTAGAATGTACAACCCAGTAAAACAATCAAAAGATCACGATCCTTCAGGAGAATTTATCAAAAAATGGGTTCCTGAGCTTAAAAATATTCCTGAAGAATTTATTCATGAACCTTGGACAATGACTGATTTGGACAAATTATTTATTGATCCTGAATTTTGCTATCCATCACCAATTGTAGACCTTCAGATTTCTGGGAAAAAAGCCAGGGATAAAATCTGGGGACACAGAAAACTACCTAGTGTAAAAAAAGAAAATACAAGAATTGTTGAACAACACACTAGACCAAAGAGAAATCCAAATTTTTTTAAATCTAGATTATGAAGATAACACCTCACCTATCAAGCGAAAGAGGATTCGTTAATTTGGGTTGGTTAAAATCGTTTCACTCCTTCAGCTTTGGGAGTTACTATAACCCAAAAAAAATTCACTTTGGAACGCTTAGGGTACTCAATGACGATGAAATAGATCCAAACAATGGTTTTGGAATGCATCCTCACGAAAATATGGAAATCATAACGATACCACTTTCAGGAGAGCTTACACACAGAGACAACATGGGCAATGAATCAAAAATTGTACAAGGTGAAATACAAGTGATGAGTGCTGGAACTGGAATCATTCACTCTGAATTCAACTACCATAAAACAAAAAAATGTACACTTCTACAAATATGGCTTTTTCCGAATCGAAAAGACGTCGAACCAAGATATCAGCAGCAATCCATTGATATATCCTCTAAAGAAAATGTATTTCATCAAATTTTATCTCCAAATAAAAACGATGATGGGGTTTGGATTCACCAAAACGCTTGGTTTTTTTTGGGCAAATTTAACAAGACACAAATTGTGACTCATTATACAAAGAAACCCAACAACGGCCTTTATATTTTTGTAGTTGATGGAGAGATGGTTCTTGAAAAAAAGATATATAGAAAAAAAGATGCTGTAGCCATTAAGGACTGTTCATCCATTTCCTTACAAGTAATAAATAATGCACATGTGCTTATTATGGATATTCCTATGACCATTACTGATTAGAACGGTCAAGTTGTATACTCCTGCACTATTTTAAATTTTTAAAAATGAATGTGCATTTTTTGTTGGTTGACTATTCCTTACAACAGTTTAATTTGTTCGTATATTCAGGAAATGAAAAAAGCCCTAATCATTGGAGCAACTGGAGCAACAGGCTCGGAACTAACCAAACAGCTTTTGGATGATAATTTCTTTGAGCAAATACATATTTTTGTTCGAACACCGCCAGAAATTAATCATCCAAAATTAGTCGTTCATAAAGTAGACTTTGACCATATTGACGCATGGAAAGAAAATCTTACAGGAAATGTTCTGTTTTCTGCAATGGGTTCAACCCTTAAATCTGCCGGAAGTAAAAAAGCTCAATATAAAATTGATGTCACCTATCAGTTTGAAGTAGCAAAAGCTGCGGCAGAAAACAAAGTTGACCAATTGATATTAGTTTCCTCAGTTGGAGCAAATCAAAATTCAATTGCGTTTTATCCAAAAATTAAAGGTTTAATTGAAGAAAAAGTGAAACAGCTTAAATTCAAATGCATTTACATTTTGAGACCACCTTTTTTAGATCGTGGAAATGAAAAAATGCGGGATGTTGAAAGAATTTCAATTTCCATTTTGAATAAATTAAATAAAATTGGGTTGATGCGCTCCCAGAAGCCAATGTCAACATCTTTTCTAGCATCAAAAATGATTTTTTTAGCCCAAAAAAAATGCAACAAAAAATCTACAACACTTGAAGCTAAGGCACTTTTTGAGCTTCGCTAAATTGCGTTTAGTTCGATAGAATTACCTTTTTTTCAACAGATCCATCATCATATATGAAAAAGAGTATTGTATTACGCATTGGATTTATATCTCTTCCTAAAGCATCTACAATTTTAACTACTTTTTTTGGACGCTGAACAGTTTCATTTATACTTGTTGAATTGGTTACTGTGAGATTTAAGTAAGCTGTGCTATCGCAACCTACACTATTTAAAGATTGAAAAGAATAGTCACCCGAAGTAGTCAATATAGTACCATTCCAGAAATAGCTCCCCTCAATACTAACAGTATCGTAGGAAAAAGTTGAAAATAAACAGCTACCATCACTAAAATTTGCTGTAGAATCAAAATTACATGCTGAGCTATCTAAACATCCTGGGAAAGTAAAAAACCAATCGAACTTATGAGCTCTATATAAATTTTGACCATTGGAAAACCTCAATTCAAGGACAATCTGACCATTAGTATCCACCTCACAAACAACAGAACCCATTCCTGACTGTTGTAGGTTTCCAAAATTTATTAGCGAATTTCCATTGGATAGTCGTTGAACATTACTAATAGATGGTGAAAACAACGAATCCGGATGTACAAATTCCCAGGTTTTTTGAGCCGTCATGTTAACAGTATCAAGTTGATATTCAACCGCTCTTGAAAATTTTGCAGTACCATTATATTGGTTACTAAAATTTCCGTTATCAAATAAAAAATATCTATTATTCCCTAAACATCTTAAAGAATGTTGCCTCGAAAATGGATAATCATTTCCGATGATGGTAAATTGATTTTTAGCTCCGCCCCATCTCCAGATAATTTCACCACTGTACCGGTTTATTTTAGTGATTTCGTCAAGATTTCTTGATGATATAACCAAATGACCATCAAAATCAATATCGATTGAATTGCAATGAATAAAATCAATTGAAGAACTTGTCAAATCAAGTGTTACATTGTCAGTGATATCAAAGTAATTCCAGCTACTCCACTCAAAAATCAAGTTGTGGTTCGAGTCAAGTTCTTGAATAATTAAACCTTCAACAATTGCATTTGGATCACCACCAGTGACAACAGTGTCCATGGCATAAGGTTGAGGGTCGTAGGCAAACAGAAGGTAATTGCCGTTTTCTAAAGCAATAAAATCATGGTTATCGGCAATGTGGCCGTTTAAACAATAGACCGAATCAATCACATTTCTGAGCGAATCCATTATAAACCAACCTTTTGATGAGCGATCAAAGTAGGAAATCATGTTGTTGTCGTTTACTTTAAAATCCCACCCCTTGAGTCCCCAATTGTCCCAAAAAAGTAAGTTGGCAGAAGAATCTAAGATACATACTGGCTTAACAGGAGGACCACCAACTTGAAAAAAAATATTTCCCTTTGAAGGATTCGTTACAATTGATACAGAGTAGTTGGGCTGAGCAAAAAAATCTAAGCATACAAGAAATAAAAATAAGGCCGAGCTCAATCTTATCATTTCAGCTGTTTGGAAAAATTTTTATAAAAATAGCTCATACAAATTACATGAGGAAAACTAATGCAGGATAGGAAAATAAAAAAATAACTAACATTTTGCTCCATAGTAAAGTTTCCTTTCACAAAAAAAATAAAGTAAATCAACACTGCACCTAAATTGAAGGGTAAAGCTTTGAAAAACATATTTAAGTGGGATACTTTTAATTTTGATTTTAGGTCCATCCACCCTATTCTACTGTGGTGAAAAATGAAATATATTCCAAAGGATAACAGGAGAGAGATGTTAGTTGAAAGCAAAAGAAAAATGCACCATAATATCCAGTCTAGCTTTTTTTTATACAATGCAATTCCAATACAACAAAAAAGCAACGTCTTTGAAATAAGAATAAATACATCATCGATTTCAGCTATAGTAATTCCTAAGTATTGAATAATTGAAGTGAAATCATAGGGATGAGAAAAAAGCATATAGCTCAGCAGGGTAATTCCCCAAAGTAAATTTAATACTGGAGATTGAATCTTCCAGTGGTTCATGTCAGTTTGACCAAAATGCCAAGCAGAGTAAATTAAAAAAATAATTAAACCTGAAAGTGGTAAATAATACCAAATGCAAAAAATTGGCACCATTAGTCCCAAATAAGTAAGTGTAAAAGAAAGCGTTATTTTTTTCTTACTGGAAATAGACTCTGTAAGATGGTCCAATGCACCATGTGGAATCCCTACTAAAAGTAATCCAGAAGCAAATAATCCAAGCTGAAAGTTATTGAGAAAAAGTTCGCTAGAACTGTCGTTTTCAAAAAAAAAGATGGACACTATAAAAAGCATGGTAAAAAGAAATGAGGTTGACCTTTCTTTGAACCAATAAACAATCGCCTTCAAAAAAACCGAAATCTGTAGCTTTCCAAATATGGAGATATCTTGAAAAATAGTTGTTTTTTCATCCAAAAAATCAAGCACGAATTTTCCACTTTTTTTGGAAAATAATCGTTCAAAAATAGGTTTCCCCATAGCTGGCCATTTACTTAAAATTATGAGCAGCAACTCATCATAAAAAGCAAATCTCTTGTTTGGAGTAATTTTTTTGGGCTGTATCCCATTACTACAAATTGATTTTGCATGAGCATACATGTTTTTAAAAGCGTATCCAGTACTTGGTTTGACACTACCTGCTCTTGTTCCTATTTGAATGATTTTTTTGGAAGTATTTACATTCATATCAATTGGAGCCATTGGTATAATGCCAAATTCTTCATCCTCAACTTCATATTCTCCGAAGTTTTTATCAATGAATTGAGAAAGTTCATTTTTGGCAACATCTTTATCGATAACTTGCCTTCCAAATCTAGTCAGCTCTATAAGTCCATTTGAACCATCATAAGGCAGAATGTAAACAAATTGTGTTGCTACATCTTGAGGAACTCTAAAGTCCATCATTCTATATACTGAGCTATTGAATAGTTGTTTTTTGAGTTTTACTTTCAATCCATAAAAAGACTGGTAAATAAAATGACTGGATTTTTTAAGCTTTTCATAATCAATAGAGCGGCTGTCAAAAACCAATGGGGCAAAATAACTTTGATTGAAAGAATCGACTTTAACAAGATCGCCTTCGGAAATGCCTAGCACCTTTCCAAGCTCGTGAGTAATGTTGAATTTTTGAATTAAAGCTCTTGCCCTATTGTAAAGGTCAATTGCGTTGACGTGAAAATAATTAAGTGGTGCTATAGGTTCTGGGGTGGATTCGTTAATTTGTATACTAGACCATTGGTGAGAAATAATTGAAGCATAATCTCGATAGATTTCATCTTCTTGATTAGCCCAAAAACAAAATGTTTTGTCATTTTCAATTTTTTCACTTGGATCGATTATTAAGATTTTCTTATTCGCAAGCAATTGTTGCCTGTCCATTTCATTCAAAAGAATACAGGTGCTAGCTCCCCATCCAGAAAAAATAATATCAAAATGATTTGATTCTATACGCTTAAATTTGTTGAAATTTAGTAAATAACTATCAAATAATTTCTATTTAATTAACAATAACAATACGTTCAATAATTTTAATTAATTTAATGGCTTATATATAACATTATGAAGCATCTATTTACACTATTTATTTTCTTTACAATTTGTTTTTCTTCAGCCGCACAAAAAAACCCTTTTGTTCCTGGAGATGTAATTATTCAAGTCTTTAACAATGCTAGTGTTCGTGACTTGGTATCAAAGGCTCCTGAAAACTTTAAAGTTGAGATAGCAAAGGAACTTTCGCCTACTTCTCACATTTGGCTGCTAAATTTTGATCCAAATGTGGTTTCTCATCAAGATATGATCAATTGGTTGTATAAACAGAACGAAATTGAATTGGCTCAAAATAATTATTATCTAAAATTGAGATCCACCATTCCAAATGACCCAACATTTACCAACCAATGGCACCATAGAAACACAGGTCAAACTGGTGGAACATCTGATGCTGACATTGATTCAGATTTGGCTTGGGACATTACTACTGGTGGAACCACTGCATCAGGACACGATATCGTTGTTTGTCTTATTGAAAGTGGAAATCTCGACCACCAAGACTTATCTCCAAATAGATGGATAAATACCAATGAAATTGACAACAATGGTGTCGATGATGATGGAAACGGTTATGTTGATGACTACAATGGTTGGAATCCTCTTCAAAACAACGACAACTATGGAACTGGTGGACATGGAACTAATTGCTTAGGTATGATTGGTGCAAAAGGAAATAACGGAACTAATGTTGTGGGCGCAAACTGGGACGTTAAATTAATGGTTGTTGGAGGTTATAGCATCAATACAGATGCAAATGCCATCCAAGCCTATCAATACCCATATGACATGCGCGTATTGTGGAATAATTCTGGAGGAACACAAGGAGCTTTTGTAGTTGCTACTAGCTCCTCATGGGGAATTGATCAAGAAAATCCAAACAACCACCCTGTTTGGTGTAATTTTTACACCACAATGGGTGAAGCGGGTATCCTAAACGTGGGTGCAACTACCAATTCAAATCTAAACGTTGATGCTGTTGGTGATATGCCTACTGCATGTAACACTCCTTACATGATTGGTGTTGGTAGAACGGACCACAACGACAATACTGCTGGTGGATATGGATTAACTACTATAGAACTTGGTGCGCCAGGAATTAATGTAGTTACTACTTCTGGAACTAGTGGAACAACAACTACAACTGGAACCTCCTTTTCTTGTCCGCTAACCGCTGGAGTCATTGGTTTGGCTTATTCCATTCCTTGTCCTAATTTTATGTCAATTGTAAGTTCTGATCCTCAGGGAGGTGCTGATTTAGTGCTTCAAGCACTGCTTTCTGGAACTGATCCAAAACCGCAACTGGCTTCAAAATTTGTTTCTGGAGGAAGACTTAATTCGAAAAATACTCTCGATGATTTAATGGCTATTGTTTGTTCTGGAAATTTATGCTTAGCCCCCTCTGCAATTTCCTCCTCCAATATTACTGCAAGCTCTGCTGACATTCAATTTACTGCATACAACTCTGCTACTTCGACAACCCTATATTGGAGAGAAGTTGGTGCTTCAAATTGGACTGTTGTTTCCAATGCTTCACCTTCTACTTCACTTTCCTCTCTTTCTGGTTGCTCAAGCTACGAATTCTATCTTGAGTCCGTTTGTGGTGGTGATACGAGCAGTCAAACCTCTGTTCAAACGTTTTCTACGCTGGGTTGTGGCAATTGTGTCGATCTTTCGTATTGTACTAGTGGTACTGGCAACAATGAGGAGTGGGTAGAAACCTTAGCTATTGGATCGTATAGTTTTACGACCGGAGATGACGGCGGCTATGGAGATTTTACAGGGAACAGCACTTATGAAATGGACTTAACAATTGATTCCACCTACTCTATTACTGTTACTCCAGGGTGGTTAGCTACACAGTACGACGAACAATCACAAATATGGATTGATTTGAACCAAGACGGAACCTTTGATGCCAATGAATTGGTATTTGCTCAAGCTGCACCCTCTCAGAATCCTGCAACTGGAACCATAACAATACCTTCCACAGCACTTTCCGGAAGTACAAGATTACGTGTTTCAATGGCATACATCGGAGGAAATAACACTCTACCTTCAGCATGTGATCAGTTTACGTATGGGGAAGTTGAAGATTATTGCGTAAACATTATACAAGGTACAATTTGTGGAATGAATGTTTCTAGCACTGTTTCGGATCCTCAATGTTCTGGTGTGGATAATGGAAGCATCAGTGTAAATGTTACTGGTGGAACTGCAGGATACAGCTACGATTGGGGTAGCTCTTTTGGAAACAGCTCATCCATAAGTGGTTTGGCTCCTGGAAATTATTCTCTAACGATCTCTGATGCTGCCCTGTGTGACACAACGGTTAACTATTCGTTAACTTATCAAACTACCCTTACTGTTGATTTATCTGCTAATGACATCAGCTGTAATGGCGCAAGTGATGGAACAATTGATGCTATTGCGTCTGGTGGTTCTAACTACACATACAACTGGGGCTCAGGATTCGGAACTATATCAAGTCTCACCGGACTATCTGCAGGAAATTATTCTGTAACTGTCGTTGATGGAAATGGGTGCACTGAATCAGCTTCAATAACCATCAACGAACCAGCACCTGAGCAAGCTAGTTTTACTTTTAATCCTACATACCTTGTAGTTGATTTTACCAATTCATCATCACCAGGAACCTATTCTTGGGACTTTGGAGACGGGAATACAAGCACACTTAATAGCCCATCGCACACCTATTCATCGGCAGGAAATTATACAGTATGTCTAAATGTAACCACCGCTTGTGGAACTTTTTCTTCATGTGAAAATATTACTGTTCAAGCGAACACTACAGGAATTGAGGCCAATGAAAGCCAATTTGTTGGTATTTATCCCAATCCATCCGATTATGAAGTATTCTTCGAAATTAACTCTGCAGAGGCTTCAATAATTAAACTATTGGATTTAAACGGAAAGCTAGTTAATGAAATTTATGTTACTAGCTCTATTGAGACAATTAATGTAAGTCAAATAAGTAACGGAGTTTACAATTGTCAGATATTAAATGCTTCAGGGAATGTAATTCAGACATCTAAAATTACTGTTGCTAAGTAGTTGTAAACTGTAATCAAATTACTGAATTAATGCTTTATTAGCTTAAATTCTTTATCAAACACGGATGAAGTAATGTTAACTTTATAAAATCCTGGACTAAGTCTTGTTAGGTCAATTGATAGTTGATTGGAAGACTGCAACAATAATTTTCCATTTAAGTCATAAATTTTTACATCGAAATTGGAAGAAAAATTTTCAATTGAAATTGTTATAAAATCCTTGGCAGGGTTAGGAAACAAGTCTACTGATGCTGTTGGATTGAACGACACGTTTGCAGGAGAACAATCTACTGAAAAATAGGAGCTTATGTAGTCCAGTTGCGTTACATTCGACCCATGACCAGCAGCACCTTTAAGATGAACGACTTGGTCTGATAGGTATGAAAACTCCTCCAATTCATCGGGTCCACTTCCAATAATGTTGCCAGAGGATAGTTGAGTACCAGTATATCCTTGACTCTGAGCAACTACAAAGGCAGCTAGCTGAGCATCTAAGAAAGTAAGACCTTGAAAATTACCCCCATAGTATGGAATTACAGGATCGTTAGTATTACAGATGTTTAAATATTTTCTACCAGAGATGGGAGTAGTTTGCGCATTATAGCCATTAAAAGGTAAGTTAGAATTGGTTGGTCCTAATGGATAATAAAAACTTCCGTTGTGGTAACTAGCTTCAGTAAGTTGAGTTACCATAGTACAAATCAAATCTATACCTGTATTACTATTTTCAATCAATACTCTGTTTGCTAAAGCAGAGCCATTGGAAAACCCTATAATTCTAATTTTTGAAGCATCAACATTTGTAAAGGATTGTAATTGGTTGACCAAATCAGTTACCATTTCGACATCTGGAGCATCACTGGCTTCGTCGGAAATATTCCAACTGTTTTGATATCCAGTGGGAGCAATCAATGCATGACAATCTAGCTTATTTTGAAATTCCATAAGCATTGACTGGCCTTGACCTCCATTCCCATGAAGTAATATGCACACAGGATATCCATTAGAAGGGGCAGGCGTGTTTGGAACGTTCACTATCATTGGATAGGTCCATCCAGATGGTTCTTGTGGCCATGTTTTAGTGATGGAAATTGCAGTTGAATTGGTAAGCTGCTGCGTAAATATAGCTAAAGGCAGCAAAAGACAGATGACAAGTATTTTCATTTTAGAATTGTATAATTGATAAGCTTCAATTTATAACTAATCTTTTAATAATTAACAAAACATCGTATGTTTATGAGCCCGTTCTGTAAGAAGATTAATTTTAACCATTCGAACATGTTGAAGCGATCAAAATTATTTAAATATTCATGAAGCAAATCTTATTCCAAATAATTTACAATTCAAGCATTAACATGGTATTAAGAAATTTGAACAAATTGTTCTATCCCATTTTACCAAAATGGATTAAGCTTCCTCCATCTGGAAAAATGAGCATTAAATCCTCCAATGGGAAATCACTGAAAATCCTTACGAACCAAACCAATTATCTTACACAGCTCGTCTATTGGAATGGATATGAATCATTTGAATACACAGATATTTTTATAAAACTCATAAAAAAAATCAATACTTTTTATGACGTTGGAGCTAACATTGGCTATTACTCGTTATTGGCAGAAATGGAAAACAGCAACATCAAAGTAGTGGGGTTTGAACCAGCCACAGGTCCATTGTATTATTTCAGAGAAAATGTTCGACTGAATCAATTTAAAAACATCAAAATTGAATCCATTGCCTTATCTCACATGGAAGGTGAAATTGTTTTTTACGAGATAAAAAATAAAAAGTACAGCTACCTTGAACACAACCTTGCCGGAGAGAGCAATGCTGGAAGTAATACTGAAGGTAGAAATTTTGTTCAAAACGTAGTAAAAACTACCACATTTGACAATTACGTTAAAAAAAACCAAGGACAACCCATTGACTTAATCAAAATGGATACGGAGGGTACAGAACATTTTATTTTAGAAAATGCTAAACTTGTATTGAATCAAATGAAGCCCATTGTTATATGTGAAACACTTTTTGATACCATTGAACAGGATTTAGAACAAATAATGCAATCCTTTGGTTATGAATTTTACAATCACACCTCAATTGGACTAGTACAAGCCTTATCCATAGTAAGAGAAAAAGACGATGGTGTTCGCAACTGTTTTTTTGTACATCCAGAAAAAAAACATTTGATTGAAGAATTCATTCACAAACCCCAATAAAATGAAACATTTAATTTCTATTTTATCGATTCTTTTAATTAATTACCAACCAATTAATAGCCAGGTTAAAACAGAAAAGGCAACTGTTCTATGGGGACCAGAACTTAAGGAATCCAAAAAATCTACACTCAGTGATGTTATCGCTTTTGATCAATCGGGAATTTATGTATCTAAATTTAAAAGAAAGGGTCTCGCAGGCATTGAATACATTTTAGAACATTTTGATGCTAAATTAAATAAAACTAAAAGTGAAGTTTTAAATCTAGGTGATAAAAAAGACAAAAGAGTTCTTGAGCAAATGATTCACTTTAATGACGTTTTATATGTTTTCTCATCTAAATCGCTAAATGACATTAAAAAGAATATTTTGTACGTTGAAACTATCAACAAAAAAACTCTTCGCACAAACAACGATTTAAAGAAAATTTCTGAGATTGATTTTCAAGATAAATCAAGGCGAAATGATGGCGATTTTATGTATTCCATCTCAAGAGACAGCTCAAAAATTTTAATTTACAACAGTTTGCCATTTGAAAAAAAAGAAAATGGGAAGTTCGGTCTTCACGTTTTCGATCAACAGCTCAACCTATTGTGGGAAGACAACATTACCCTTCCCTACGAGGATAAACTTTTTGGCGTTGAAGATTACCAAGTATCCAATGAGGGAAATGTATATGTTTTAGGAAAAATATATAATGAAAATAGAAAATCCTACAAAAGAGGAAAACCAAATTTTAAGCACAGAATTCTCTCTTACAACCCACAATCCAATAACAACAAAGAATATCCTGTTGAAATTGAAGAGCATTTCATTACTGACATGAAAATTGCTATTGACGACAATGAAAATATAGTATGTGCAGGATTTTACTCTGAACTTGGAACCATGAGTATCAATGGAAGCTATTTTATTAAAATTGATGGTGATTCTAAAGAAATTATAACTAAAAATTTTAAAGAATTTGGTTTAGACTTCATTACTCAAAATATGACCAAACGTCAAGAAAAGAAGACCAGAAAAAAAGCCGATAAAAACAAAAAAGTTGAGCTGTATGAATACGACTTGGACAACATTATCCTTAAAGAAGATGGAGGAGCGCTCCTTATCGGTGAGCAGTATTTTGTTAATGTAGTTACCACTCCAGTAGTAGATGCTAATGGAGTTACTTCTTACAGAACCACATATTATTACCACTACAACGATATCATTGTGGTTAACATCTCAACTGAGGGTGAAATTTTATGGACTGAAAAAATTCCAAAAAGACAAGTTTCTTCCAATGATGGGGGGTTCTACTCTTCTTATTCGCTTGGTATAATAGAAGATAAACTTTACTTCATATTCAATGATAATCCTAAAAATCTTTTTTATAAAGGAGAAGGGAAAGTGTATAAATTCACAAGAAAAGAATCATTGGTTGTTATAGTGGAACTAAACAGTGATGGAAAGCAATCAAGAGAAGCATTGTTTTCAACAAGAGAGGCAAACGTGATTATTCGACCAAAAGTTTGTGAACAAATCAATTCCAATGAAATCATTCTCTTTGGTCAAAAAAAGAAAAAACAACGTTTTGCCAAAGTATCATTTGTAAAATAGACTAAAACAAGTGCATTAACTCTTCCTTTTTATCTATATTTAAATAAATTAATTCATACAAATATGAAACTAAAATACTTTTCTTTATTGCTATTTGTTCTTCCTTTTATTTCTTACGCTCAGCAAACCATTAATGGAAGCATTATGCACGACAACATTCAACGCAGTTACATTATGTATGTCCCATCTTCATATAACCCTTCTAATCCAGTTCCACTTGTATTTTGTTTTCACGGGTATGGATCAAATTCCACTACTAATTTCAATTACACCAACTTTAGATCGATTTCCGACACAGCAGGATTCATTGTAGTTCACCCCCAAGGTACGCTATTGCAGGGAGTTCCACATTGGAATGTAGGCGGTTGGACGCTTGCAAGTACTACAGACGATGTCGGTTTTACTGACGCATTGATTGATTCCATTTCCTCAAATTATTCAATTAACGCTGACAGAATTTATTCCACTGGAATGTCAAACGGCGGATACATGAGCTTTTTATTGGCTTGTCAGTTAAGCAATCGATTTGCAGCAGTTGCCTCGGTTACTGGTTCTATGACTCCACAAACTTACAACAACTGTAACCCTCAGCATCCAACTCCAATCCTTCAAATACACGGCACAGTTGATGGTACAGTGCCATATGGAGGAAATCCAACATGGACAAAATCAATCGACGATGTCTTACAGTACTGGTCTAACTTCAACAATTGCAATCCTAATCCTTCCATTACAGCACTTCCAGATCTTAATACTACTGACGGAAGTACTGTAGAATATTACATATACGACAATGGAGACAATGGTTCAACTACTGAGCATTTTAAAGTTAACGGAGGTGACCATGATTGGCCTGGAGTTTTTGGAAACATGGACATTAACGCCAGTATCGAAGTTTGGAAATTTTTCTCAAAGTTCGATATCAATGGAGCTATATCTTCCCTTTCTTCTCAGCAAAACACAGAAAATATATTCAAACTTTATCCTAGCCCTTCCTCAGATTTTATCACCATTGAATCTAACATAAACGTTGGAACCTATTATCAAATTCTTTCAATAGAAGGAAAAGTAATTCATGTGGGTAAGATTTCTTCCTCTTCACATCAAATTAATATTTCTGATTATACACCCGGAAACTACCTGTTAAAAATTGACGGAACCACAAAAAGATTTATTGTGACTAAATAAATGAACAGAATCGCTTTCTTTGTTTTCGTCTCAGCTATAATGCTTTGTATTGATGCCTACTTTTGGCAGGCTTTTAGGGTAAACATCACCAACCGATCTAAGTCTTATTTTTTAATTCCAGTCCTTTACTGGGGAGTTTCACTTGTATCAATTATTGTTATATTTTATGGCTTTAAAAATTTTCAACAGCCCTCAAACTCAGCACTTTTCACTACAATCAGAGGAATTGTTTTTGCACTAATCTTTTGCAAGTTTATTGGTAT
>JAZADZ010000078.1:0-11624 GCA_036123135.1 Bacteroidota bacterium | reverse complement strand
ACTCTGACCAAACTGACTTTGCAGCATTTAAAAGATTTAGAGTGCCAACTACATTGGTATAAATAAAATCATTTGGATTTGTAATTGAACGGTCAACATGAGATTCTGCTGCCAAATGTATAACGCTATCAAATTTGTGTTCTTGAAATAACTTTAAAATCTTCTTCTCATTGGTGATATCCATTTGTATGAAAACATAGTTAGACTTGTTTTCAATATCAGACAAGTTTTCAGGATTTCCAGCATAGGTAAGTTTATCCAAGTTAAAGATTTGGTAATCTACGTATTTGTTTACAAGTAATCGTACTACGTGAGAGCCAATAAATCCACATCCCCCAGTAACTAAAATCTTTTTCATGTTTTTGATTAAAGTGTCCAATAGTCAAGATCAAAATTTGTGTCCTTGTAAATGCCCTTAATATCAACCAAAACGCCCTCATCAGAAAGAATAGAGTCAAAATATTTTTCGTCTAAAGGCAAATAATCTTTATGATTTACTGCAACAATAACAGCATCGTAAGGTGCATTTATAGCTGTTGCCAATTCAAAGCCATATTCTTTTTGCAATTCATCGGAATCGGCATGTGGATCAACCACATCTACGCGGCAAGAAAATGACTTAATTTCATTAATCACATCTACAACCTTAGAATTTCTTATATCTGAGACATCTTCTTTAAAGGTAGCACCCATTATCAAAACTCTTGCATCTATTAGACTTTTTCCAGTTGCCAAAATCTTTTTCACTGTTTTACTTCCAACATAAGCACCCATTGAATCGTTAACTGCTCTACCAGAATTGATGATTTTAGCATGGTAACCCAATTGTTTTGCCTTATGCGTTAAATAATATGGATCAACTCCAATGCAATGACCACCAACTAGACCTGGTTTGAAGTTTAAAAAATTCCATTTGGTCCCAGCTGCTTCCAAAACATCATAGGTATTGATGTTCATCTTTCCAAAAATGATAGAAAGTTCATTGATAAGGGCAATGTTTAAGTCACGTTGAGTATTCTCAATAATTTTTGCTGCTTCTGCCACTTTTATGGATGGCGCTCTGTGAACACCAGCAGCTACCACCAACTCATAAGTCTTAGCTATTTGTTCAGCAGAGGGTGAATCACATCCTGAGGAAACCTTAATAATATTAGAAAGTGTATGGTCTTTGTCTCCAGGATTTATACGTTCTGGAGAATAACCTACTTTAAAATCAGTAATGAAAGTCAATCCACTTATTTCTTCCAATATGGGTATGCAATCCTCTTCAGTACATCCTGGATAGACAGTAGACTCATACACTACATAGTCTCCTTTTTTGAGCACTTTAGCCACAGTTTGAGTTGCCCCAAGAAGTGGTTTAATATTTGGTTTTTTGCTCGCATCTATGGGTGTTGGAACAGCAACAATGAAAAATCGAACATCTTTCAAATCTTCCAACTTATGTGTGAAAACTATATCGCAGTTTTCAAAATCACTAGCTACAAGTTCGTTGCTAGGATCGATTTTTTTTCTCATTAAATTTATACGATCTGCATTTATATCAAAACCAATAACTTTTATTTTCTTGGCAAATTCTAATGCAATTGGTAATCCAACATATCCAAGACCAATAACAGCAAGTTTAGCCTCTTTATTTACTAATCGATTATAAATTTTTTCTTCCATCTCTTAAATTATAAATTCTTTCAATGATTTCAACCACCTTTAACCCCTCAAGAGCATTTGTAGTAGCTGAAGTTCTTCCTTTCAACGTATCAACAACATTTTCAATGATAAAATGGTGATTTGCAGCACTGCCCTTATATTCACCGTAATCATTAGGTGGATTGGACGGAGCTAAATCAGGCATAACATAATTTTCAATATTACAATATTCCACCTCATTCATGTACTGTCCACCAACTTTAACACTACCATTACTTCCAACAATTGTAATACTGCTTTCAAGGTTTGAGCCCCAAACAGCTGTAGAGTAGTTTATTGATCCCATTCCTCCATCAGCAAAATCAAAGCTAACGAATCCTGAGTCTTCAAAGTCAGTACTATCTTGATGCGTAAAATCATTAAACTTTGCTTGAATATTTTCTACATCTCCAAAAAGCCAATACATGATGTCAATAAAATGAGAAAACTGAGTGAATAGTGTTCCTCCATCTAGGTCTTGAGTTCCTTTCCAGCCTCCTTTTTTATAGTACCTATCATCTCTATTCCAATAGCAATTAACTTGGACCATATAAATATCACCAATTATACTATTAGAAACTATTTCTTTCAGCCAAATACTTGGTGGAGAATAACGATTCTGCATCACAGCAAAAACATGCTTGTGTTTTTCAAGGGCCTTAAAAATTACTTTTTCACACTTATTTTTGGAAAGACCGATGGGTTTTTCAACGACAACGTGTTTATTTTGATCAATAGCACTAATCGCTTGCTTTGAATGTAATCCATTTGGTGTACAAATATTTACTACATCAACATCGGGGTGGTTGTCCAACAAATGCTCAACAGAACTGTACAAAGGGACATTAAAATGACTGATATTTAAATCCTCCTCACGCTTTACATCACAGAATGCAACAAGTTCAGACTCCTCGTTTCTTGAAATCATTTCAGCATGTCTTTTACCAATGTGACCTGCTCCAACTACAGCAAACTTAATTTTATCCTCTTTCATAAAATCTTTTTTACATGGTCATCAAAAAGTTGGTATTTTTGATTTGATTCTTCACAAATCGCTGTTCCATTTTTAAAATTCAATCGATGTCCAAACTCGCTAACCCATCCGATTTGTTTTCCAGGATTTCCAACAATTAGAGCGTAAGGCTTGACAGATTTAGTTACAACTGTACCAGCTCCAATGAGTGCAAATTTACCAATTCTATTACCACATATTATGGTAGCATTTGCACCAACAGAAGCCCCATTTTCAACCAAAGTTGACACGTAACTGTTTCTTCTAACGACTGCACTTCTTGGGTTAATTATATTAGTAAAAACCATCGAGGGACCTAAAAAAACATCGTCTTCACAAATGACGCCTGAGTAAATGGATACATTATTTTGAACTTTTACATTTTGACCAAGCACAACATTTGGAGACACCACAACATTTTGACCAATATTACACCTATCTCCAATGATACTATCACTCATGACATGACTAAAATGCCATATTTTTACGTCATTTCCAATTTGACATCCATCATCTATTACTGCTGTATGGTGAGAAAAATAGCCCATTTTACATTTTAATATAATTTTTAAAATTATTGTGCTCTTTTTCAAACAATTGCACTTTTGAAAGAGCCTTAAAATAATCATAGGTTAATTCTAACCCTTCAGATCTCGAAATTTTAGGAGACCAGTTAAGAATTCTTTTGGCTTTGGAAATATCAGGACGTCTCTTTAATGGATCATTCTCAGGAAGTGGTCTGTACACTACTTTTTGTTTAGACCCAGTAAGTTTTATTATTTCCTTAGCAAAATCTGCTATAGATATCTCATCAGGATTACCAATGTTAACAGGAAGAGTTTCATCACTAAATAGTAATTTAACAATACCTTCTACCAAATCATCAACATAACAAAAAGATCTGGTTTGTGAACCATTTCCAAAAATAGTCAAATCTTCAGATCTCAAAGCCTGGCCAATAAATGCTGGCAACACTCTACCATCATTTAATCGCATTCTAGGACCATACGTATTAAAAATACGAACAATTCTAGTTTCAATTTTGTGAAAACGGTGATAAGCTAAGGTCAAAGATTCTTGAAATCGTTTTGCTTCATCATAAACGCCTCTTGGACCAATAGGGTTCACATTTCCATAGTAATCCTCATTTTGAGGATGAACAAGCGGGTCTCCATATACTTCGCTTGTAGAGGCAACCAAAATCCTTGCTTTCTTTGCTTTTGCCAAACCCAATAGATTGTGTGTACCAAGCGAGCTTACCTTTAGAGTCTGAATTGGTATTTTTAAATAATCTATGGGACTTGCTGGAGAAGCAAAATGAAGAATATAATCAAGATCATCATCAAATGAAATATGTTCTGCTACATCGTGGTGAATAAATTTAAAGTGCTTATTATTTGATAAATGCTTCAGGTTGGATAAGGAACCTGTAATAAGGTTATCCATTGCATAAACCATAAATCCATCTTTAATAAAACGATCACAAAGATGAGAACCCAAAAAGCCTGCAGCACCAGTTATTAAAACACTTTCATGCATTATTCAACAATAATTTTTCTTCCAATGCTTTCATAATAAAATCCTTTTTCAGTTATAAAATCTAAATCAAATAAATTTCTTCCATCAAATATAACTTTCTGGGACAACATACTTTCTATTTTAGAAAAATCAGGATTTCTAAAAACAGACCATTCAGTTGCAATTAAAAGAGCATCAGCATCTCGAAGAGCATCATATTGATTCGATGCATACCGAATTTTATTTCCTATAAGATTGTTTACGTTTTCCATTGCCTCTGGGTCAAAGGCAGTGATATCGGCACCTAATTTTGTTAATTCATCAATCATGTACAAAGCGGGAGCTTCTCTAATGTCATCGGTGTCAGGCTTGAAAGCTAATCCCCATAATGCTAGTTTCTTTCCAGTTAAATCATTACGAAAATAATTTTTGACTTTTTCGACTAATTTTAATTTTTGAAAGTGATTAACTTCTAGTACAGAGTTGATTATTTTGAAATCATAATTTTCTTGTTTTCCGGAATTTGATAACGCCAAAACGTCTTTAGGAAAACAACTTCCTCCAAAACCAATTCCAGGAAATAAAAAACGTTTTCCTATTCTTGAATCTGTTCCAATCCCTTTTCGAACCATATCAACATCAGCTCCAATGAGCTCACAGTAATTGGCTATTTCATTCATAAAAGTAATTTTAGTTGCCAAAAAAGCATTTGCAGCATACTTAGTAAGCTCTGCTGATTTTTCGTCCATGAATATAATTGGATTGCCTTGTCGAACAAATGGCTTATACAACTGACCCATAAGACTTTTAGCTTTATCACTAGAAGTCCCAATTACTACTCGGTCTGGCTTCAAAAAGTCATCAACTGCGAAGCCTTCTTTTAGAAATTCAGGATTGGAAACAACATCAAAATTGACCTTGGAATTTTTTGAAATGACATCTCTCACTTTTTCAGCTGTCCCCACAGGAACTGTACTTTTATCGACTATTACTTTATAATCGGAAATTAATTTTCCAATTTCTTCAGCGACACTCAAAACATAACTTAAATCCGCAGAACCGTCCTCACCAGGAGGAGTTGGAAGTGCTAAAAAAACAATCGAAGCATCTTTTAATCCTTCCTCTAAACTAAGTGTAAATTTTAATCTGTTTTGCTTGATGTTACGTTGAAATAAAACATCTAGGTGTGGTTCATATATTGGAACTACTCCATTTCTCATTTTATCTACTTTTTCCTTGTCAACATCAACACAAATCACATCATTTCCAGTCTCTGCCAAACAAGTGCCTGTAACAAGTCCAACATAACCACTACCAACTACCGCTATTTTCATTTTTTAATAAATTCAATTACCGATTCTACAATAAATTTTTGCTGAAAATGACTTAGCTCAGTGTGCATTGGAAGAGAAAAAACTCTAGTATTCAACCATTCTGTATTCTTAAGATCGGAACATATATTTTCAATGCTAGAAAACATTTTCTGCTTGTGAGCTGGAATTGGATAATAAATCATAGCCGGAATGTCTTTCTGAGCCAAATATGCAACTAAATTATCTCTGTCAATTTCATCAGATAATTTTAAGGTATACTGATGAAAAACATGATTGGAATTGTTTGATCTGTAAGGAATCGTTAATTCACTCACATTTTTAAAAGCTGCATCATAAAAATCGGCGGCTTCATTTCTTCTTAAAATGTAATTATCTAGTTCTTTCAACTTCACTCTAAGTACAGCAGCTTGAATAGAATCTAATCTTGAATTACATCCCACTCTATCGTGATAATATCTCTTACTTTGTCCATGATTTGCAATCATTCGAAGCTGAGTAGCAAGGTTATCATCATTGGTACATATTGCACCACCATCACCAAAACATCCCAAATTCTTTGATGGAAAGAAACTTGTACAACCTAAGTTACCAATTGTACCAGTTTTCATTTTTCTTCCACTCATGTTATAATCGCACCCAATAGCTTGAGCATTGTCTTCGATTACAAATAAGTCATGCTCATTTGCAATATGCATTATTTCCTGCATTTCACAAGATTGCCCATAAAGATGAACAGGTACAATTGCCTTAGTTTTTGAAGTTATGGCTCTTTTTATGGCTTCAGGGGAAATATTAAATGTTTTTGGATCACAATCTACAAAAACTGGTTTTAAACCAAGCAAACCAATGACTTCAGTTGTAGCGATGTAAGTGTAAGATGGGGTAATTACCTCATCTCCGGGTTTAAGACCCAGCCCCATCATAGAAATCTGAAGAGCGTCTGTTCCATTACCACAAGTAATAACGTGTTTGACTCCTAGGTAATTTGCCAACTCTTGTTGAAAAAGTGCAACATCAGGACCATTTATAAATTTAGCAGAGGAAACAACATCCATAATGGCCTTATCAACAGCGGGTTTGATGTTTTGATATTGCTGAGATAAATCAACCATGTGAATTTTCTTCATTTTTTCCATTCAAAAGAATTCTTTTAGTGTGCGAATATAAGTATATCTTGTAAGAGGGTGAACATTATTTAAGTGAATTTGTGATACTTAAATGAAGTATAATTCGTTTTATTGTGTTTATCTTTGAGAATGATCAAATATTTGTGTCCATTCTTACTGATAGTCTCTTTTCATTTTAAAGCTCAAAACATAAGAGATTCATGCATATCTGTTCCTTTATTTTCATTTAGCTACGCACACCAATTCCCAAGTGGTGAACTAAAAAAAAGATTTGGCAGTAACAACAACATTGGATTTTCAGGAGGATATAAATTTAAATCCAACTGGATTATTGAGCTATCGACAGACTTTATTTTTGGAACAAATGTCAAAGACACATCGATTGTTGATCATCTTCAAAACAATCAAAATTGGATTATCAATCAATTGGGAGAAGAAGGTATAATCTTAGTTCAGCAAAGAGGACAAATTTTTTCACTCAAAACAAGTAAACTTTTTGATGTATTAGGCCCTAACCGAAATTCAGGCATATTAATTAGGCTTGGTGCAGGTTGGATTAGACACAAAATAAGAGTTGACAATCAGTACAATAGAATACCTCAGCTTAACCAAAGTAATCTTATTTATTACGATAGATTGTGTTCTGGAATTCAATTGTCTCAATTTGTGGGCTACCAGCACATGAGTAATAATAGATTGAAAAACTTTTATGTAGGTGTTGACTTTCTGCAAGGATTTACCAAAGGCAGAAGAGATTACCAAATCGACTTAATGGGTCCTGCAATCGAAAACAGAGTTGACTTACTTTGGGGTATAAAATTTGGTTGGATTGTCCCTGTATTCAGACAGGTTCCCAATGAATTTTATTTGAACTAAATGAGGTTTCTATATAATACAGCTATTCGCACCTTCGGATTTGGGATATATCTCGGTACTGCTTTACAAAACAAAAAGGCAAAGGAATGGTTGCTGGGTAGGCAAAACTGGGAGAAGAAAATGGCTACTTTTTCAAATGAAAAAATCATTTGGCTACACGTTTCTTCTTTAGGTGAATACATTATGTCTAAACCATTAATTGAACAACTTCTAGACAGCTATAAAGACAACAAAATACTTCTAACTTTTTTTAGTCCATCTGGATACTTAAACACTAAGATTCAAAATCAAAGAATTGTAAAACATTACATTCCATTAGACACTAATTCAAATGCCAAGAAATTTGTTCAATTAGTAAATCCACAAATAGCATTATTTTCAAAATATGACTTTTGGTTTAACTTTCTTGCTGAACTTCAAAGAAAAAAAATTCCAACTTTGGTTTTTTCTGCAAATCTCAAGCCAGAGCAAATCTATTTTAAAAATGCATTTAAATGGCAAAAGAAAATCCTCCAAAAATTTTCAAAAATTTTAGTTTTAAATACTGAGATTCTAAAGTTTCTAAAATCGAAAAACTTTTCAAATGCTATTGTTAGCGGTGATGTTCGATTTGACGAAGTTGGCAACAAAAAAGAACATGATTTATCAAAAATTATTGAATTTATAGATGGGAAAAAATGTATTGTTCTTGGATCTTGTTGGGAACATGAGGAAAACATTTTATTTAAACTTGGAAACAGTATTAAAGATTACGCTTTAATCTTAGCTCCGCATGACATTTCAAAGGCGAGACTATCTTCAATTGAATCAAAATTTTACAACAAAACTGTTCGTCTTTCCAAATTAGAAAAATTAAATCACAACAATCCCATTTTAATTATTGATAAGATTGGCTTACTAGCTGAAATTTATAGACTTTCAGATATAGCATTTATAGGAGGAGGTTTTACAGGAAAATTACACAACATTCTTGAAGCAGCAGCTACAAAAAATGTTGTAGTATTTGGAAATAATTTCAAAGATTACCCAGAAGCTATGGAGCTTATTTCAACAAATGGGGCTTTTTCAATACAAAACCATAAAGATTTTCTCGATTTAATCCAAAAAACTAGCGACGAAAAAGTGATGGATTTGTACAAAAATCAAGCGGTTGAATTTGTACACCGAAATAAGGGAGCCACCAAAATAGTGATGGAGGAAATAAACAAATTGATTTAATTATTCAACTACTTCAGCATCTTCCAATATATAGTTCAATTGATAGATGTCGTCCGCATTTAACCTAAGTTTTCCCTTAAAAGTAATCACCTGATCCATTCTTAATCCATCATATTGTTTTAACAATTGAATTTCCATTACAGATTCTGGACCTGCCTGCCCACAAAAAAAACATGAGCTGTAGGGATTTGCTGAAAGCACGTAGTAATCTTGGACAATATCAACAGGAATTACGAAACCTCTTATTTGTATATTTTTTCCATCCAAAGCACCTATTTTTTTTCCAAACTTAGGTACCATGTAATAGGCCTGAAACTCTTCAGACCAAACATCTTCAAATTCAACGTCTTTTAGTACCTCCCAAGTAACAATGGTTTGAGAAAAGCAAGAAAAGCTAATTAAAGTGAATAAAATGAATATATAATTTTTCATAATTCATTAGTTGATAGGGTCTTGGATATGTCAATTCTAAATGCAATGTATGCTGGATAAAGAGCAGAAACCATACCAATAGTTACTGACCCTAGTAACAGCCACCATTCCATTTCAAGCCACAAGAATCCTGTAAAATCATAATGATAGCTTTCACTCAAATATTTTGAGAAAATTTCCATCCCAAAATGACTGAAAAGTAACCCAAAAATACATCCAATTGTGGAAACGATAAGACCCTCAAATAAAATTGATATAACTATTTGTGCTTTGCTAGCTCCGGCAACTCTCATTAATGCAATTTCATATTTCCTGTCCTTTAATGAGTTGAACATAGCTACAAACATACTAAATGTGGCTATAACAACTACCAATAGAGACATGTTCTTCAAAAGTGTTATTGCTGGTTCAATTAGTTGAATAAGTTGTTGAATTTCTATTGAAGGTTCTGCACCCATCATTCCATTGGAATTGTTTGCCATTGCTGGAACGGTAAATTTTCCTCTTGAAGAACCGTACTGAATTAACAATGAGGTAATTTCCAATAGACTTTCATCTAATTCACTTAAAATTTTTAATGGATCATGAGAATCATGGCTGTGGTGATCATGATGACCATGAGAATCATGACTGTGATGATGATCGTGGTGGTGATGAGAATCGTGGTCATTGTTTTTCTCATGCTCAACTTCATCCTTAGATTTTAATTCAAAAGAACCCTTCTCTTTTTCCTCTAACCCATGAACAATCCAAACACTTTCCAGTGATGTTAGAATGAGATTATCTAAAACAGAATTGTTTCTTTTTAAAATTCCAACAACTTTATAGTTAAATTCATCGTGAGAGTGTATAGATTCACCTATACCATGGGCACCAATAAACTCATCTTTTACGTTCAATCCCAGTTTGTCCGCAACCGAACTACCAATTACAACTTCAAGGGGCTGACTCCATTTTCTACCAACTGAAAGACTACCCTTATAAATTGAATCTATGTATTGGTGAGTAGTTCCAACAATTCTGTAGGATTTGTAATTATCTCCAAGTGAAAGTGGAATCGCTTGTCTAACAAATGGATGATTTCTTATTATTGAAGTACTTGCATAATTTATATTTCCAGTGGGCTGATCAACATGATAAATGTTGCATAATACAAGCTGTAATCTACTTCCTTTAGCACCAACAACTAAGTTTATGTCAGCGGCATTTTTTTCAAATTTTTCATTAATCTGAAAGAAAGTAAGTGACGTTATCAAAATAATTATAATTCCAGAGCTGATTAGTAAAACGGATAACCCGCTTGAGAGAGGTCTAGAGATAATATTTTTCCAACTTAATTTAAGTAGCATCACATTTCAATAATAGTTGAAAAAATTTCTTTCAGTCTTTGGTCATGAGTAACAATTACCAAAGTCGCATTTTCATCGTCTGCAGCAGCTTTTAACAAATTGATTACATTTTTGCATGAAGAATCGTCAAGAGAAGACGTGGGTTCATCTGCTAAAATAAGCTTAGGATAGTTGAGCAAGGCCCTTGCAATTGAGATTCGTTGTTTTTCTCCTTCACTTAATTGAAAAACCTTTGAATTGAGCTTGTGTACTAAACCAACTTTTTCTAGAACTTGATTTATTCTTGTGTAATCTTTTTTTAAACCAGCTAATTTTTGGTTCAATAGAAGATTGTCAAGAACAGAAAGTGATTTTATAAAATGATGAACTTGAAAAACAATACCAATATTTTTCCCTCTAAAAGCATCTAAATTAAAGTTAGAGCTATTGTAAATATCAATATTGTCAATAAATACATTTCCTGAGGAAGGTCGAAGCAGTCCTGATAATATATGTAGAAGAGTGGTTTTACCACATCCACTTTCTCCGATGATAAGCACTTGGTCTCCCTTAGCTAAAGAGATGTCTCTGAAAGAAATCACATTTTCTTTTGAAAAATGGTGAGCTATATTTTTTGTATTAACCATTGCTCAGTTGGCTCTTATTTGAAAGTGAACGGACTATGAAGAAGATACCTGCAATAACTGCTGGAATACTAAGTAGCTGACCCATATTTAGTAAAGATTCTGCAGTTAGCGTTTGATTTTCTTTATAAAATTCAATAAAAAAACGAGCCCCAAAATTAAGCGCTAAAAATAATCCAAAAATTAATCCTTTGTAATGAAACCATTTTTTTCTCCAATATCCCCAAAAAAGAAGTAGGAAAATGAAAAAATAACAGATTGCCTCAATAAGCTGGGTAGGAACTCTTGGAATAACTCCTATTTGTGAAAGTACTATGTTTTGTTCTGCATTTAATTTTGGGAAGTTTTCATCGGAAGGTAAGGAGAAAAAATGCTTTTCACTAGAATTGTAGTTTTTTAAATTAAAGCTGGTAAAATACTGGTAATAGTTATTTAAACTTGATGCATCT
>JAZADZ010000077.1:0-35491 GCA_036123135.1 Bacteroidota bacterium | reverse complement strand
TGGGTTGGGATAAACACTTGGTTGGGTCAAAAAATTATTTTCAGAGACATCAACACTACTTGTAACTTCAATAAAAATTGCTTCATCATTCATAAATGAACCATCCATTACTCTTAAAACAGTTAGGTATAAATCGTCCCTGACGTCATTTGCACTTGGATTCCAATTGATTATAGCTTCAATTTCATTATCATTTCCAGTAGATTCTTGAGAATAAACAGCTGGTGTGTTCGATAAAAAAGCTTCACCGTACGCTTCGAAATACAAGCTATCAGTGGTACCTGGATTGTTCGCTAAAAACCTTACCTCAGAGTTTTGTCCAGCAGTAATAGACCACCTAGGGTAACCATCTACGTCTGGAAGTGCAGTTCCTATATTTGTCAGTATTGGAAGTGAGCCAGAGGGAACTACAATCAACTGCATATCTCTACGAATCTCACCAATCTTGACTCCGTTTCTAAACTCCTCACAAACAATAGTATACACCCAGTTTCCAACAGCACCAGCAGTCCACGAAATGGTACCTGAAATAGGGTCTATTGAAAATGGATTTGAAGGATCAGATGGAGGGTTAGAATAACCACCAATTGGAGAACCAAGGGATTCATTTGGTGTTCCAATGTACCAAGACAAGGAATCATTATCTGGATCAATTGGAAGAGGATTGTATTGCCATGGAGTATTTACAGGAAGATATACTATAGGTTTAACTAAAAAGTATGGCGATGAGTCGTAATCTACTGGATCATTTTTAAATGTAGTATGTAAATTCATCCCAAAAGAACTTGGATTTGGAATGTTCCCAATGGCTCCATTTCTACAACAATTTTCCCAACTTACTGTGTACTCGCCAGGGTTAGGAAGTGAAATACTAGCAGTATAAAAATAAATCTCAACCCCATATGGAAACATAGCCATTACTCCTCCTTGTGGTAAACCAAAAACAGGATGATTAGCTGTAAAATCAATTGTTGAAGTTATTGTTGAAACAATATTTCCCTGATTATCAGTTACTGTAAAATCTTGTTCTGTGGATACTGGAATTCCAAGGGTGTCTCTGTAAAGAGTTAACAGAATAAAATAACTATTTTGACTATCGTTTAAAACAACGATTTCGCCACCCATAAGATGGGTACTGAAACCAGAAATAGAAAAGCTTATTAAGGAAAGAAAGAGTATAATTTTTTTCATATCATATAGTATATATCCTTTAGACTTAATATACAATAAAACGTTGCCAATAGCAATTAAATCTATGACAAAAAGGAACTTTGAGTGGATAAAAGAAGGAATTTATAAGATTAATTCTTTTTAGAACGTTCCCAATATTCCTCCATTTCTAAAAGCGTCATTTCTGAAATACTTTTACCATCTTCTTTTGAAGACGCTTCCATGAACTTAAACCTTTTGATGAATTTTTTATTGGTTTTTTCCAGTGCAGATTCTGGATCAACTCCGATAAAACGTGCATAATTTATAATAGAGAATAGAACATCTCCGAATTCATCTTCAATTTTATTGCTGTTATTATCTACTTCAGTTTTAAGCTCCTGTATTTCTTCATTGACCTTTTCAAAGACTTGATTTTTATTGTCCCAATCGAATCCTACTCCTCTAGCTTTTTCTTGTATTCTGGTCGCCTTTACCATTGATGGAAGTGAATTTGGAACTCCATCCAAAACAGATTTTCTGCCCTTTTGTAGCTTTATTTTTTCCCAATTTTTTTTTACATCTTCATCAGAAAAAACTTGCTCATCTCCATAAATGTGTGGATGTCTCTCTATTAATTTGTCGCATACAGTATTCAATACATCTTCAATGTCAAATGCTTTTTTTTCAGATGCAATTTTAGCATAAAAAACAAGATGAAGCATTAAATCTCCAAGCTCTCCTTTAATATCATCCATGTTTTGTTCAATGATGGCATCCGCCAGCTCATATGTTTCTTCAATGGTCAAATATCTGAGACTTTCAATTGTTTGTTTTTTATCCCAAGGACATTTTTCTCTCAACTCATCCATAATTGTAAGAAGCCGTCCAAAAGCAATTAATTTACTATCCATTGAAAACAATTTTTGTAAATTCAAATATATGTAGGTTTTTTACATCTTAAAATGAGCATAAGATTAATTCTATTCATATCCTTCATTTTTATCATTCTAAATGTAGCTAGCCAAAACGATTCAAAATATTCGTTCGAAACTAATCTTAGCTATGGAAGACTACTTGCTCACAGAACAGTAATGAAGAATTTGGTAGTTAACAATTCTTATTCACTAGAATCAACTCTAAATTTTAATACCAATGGAAGTAAATTATATGAGCGATATTACCATTATCCCTCCTTTGGAATTACCATAAACTATACTCATTCTGGAAACAATGAACAGATTGGAAGTATTATTTCTTCCTATGCATTTTTCACTTTACCACTAAATAAAACAAAAAATGCCATGCGTTTTAAGTTGGGACTAGGAGTTGGTTGGATTGAAAAAATATTTGACTTGGAAACAAACTTTCAAAACATTGCTATTGGAAGTCACATCAACACCAACATTCAAATCAAATTTGAAAAAACAATTAACCTGAAAAACTTAAAACAGCTAAAATTTGCACTGCTATTGAACCATTTATCTAACGGGTCATTTAAAACACCAAATCTTGGATTAAATTTTATTCAGCTTCAAACGGGTTATTTAATCGGTTTTTTTCAGAACAAAATAGATACCACTCGATTAGTACAATTAAAAAATAAGCCCACACAACTTGTACTTTACAATTCATCGGCATTTAAAGAAAATCAAGCTCCAGAAAATAAAAAATACTACATCAACGAAACAACTTTACAATTCAGTTTTAGAAAAGGATTAAAGACAAGTTTTTTCACTGGTACAGACATTATTGTAAACAACAGCTTCATAGATTTTAATAAAAATAAATTACAAGTTGGAGTGTTTGCTGGTCATATTATGCACCTTGATAAACTAAAAATTGGAGTCCAACTTGGATCGTATTTATTCAACAGAAAAGACAAATCTGAGAGCATTTACAATAAACTTTTTTGTGAATATGAATTACATAAAAAAGTATTTGCTAGGTTATCACTTAAATCTCATTGGGCAAAAGCTGATTTTTTTAGTTTAGGAATTGGATATAGATTAATTTGAAGTTCAAAATCATACATATCATTTTTATTCTAGTTCTGATTGGTTGTAAAAAATCTAATGAGAGAAAATGTGTAAAATCTAACGGACCAATTTCCGATAGAGAAATTCAACTGCTTAAAACATTTGATAGAATTAGTTTGTATGATGACTTAAATCTGATTTTAATACCTGATTCATTGAATTATTTAACTGTTCAAGGTCCTAAAAATTTAATCGGATTAGTAGAAATTGATTCATCATCCAATGAGCTCATGTTATCCAATCTAAATAAGTGTAATTTCCTTAGAAAAAGAAAAGATATTGACATTCATTACCACTACTCTACTTTAAAAGAAATTGATTTACATGGATACGGATCTGTTCGTAATTCGGATGAGATAAAGCACAATCTTACTATTTTTTGTAACAATGCATTTTCAACACTCAATTTAACACTGAATAATTCCAACACATCTATTTACAAAAGTCAAGGATCAACAGAAATTATTTTAAGAGGAACATGCTCAAGTCTTTATTGTTACAACAGCGGACTTGCGCCGATCAAAGCAAAACATCTAGAAACTCAAAAAACACATGTAAATTCTAATACCATCTCATTTTTTGAAGTAAATGTTTTAGATTCATTAATCGTTGAGCTTTACAATAGTGGCAATGTTTATTACCTTGGAAATCCCAGTTATACAAATTTTACAATTCACGGAGATGGACAAATTATTAATATTCAATAATTTGTTAAATTTACAACGTGAAACTTTTTTTTCTATCCATAGGTCTGTTGTCTCTTGCATTTGCAGGGATAGCAATTAAAATACTTTTCAAAAAAAATGGTGAATTTGCAGGAACATGCGCAAGTAATAATCCATTGTTGAATAAAGAAGGTGAATCCTGTGGAATTTGTGGAGCTAGGCCTGATGAAAAATGCAAAGAACCTAATCAATTAACAAGATAGTCTCGCATTCCCTCAGTCATTTGAATGGAATTTCCGTCTTTTTTCCCTACAACAAAATAAGCATCTAATCCAAGTTTAGGATTTGATTTTATAAAACTTATTGCCTTTTCCTCTCCCATCACCATAAAGGCTGTTGCAAAACCGTCTGCAGTAGCTGCATCGCTGGCTAAAACTGAAACACTCAATAAAGAGTGACTAACAGGATAGCCAGTGTGGGGATCAATGGTATGTGCATATTTTACACCATTTTTTTTGTAAAACTTTCTGTAGTTTCCGGAAGTTGCAAGGGCTCTGTTGTCTAGCTTGACAACACACTGAAAATCGTACTGACCGGGCATTGAATTTTCTATGGGCTGATCGATACCTATTTTCCATTGCTCATTTGATGGATTAATTCCACGGCAAACCACTTCACCACCAATTTCAACCATAAAGTTTAAGGAACCCCTTGATTCTAAAAAAGAACTTACAACATCAACAGAGTATCCTTGTGCAATCGCATTAAAATCAAGTTGTGAAAAAGGATTCAATTTAAACAAGAAAGTAGTTTCATTTAAAACTGAATTCTCATCCAAAGAATTAGAATCAATTAGAAAAAAAGAAGTATCAGAAAAAGATGTTATTTGCAAGATAGAATCAATTGTATTTTGTTCTATTGATTCATTGAGCGTTGAGGAAGAAAAACCCCAATACTTTACCAAAGGATAGATTGCTGGATTAAATGCTCCGTCCGTAAATTCATAAATAGATTTTGCTTGTTTAATACAGTTCTTTAAATAACTATTTTTATTTAGATGATGATACTGATTTTTTGAATTGTTAAGCGTTAAAAGTTCACTTGAATCAACATAAAGAGAAAGCGCACGATCAAAATCGTTTAGGATTGAGTCTATTTCATAAGAGAAATCTCTATGAAGCGAATCTTCGTAAACTACTTTGAAAGTAGTGCCTTGGGCATACCCTAGAATTTCATTAAAATTGGAATGTGAATTGTTTTCTGAACATCCTACCAAAGAAAAAAAAACACCAACTAAAAAAACATAGAAGCTTTTAACCACCAAAGTCATCAAATCGAACGTTTTCAGGTGGAACCCCCCAATCGTCACACATTTTGATAACAGCTTGATTCATCATTGGAGGACCACAGAAATAAACCTCTAAATCTTCAGGTGCTTCGTGCTGAGTTAAATACTGGTCAATGACAACTTGATGAACAAAGCCAGTAAATCCATCACCCTCAGGATCATTGATGTCTTTCTTATTGATCCAATTGTCTTCAGGAAGGGCATCTGAAAGAACCAAATAAAATTTAAAATTAGGAAACTCTTTTTCCAAATCTCTAAAATAGTGAATGTAGAAAAGCTCAGCCCTTGACCTTCCTCCGTACCAATACGTTACTTTTCTTCCGGTTTTAAGTGTTTTGAAAAGCTCATAGAGATGGGAACGCATAGGAGCCATTCCAGCACCTCCACCAATGTATAACATTTCGGCATCAGAGTGATTGATGAAAAATTCACCATATGGACCTGAAATGGTTACCTCATCACCTTCTTTTAAACTAAAAATATAAGAGGAAGCAACACCAGGATTCACATCTGCCCATCCATCTTTTTCTCTATCCCAAGGCGGAGCAGCAACTCTAACGTTAAGCATAATTTTTCTTCCTTCTGCAGGATAAGAAGCCATGGAATAAGCTCGAACAACATCTTCATCGTTTTTCATCACAAGATTACGTAAAGCAAATTTGCCTTCTGCCCAGTCTTTTTCAAACTTATCAGGCTCTCCAGGGTGATCTTGCGGATGTGCAGTAACATCCATTTCTGAGAACTTGACTTCAGTTTTGGGTATTTTTATTTGAATATACCCTCCCGCCTTGTAATCCATATCTTCAGGAATATCTACAATAAACTCTTTAATGTAGGTGGCAACATTGTAGTTTGAAGAAACTTTTGCTTTCCATTCTTTAACTCCCATTACTTCTTCTTCAACTTCAATGTCCATATCCTCTTTAACTTTAACCTGGCAACCCAGTCTAAAATTATCTGCAATTTGCTTTCTTGAAAAATGGGGTTCCTCAGTAGGAAGAATACTTCCACCACCAGAATGTACTTGGCAAGTACATTGAATGCAAGTACCCCCACCACCACAAGCAGATGGCAAGAAAATGCCTTGACTACTAAGAGTAGAAAGTAACGTACCTCCGCCGTCTACTTCAAAAGTTTGATCACCGTTAATGGTAATTTTTACTTTTCCTGATGGCATAAGCTTTGCCTTAGCAAACAGCAATAAAAAGGTTAAACTTAAAACTACTGCCAAGAAGACTAAAATTGAAATAAGTATTACTGAAAAATCCATAATTGTTAAATAAACATGTGTTAAATCTCAAATCCCATAAAACCTAAAAAGGCTAATCCCATTAATCCAGTTATTAAAAAAGCCATACCAACTCCTCTAAGAGGAGCAGGAACGTTAGAATACCTGATTTTTTCACGTATAGCAGCAATTAATACTACTGCAATGAACCACCCTACTCCAGAACCTAGTCCATACACAGTTGCATCTGCGATAGTAGGAAATTGCTTTTGTTGCATAAAAAGAGCACCACCCAGAATAGCACAATTCACTGCAATAAGAGGGAGGAATATTCCAAGAGCTCCGTATAATGCAGGAGAGAATTTTTCTACAATCATTTCAACCAACTGAACAATGGAAGCTATTACAGCAATGAACATTATGAAACTTAAAAAACTCAAATCATAACCAGCATATTCTTGTCCTAACCAAGTCAAAGCTCCTTCCTTCAAAACGTAATTTTCAAGTAAATAATTTACCGGAATGGTAACAGTCAAAACAAAAATAACTGCCATTCCAAGTCCAAAAGCTGTTTTGACTGTTTTGGATACTGCTAAATAAGAACACATTCCAAAGAAAAAGGCAAAAATCATATTGTCTACAAAGGCACTCTTTATGAAAAGTTTTAGTAAATCCATTTATTTTAATTTTAATGCGTTTCTATTAATTTAGGATTTCTTGCTTTTTGAATCCAGATGTATATTGCTACTAATATGAGTGAGGAAGGAGGGAATAGCATTAAACCATTATTCATATATCCCATTTCGTAAAATGATTCACCAAAAATCTCAATTCCAAATAATTTACCAGAACCAAAGAATTCTTTAAAGAAAGAGACAACAACAAGTACCATTGCATATCCAATGGCATTGCCTACAGCATCTAAGGCTGAAGCCCAGGGTTTGTTTGCAAGTGCAAATGCTTCAAGTCTTCCCATAATGATACAATTGGTTATTATTAATCCAACAAAAACAGAAAGAGACTTTGAGACATCGTATAAATACGCTTTGAGGACTTGGTCAACAATAATTACCAAAGCTGCAACAACAACTAATTGAACAATTATACGAATGCGATTGGGAATTAAATTTCGCATGAGTGAAATTAATACGTTGGCAAAGACCAATACAAATAAAACAGAAATACACATCACTACAGATGGCTCCATTTGTACAGTTACTGCAAGAGCAGAGCAAATTCCCAATACTTGTATGGTAACAGGGTTGTTGTCATCAAGAGGATCTGTAATTAATTTTTTATTCTTTTTAGAAAATAAAGGTTCTCTTTGTTTCTTCTCGACCGTTTTTTCAATTTCAGCAACTTCGCTCATAGTAATTTAGATTAAGCTTATTGTAATTTAGCTGTTTGTGATTTTAAATCTGTTTCGTTAAAATGTTTGTAATAAACATAAAAAGTTCTTTTTAACATTTCTTGAACACCAACACTTGTAAATGTACCACCACTAATACCATTGACTTCGTAGTCAGGATCAGATAAGCTACCCGGCTTAACAACATCGATGGACTTGAAGTTTTCTGGTGTTAAGCTTGCAATTGATGCGGCAGACCCAATTTTAAGAGGAACACCATTTTGATTTTTAATAAACTGGTTTTCGAATTCGTCCTTGTTGATTTCAGCACCTAATCCGGGTGTTTCTGCCTTGTGATCAAAAATAGCTCCTGCTATTGTTTCTCCATCTGATTCTACACTGATGTATCCCCATATGGCATCCCATAAACCTTTTCCAGTAACAGGGATAACGAAATAGGTTTTGCCCTCAAGCTCACATTCGAAAAGAGGATATTTTCTTTTTGTTAGTTCAACTGATCTGTATTCTTTTTGAAGATTAACGTTAAATGCTTCAAGCTCATCTTTTACATCAATTTCGTTTTCAAAAGTACGTTCAGATCCTTCTAAAGGAACTCCGTTATAATCAAGAATGACTCTCTTTTTGACGTAAATATTAAAATTTTCCTCTGCTTGGGACCTTTCAAAATTAAGACCAGGAAGACAATTTAAAATATTTTGCTTTTTCTCATTTTTAACATTGCTATCTTGAAGTGGTTTTAGGGATGTTGAGATAAATGCTAAAAGCCCACCAACCAGTACAACAAGGATTACTGCAAATGATATCGTGTAAGCATTACTATCTTTATTGATTTCCATTGTTATGCTGTTTTTAAACGTTTGTTTCTTCTTTTAATATTTGAGCTCACAACCATGTGGTCAATTAATGGAGCGAATACATTGGCAATTAGAATTGCAAGCATAATACCTTCAGGGTAAGCAGGGTTAACCATTCGAATAAGGATTCCTAAGAAACCCGCAAGAAACCCATATATAAATTTTCCATTTGCAGTTTGAGCAGCAGTAACTGGGTCTGTAGCCATAAACACCAACCCAAACATGAAACCACCAACCATCAGCTGATGAAGAGCTGGCAACTCAAAATATCCATTGCCACCAATCAAATTAAGAATTGATGCCATAACGAAGCCTCCGAAAAAGAAAGAAACCATTATCCTCCAACTTGCAACACCCGTCCATAACAATAAACCCGCTCCAATTAGACACATTAAAACAGAAGTTTCTCCGACAGAACCAGGAATAAAACCTAAAAAAGAATCGAGCATGGAATATTTTTGTTGAAATTGGGCAACATTCTCGAGCGCAGGTGTCTCTTGCAAGAAAGAAGCTAAATCTCCCAATGCAGTCGCTCCACTTGAAGCATCTACACCTTCCATTTTGTCAAAACCGGCTACCCAGACAACATTTCCAGACATTTTGGTTGGATATGCAAAAAATAAAAATGCCCTTGCAGTAAGAGCTACATTCAAAATATTCATTCCAGTACCACCAAACACCTCTTTACCAATTACTACTGCAAAGATGGTAGCAGCCGCAACCATCCACAATGGAACATCTGCAGGCATAATGAGAGGAATCAGCATACCAGAAACTAAAAACCCTTCTTGGACTGAGTGCCCATTTTTGATTGCAAAAATAAATTCAACAAATAATCCAGATGCATAAGAAACAATCACAAGTGGAAGAACAACCAGAGAACCTTTTCCAATTATTTCCAAAAAACTTGCTTGTTCCCCTAAAACGCGAAAGTGTTGGTATCCTGTGTTGTAAATTCCAAAAAGTAAACAAGGAACAAGTGCTATAATTACCAGCATCATTGTTCTTTTTAAATCAATAGAATCTCGAATATGAGCTCCATTTTTGGTCACATGATTTGGAGTAAACATCAATGTATCGACAGCGTCAACTAGAGGAAAAAACTTTTTAGTTTTTTCACTTTTATTAAGTTGAGCATGAGCATTATCAAATATTTTTCTTAAAAACTTCACCAAATTAAATTTTAAATTACATACATTCTTGTTGAATTAAATCCAATCCATCTCTAACGATTTGCTGTACATTTATTTTAGAAGTACAAACAAATTCACAAAGAGCAAAATCTTCAGGGGCAACTTCATAAATACCTAAATTTTCCATCGCTTCAATATCGTTAGCCAAGATGGACTTAATTAAATAAACAGGGTAAATGTCAAATGGAAAAACCTTTTCATACTCTCCTGAAACAACAAACGCTCTTTCCTCACCATTAATGTTTGTGTCAATGGCATACTCTTTACCTTTTGAAAAAAGGGACAATAACCAAGTTGGGTAAGCTCTAGAAGCAGAAAATCGATTTAATCCAGCTCCCAACCACCCATCGCTAAGGAAAAATTTATGGGTATTTCCTTCAGGTAATATGGTAATTTGAGAATCGTAAAAGGAAAGATATCCATCAGATGCAACAGCAGAACCAGTGAGAGGATTGCCAGAAACTATTCTGCTATTTTCTTCACAATTGCAAGGCAGAATAGATTTGATGCTACTTCCAATTATAGTTTTGACATATTTTCTTTCTTTGATGTTTTCTCCGCACACCACAACGACTTTTGTTGCATCGTATTTTGCAGTTAACGCATATCTTCCGAGAATTAAAACATCCTGAGGATTAATGTACCAAACAACTTCGCCTTTGTTTATTGGATCAATGTGGTGCATTTGAACACCAACATTGCCTGCTGGATGGGCACCGTTTACAGTATTGACTTGAACACCAGGTGCGTTTTTAAATACTGGAGATGAATCAAGTCTGGTTTGAAGATGAATAGAACCATCTGTTAGCATCCCAAGCATTTCCAAACCGGCATTAAACTCAGCATCTTTGCCATCAAAAATAAAGTCATTATCAGGTGCAAGGGGGTTTGAGTCAAAAGAGGAAATGAATATTGATTTTGGAGTATCCTTAGGGTTCGCTATTACATCAATTGGTCGCATTCTTAGAAAAGGCCAAAGTCCGGCATTTAACATGAAAGATTTGACGGCATCTCGATCAAGAGTCTTAACATCAACAACTTTAGAGGGAATGTGTTCCATCTTGTTGTCAGATTCAATTACTATAGCCATCACTCTTCTTTTGAGTCCTCTAACAATCTCTTTAACGGTACCAGAACATGGCGAAACAAATTGAATTTGATCGTTATATTTATCAAAAAATAAAGGGGCCCCAACCTTAACATTTTCGCCTTCTTTAACAATTATTTTTGGGGTTAGTCCAGTAAAATTGGGGGGTTGAATGGAGAAAAAACTAGATTTAGCACTTTCAACAAGAACTTTTTCAGCTTTACCTTTAATGTTGATGTCTAAACCTTTACGAATGGTTATCGTTTGGGACATATAATGTTATTAAATAGCGTCGCAAATTTATAAATTTGTGTTATCAATTAAATACACTGTTTATATAATATTTTAAGCCTCAGTAATTTAGAATGATTATAAATAACAATATCATGCTTCAGCTAATTTTGGTAGCATCAATATCAGTAGCAACCGCTTGCAAAACAGCATCAGTATCTTCAAAAACTAATAATAAAAAACTACCAAAAACAAATCAAAATGATTCAACAAAAACAAAGGAAGAATTTTATGTAAAAGAAACAATTCGATATGACGATTATGTTTACAACAAAAACATTAAAAGTATTTTACTGCACAAAAGAAATGTTGAATTAGGAGAACCTTACATTTTATTAAACTCTTCTGAACAGTTGATTCTTCGTTTTGATGAGCTTGACGCAGAATTCAACAGCTACCAGTACCAATTCATTCATTGTGATCATAAATGGGAAAAAAGCAACCTAAGTGAGTTGGACTACATCAGTGGCTTTAACGAAAATTATTTTGAAAATTCACTAAAATCATTCAACACGCATCAACAATACGTACACTACTGGACAACATTTCCGAACGAAGACGTTGAATTTCTAATTTCTGGAAATTATATTGTAAAAGTATTTGAAGAGAACAGTCCTGACCAACCTATTTTTTGTAAAAAATTCTATGTTACAGAGCAAAATATATTTCCTGAAATTAACATATCGTATCCTTCCGATGTCGAACAACGGTATTACCAACAAGAAGTTGATTTCAATTTTAAATATTCCACAAATCAAATTATCGATCCCTACAGCAACATCAATGTAATTGTTGAACAAAATCACCGAGAAGACAATTGCATCAGTTCTATTGAGCCCAACTTTATAAGAGAAAATACATTAGTTTACAACTACGATAAAGAAAATATTTTTGATGGTGGAAATGAATTTAGGTACATTAACTTAACAAGCTTTCTTACTGAAATAGATCGAATTGAAAGAAGTGAATTATCCGATAGTTCATTTAACATCACCTTAACACCAGATGAAAAAAGGACATACAAGAGGTATTTGGAAAAACCTGATATAAATGGAAAATTCCTAATTAAAACAATTGACGGAGAAGATCAAAATTTAGAGGGAGATTATGCAAATGTCAAATTTACACTTCCCTATCGTTCCACATTAGATCAAGGAGACCTTTACATATATGGGCAATTAACAAACTGGAAAATTGATCCAATGTATCAAATGAAATTCAATTCGACAACAGCATGTTACGAAAACGAACTTTATTTAAAACAAGGGTATTACAATTACATTTATTTATATGTCAACGATACTACCAAGAGTGCAGACATTAGGCACATTGAAGGTTCCCATTTTGACACAGAAAACGATTATATTTTCAAAGTATATTACAGCGACCCAGGAGATTTCTTTGATAGGCTACTGTTATATCATGTTGAAAACTCTAGAAAAAGCTTCTAATTAATTTAATTTTCTACTTCAATCGTTTTTTTGTAGTGAATGTTTCTTTCTTTTAAATAGTTCATAAAATAATTAAAACAGTCTTCATGTTTTCCAACTAATTCGGGAGGAAAAACACCCGTATTTTTAAATAACCCATCCAAAAATAAATTTGCAGCAGCAGTTGCAGTATAGCCAGTGGTTCTTGCCATTGAAGAAGTTTTAGTATCTATGCAAAACTCGTCATGAAGGTGATAGGTTATGTTGTGCGTTTCTCCCTCTTTATTTTTACCCTTCAAACTTACCTTCATGACAGTTAATTCGGGTTCCTCAGGACCTAATTCCCACTCTTTAAAAAGCATTTTACTCGTAAATTCAAGTTTGGAGACGTCAACACCATTTACATGAAGAGTATCGTTGTCAAAAAAACCAGCTTCTTTAAGCACTCGAACATATTCCACATGACCAGGATATCTTAATGTTTTTTCCTTCATATTTGGAATATGTGGCATTGTGTAAATAATGGAACGTAACCCATCAGAATTGAAAGACTCCAGCGTACCTACTCCATCAAATTCTATAAATTCACAATCGGTAAGAGGTTCACGAACAATCAATTGATTGTTCTCGATGTATCTCGCTGGTCGTGTGTATTCTTCAATCACATCAACTGGCGAAAAAGGAGCCTTGTAACAAAAGGGCCATTTTTTGACTTTTGGAAGCCCTCCAACCAGACACTCAAAGTCAGAGAGTGTGTAATGTTCATTGTAGTATCCTAAAATAACATTATCCATTCCAGGAGCGACACCACAATCAACGATAGCAGTTATGTTTTTTTCTTTGGCCAATTGATCTAGCTCTAAAGAGTTTTCTGGAAAAAAAGAAATATCAACAACATTCATTTCAGCTTTGATGATATTTTCAAGAGTTTGATATCCCAAAAAGCCTGGAACGGCTGAAACAACTAAATCAAAATTGGTGATGGTATGTTGAAGTAGTTTAACATCCAATACATCCAATACCATTGTATCTAATTCAGAACATTTTTGCTTAACGGAAGCTAAAACATCTTGATTAATATCGGTCAGAAGAACCTTGTGTTTTTTTGCCAAATCAATGGCCATGGCACTACCAACCATTCCACCACCCAGAACTATTATATTACTCATAAAAAAAAATTAAAAATTAAAACTTAGAAGTTGTAAAAGAAAAACAAATTACAGCCCTGAAGTGAATACCCAAGGCATTGATTTTATCAGTTTTGTTTTTATTAAAATCACAGAATGAAATTACACTTTTTTAAATATCTTTTAGGCTGAGGCCAATTCTTTTTCTTTCTTTTTCAACAGAAATCACTCGTACTTTAAGGTGCTGGTGGAGTTTAATGATTTTTGAAGGATCATCAACGAACTCATTTGCCAGATTTGAAATGTGAATCAATCCATTTTCTTTTATTCCAATGTCCACAAAAGCACCAAAATTTGTCACATTATTAACGATACCATTGAGAATCTGACCAACTTTAACGTCGTTAATGGATTGAATGCTAGAATCGAATTCCAACTGGAAGATTACTTTTCTGGGATCATGACCAGGTTTGATTAGTTCTCGCTTTAAATCTTCAATAGATTGTTGCTGAAATTCTTCAGTTGAATATTTAATCCAATCAATAGAATCAATTTTTTCTTGATTTCCGATTAGTTTTCCAAATGAAATCTTCTCTTTTTTGCAAATATTATCAATCAGAGTGTACATCTCAGGATGAATCGCACTGTCATCCATTAAATTATTTCCATTTTTAATTCGCAAAAAACCAGCGGAATTTTCATATGATTTTTTCCCTAAACCAGGAACATTTAATAGCTCACTTCTACAAGAAAATCCATTATTTTTTGAACGGAAATCAACAATTTTTTTTGCTAACTGGGGACCAACTCCTGAAACATAACTCAATAAAAACTCACTAGCGGTATTCAAATCAACACCAACATAATTCACAACACTTGAAACAACCCTATTTAATTTTTTTGACAAATCAATTTGATTTACATCGTGCTGATATTGACCAACACCGATGCTTTTTGGATCTATTTTAACCAGCTCAGATAAAGGGTCAATTAACCTTCTTCCTATTGAGACAGCTCCTCTTACGTTTACATCGTAGTTGGGAAATTCTTGACGTCCAATTGTTGATGTCGAATAAGCAGATGCTCCTGCTTCATTAACTATGTAAACATTTACTTTTCTGTTAAATCTAATTCGTTTGATGAAATGCTCAGTTTCTCTACTAGCCGTCCCGTTTCCAAGAGCTATTCCATCTAATTTATATTGATCTATTAAAGAAATTATTTTTTTACTTGCTAATTTTCGATCACTTTTTGGAGGATTTGGATAAACGGTGGCATTTGCCAACAGTGCTCCATGTTCAGATAAACAAACAAGTTTGCATCCTGACTTGAATCCAGGATCGATTGCAAGTAATCTTTTGTTTTTTAAAGGTGGCTGAAGCAACAGCTGACGAAGATTATCACTAAAAACTTCAATTGACTTTTGTTCACTTATCGATTTTAGTTGTTTGAAAATCTCATTTTGTAAAGACGGTTTTAACGATTTTGACCAGGCCTTTTTTATGGCAGAGCAAATCAAATCTTTTCTATCTTGATTTTTAATAATTTGATGCTCAATTGTTTTCAGCGCAATTGAAGATTCCAATTCAATTGAGCAAAATAAAGCTCCTTCATTACGTCCTCTGTTAATTGCCAAAAATCGGTGTGGTTTCACATCTCTAACCAACTCGTAAAAGTTATGATAATCGGTGTATTTACTTAAGCTTTCATTTGTTCCACCGTTTTTATTGACTCTGCTATATAATTTCCCAAATTTCCATAGTTTGCCTCTGATTTCAAACCGAACACTTTTCATTTCAGAAATCCATTTAATCAAAATTTCCTCGACTCCAGAGCATATTTTTGAATATGAATTGAACTTGGCAGATTTGAAGGAAAGAAATCTATCCTTGGTTATTGTATCGCTAGAGCTTAAAATCATTTTTGCAAGCTCAGCTAAACCTGCATCAATTGCAACAGAGGCTTTTGTTTTTCTTTGAGTTTTGAACGGATAGTAAGCATCCTCAATTTCAGAAATGTCCCATGATGATTTTATAAGTGATATACAAGATGGTGAAACATTTTTTAGATTACTTAAAAGTTTTAAAATGGATTTTTTTCTAAGTTTGATTTTTTCATAATGTCCGAACTGATTGTGAATTTTTTCAAGACCATTTTCATCAATACCGCCAGTTCTATCTTTTCTATATCTAGCAATGAAAGAAACTGTTGCTCCATTCTTTAGTAGACAGTAAACTTCCTTAATCTGAGCTGTTGAAAACCCAGTTTTAATAGCAATTAAATCAAAAGGAATTGACACGAATTAAACAAATTATAATTAATAAAAAAAACAAAAGAAGAGCACTAAAATAATTACATATCCTAAAGCCAAACCGAACACCTTATATTGTGATTTCAAAAAAAGAAAAATGAATTGATTCACAATTGCAACAAAAAACCAATCTCTGTAATTTGATAAAGGAATGGAATTACCATTCCAAGTCCAAAAATCTAGCTTGTGAGCAATCGGTTCAATTACAATATCAATTGCTAGCATAATGGATGCTGCAGATAAAACTATTGCAAGTGAAGACGAAAAATATTTTAAGGCAATTTCTCTGGAAACAATTGACAATAAGAGCCAATTTACTCCAATCAGTAATGGTACACCTCCAACTTTATATCCTAAAGAATTACCATAAGTATAATCACCAAAAACATAACCGCCATTCACTCCAAGCCATTCAGCTAAAAAACCAACTCCATAAACAGCAATTAAAAGAAAAAAACTTTTTGGAGCAATCTTCATTCTGTAGACAACAAGGAAAAGTGGGATAAGAAGTGATATAAATGACAATTGAAGGAAAAAATCTGAATACATACTTTTTATTCCAATGATTCCTGCCAAATGAACTACAAACAGCAACAATAATTCTTTTTTATACTGAATTTTTTTAAGCATGATATTTATTCAACTGTAGCCTCCAAAAAATAGGAATTAAAAATAATTTTAATGAAGAGGAACAAAATTAATACAATGGATTTTTTATAAAACTTTTTTTGATGTTAATGAATGAATTCATTTATAAAATTTTGTAGGAACAGAAACCTAAGTTTAGACAGATTCGATAGCACAGAAATTATTTACAAATCGCAATAATTTTTTTATATTTAAGTGAAAATTAAAATAACGAAATATGAAAAAAAAATTACTATTAGCTGCTTTACTCAGCCCCTTTTGTTTAAGCGCCCAAACTACTGTAGTTTCTGAAAATTTTGACAACTACACAGCTGGAAGCTACATCGCTGTTGAATCCTCGGATTTTATAACTTGGTCAGGTCCTACTGGAACTCCAGAAGATGCTCAAGTTACTGACTCCATTTCAAGTAGTCCAACTAACTCCCTTCACATTGTTGGAAATACTGGTCCAATGGATGTAATGATGACTTTTCCAACAGTATATACCTCTGGAAGATATGAATTTTCAATGAAAATTTATGTAAACCCAGGTTTTGGTGGATATTTTAACATACAAGAGTCTCAAACACCTGGAGTTGGTTGGAAATTAGATGTATTTTTCAATACAGCTGGTCAAGTTGAAATTTTAGGTGGAGTATCTCCTTCAACAACTCAATATCAGCAAGGTGCATGGACTGATATTAAGGTTGATATCGATCTAGACAACGATAATGCGGATGTGTATGTCAATGGGACACTAGCCCACTCTTATGTTTTCTCAACTGGTTCTGATGGTACCGGTTCAAATTTAGCATTTGGAGGAGTAAACTATTTTGCCTACGGAGGAAGTACTACTGCACTTGAGCCTGCAAGTTATTATGTTGATGACATTTCTCTTGTTGACAATTCAAGTTCAGGTGTTGGAATCCAAAACAACAACTCATCTTTAACTATCTTCCCTAATCCTGTAAATGAAAATGTTATGATTTCTGCTGAAAATGTAACAAGTGGAAACTATAATCTTGAGATTTTTGACATTTCTGGGAAAGTTGTTTACTCAGAAAATATTTGGGTGGCTGACGATTTTTCTAGATCAATTGCTACTGATTTTGAGTCTGGAATTTATACACTCACATTATCAAACAATTCGACTATATTAACCAATAAGTTTATTGTTAAATAATAAATTCATGATTTTAAAAAGCCACCCTAGGGTGGCTTTTTTTTTCATTTTTTTAAATCAACTAGCTATTTCAAGTTTATAGTTTAATTTAATTTAGTAATCAAACTTCTCCTAAACGCATAAAATAAACAGTACTGCTTTTAAATGAATATTCATCTAAAACTAATAGATCAATTGAAGGATACCCTGTTGCCCTTTCTATTAGTAGTTGAATTTAACGGAAAAATAATTTTGGCTGGTAAAGGATTTGGTAATCTTACAGGCAGAGAGATCGACCACCACCACATCGATGATTTTATTGATTTTGAATCTCCACCTTCATTTAAAGACTGCTTAACCAATACAACAAAAAACCTTTCCATAAAAATTCGTTTAAAATCAAACAAAATTGAATTAAAAGGAAATGCACATGTTTTTGAAAATGAATCAATTATTTTATTTGTTTTTATTCCTGTGTTTGATGATTTGAATAATTTAACCAGTTCTGGATTAAACTTTTCCGATATTCCAGAGCATTCTCTTCTATCTGACTATATATTTTTAGTACAGAATCACCAAACAGAAAGTAAAAAGAAACTGAATGAACTCAATGAAAAAAATGAAAGAAATGAAGAATTACAACAAAAAGTTAAAGAGCTAGAAACTTTAGCTAGATTCCCCGCTGAAAATCCAAATCCTGTTGTCAGAATTACAGACCAAGGCATTGTTGACTTTGCCAATGAATCATCGAAGAAACACCTTCTTTCGGTGCTAGGACTTCGTGTTGGTGAAAGTGTCCCAGAAAGTTTTAATTTACTACTTAATCAAGCATACTCATCTACCAGTGGAATTTTTGATAAAACAATAGAAATAAAGGATAAAATTTATTCAATAACAATACTTAAAATTCCAAATAGAGACTATTTTAATCTTTATGCAATTGAAATAACCAATACAAAACAAGAAGTTCGACTTGAAAAACAAGTGCTTCAAAATCTTCAAAATGAAATAAAAGAAGTTAAAGATGGATTAGAGAAGAAAATCACCTACCAATCCAATGAAATTGCACTCAATAAAACAACTCGTGAAGAGAATCTAATTCACGGTTCTATAGTTCAAGAAATATTCTTAAAAAAGAATCATCATTTTGATGGGATAAACCTATTTTTTCAACCTAAAAATATTGTATCAGGCGATTTTTTTCTTACCGAAAAAATAAAAGAATCAGAAATAGTTTATTTGGCTGTTGGAGACTGTATTGGCAAAGAACTAACAGGTTCATTTTTATCGATTTATTTTATGGACCAAATTCGTTCTATTATACACAAATATCCCACAGACGCCTCACTAATCACAATCTTTAATCAAGTTGAAAAAAACTCCGTTAACAACAAATTTTTCAAAAAGGTAAATCGGTTTACTTCAACTGATTTTACACTTGTTAGGTTGAATACATCGAGCAAAAAAATAGAGTTCGCATCCAATAATCATAATTTTATATCCTTTAATTGGCACAAGAGAAGTATATATCAACCAACCAACGACAAACAATTTTTCTCTGTTAAATCTAAAACCAATAGTAGAAACATTACAAGCGGAACATTTTCTGGCTTAGACCAATATTTAATTTTATTCTCTGATGGAATTATCAATCAATTTGGTGGAGATAAACACAAAAAACTTAAGAGAAGAACACTTTACCAATGGATAGAAAATGGACAAATTCTAACAGAAAATTCGTGTCACATTAAAGAAGTTTTCAATACGTTCAAGAAAAATGAAGAACAAATTGATGATTGTACTTGGATGAGCTACAAGCTTTAGTTTTTCGGTATTTCAACACCAAAACTTTTTGTTCTTTTTGCATACTCATTTTGTAATTTCAAAGTTACAGGCCCTTTTTTTCCATTTGAAATTGACCTACCATCAATTTCTATAACATGACTAAGCTCACCCATAGTTCCAGTTGTAAAAACTTCATCTGCACAGTAAAATTCAGACAATGAACATCTTTTTTCAAAACAACTTATCTCCAAAGCTTTTGAAATCTCTATTACCTTAGCTCGTGTTAGCCCAGGAAGACAACTGTCTGGAAAAGGAGTGAATAGTTCTCCATTATTGACATAAAAAACATTTGTTGCATTTGTTTCTGACACCATTCCATCAACATCCAACATTAGAGCGTCATCCACTCCAGAAAAGTTGGCCTCAATTTTTGCCAAAATATTATTAATTAAATTATTGTGATGAATTTTAGAATCTAAACATGAAGGTGAATTTCTTCGAACTGAAGCTGTTACAAGGCGAATTCCATCATCGCCATAGACAGGAGGCTTATATTCAGGAAGAACAATCAGTGTGCAACCATAGATGTTCAAATCCGGATTCATACCAGAGGTTGTCTTTAATCCTCTAGAAAGCGTCAATCGAATGTGAACGCCATCAAACATATTATTTGCCTTCAAACAACTAAAAACAGCATTTTCGACATACTGTTTTGTTGGAATTTCAGAAAAATGCAATGCTTTTGCAGAGTCCAACAATCTTGAAATGTGTTCGTTGAATTGAAAAATTTTTCCTTTATAGACTCTAAGTCCCTCCCAAACACCATCTCCACCCTGAACTAAGCTATCTAAAACTGAAATTTTTGCTAATTCTCTTGGAATAAGCTTACCGTCAATATAGACTAAAGTTCCTTCATTTTTTGGGCTAGGTTGATTGTACTTCGACATGGCTTTTACAACTGATGATTTAATAATTCTTTGTAATGTACTAAACACTCTTCATAGATGGATTGAAATTGTTTAGGAAGCGGAGAATTACTTGGTTTATATTTTTTAAAACCTGTACTATTGTGCACATTTTCGTACCAATATCTCGACCATACACCATCCTCTTTAATTGGACCTTTCTTCCAACTAAGCATTGATTTGCTAAAGTCAATTGATAAGGCAGAACAAAGTTTTTGTAAGGTTTTTTCAGGATTTAATAAAACTTGTTTGGAATCTATTACAATAGGTTTGACATTATTTTTTTTTAAATAGATTACTATTTCGTGCTGTATCTTGAAACATAAATCAAGCATTGAGGGATCTTTAATGTGCTTTGAATACGATAATAATACTTCTTTGGGATCTCTAGTTAGAACTATGTTTTTAAAATCGTTTAAAAAAGACCAGTCTAAGTCAATCAAATGGTTGGCCATGTGCTTCATAAAAAAAACAGGGCATTCGCAAGCAGGATTGGATAATTCATGGATTATTTTGGAGGGATTTTGTTCCATCGAAGATAAAACCTCGTCTCTAGATGGTCTCCATGAATTAGTATGATTGAGAAAATAGCCAAATAAAGGTTCATCTACAACCTTGGTATCTTTTCTATTAGAAAAAGAATACATCATCGCTGTCGAAATATTTCTTGGACCAGACCAAAGCGCTATTTTCTTAACTTTTTGCATCTAAATTAAAAACCAGAATAAGAATCATCTCCTCTTGGATCTGCTCCAGGCTCAAAAGTACCATCCAATTTTTTCAAAATGGCATCTACTCTATTCATTGAATGAACAAATTTTAAAGTATGTCCCATTTTTTCTAACTGCTCAATAGTTGAGGAATCAAATTTATTTTCTTCCATTTTGATTGAATTGGGCTTCCACTGATGATGAAATCTACCCTCTGAAACCGCCTGCTGCATAGAAAAATTATGTTCAATAACATTTAAGATAGTTTGAAGAACTCCAGTAATTATTGTGGAACCACCAGGTGTCCCAACTACCATAAATAATTCGTTATTTTTTTCTAAAATTGATGGAGTCATTGAACTTAGCATGCGTTTATTGGGTTGAATGGAATTTGCAAATCCACCAACTAAACCATAAAGATTGGGAGTTCCAGGCTTTGAACTAAAATCATCCATTTCGTTATTTAGAAGAAATCCTGCATTTCCGACAACTACTCCAGATCCATAGGAACTATTTAATGTGGTAGTAACTGAAACAGCATTTCCATACGAATCAACAATTGAATAATGTGTTGTTTCTTCGCTTTCTGCAAAATTAAATTCTCCAGGATGAATAGAATCAACGGGAGACGCAAAGAGGGAATCAAAATCGAGCATTCGTTGGGCTAAATAATTGGAATCCATGAGCTGTTCTATTGGGATTCTGATGAAATCGGGGTCTCCTAAATATTTTGAGCGATCCGCAAATGCTCTTTTTTCTGCCTCAACAATGAGATGAATGTATGCGTTGGAATGAAATCCCATTTTTCTAAGATCAAAGGGTTCAATCATTTTTAAAATTTGATACAGACAAAGACCACCACTGGAGGGCGGTCCCATTGAGATCAATTTGTAATCTTTAAAAGTTCCAACAATAGGGATTCTCCACTTGCTTGTATAGTCTATTAAGTCTTGTTTGCTAATTAACCCTCCGCTTCTGCTCATTTCTTGTATAATTTTTTCAGCATTTTCTCCTTCGTAAAACCCTGCTCTTTTGTGATCTCTAATGAGCGACAATGTGTATGCTAAATCATCTAAAACTAATGTATCTCCTTTTGACCAATCCCTATCAAAATAGGAAGGTATAATTGAATTGAATTTTAATTTTTTGGAATTAAAATAATTTAGTCCATCCGCTTCAAGCTGAGTGAGTTTAAATCCATTTTTAGCCAAATCTATTGACGGCTGTACTAATTCATTCCATGAGAGTGAACCATATTTTTCGAATGCTTTTAACATTCCATCTACGGTTCCAGGAACTCCAACAGCCAAATGACCATTCAAACTTAATCCTTCAATGATGTTTTTATTTTCATCTAGATACATATCTTCTGAAGCAAGTTTAGGAGCAGTTTCTCTGAAATCAAGGGAGGAATAGGAACCATTATTCATACGAACAACCATGAAGCCCCCACCTCCGATATTTCCTGCACTTGGATGGACTACGGCTAATGCAAATTGAACTGCTATAGCAGCATCAATAGCATTTCCACCTTTAAGAAGAATAGCTTTACCCACTTCACTTGAGAGAGGATGGGCAGACACAACTAATGCAGTATCAATTACATTATATTTAGTTGAATCCTTAGGAAGATTTGTGTTTGGAGTTCTACTACAACAAATAAATAGAAGTGCTGTAAGCGAAAAATAAACAGCTTTAAACATAGCTGCTAATTTACAAGTATTGGAACCGAACGAATCGACCCTTCGCTCTTTATCACCAAGTTGTAAAGACCAGTAGCACAATTGGTTAGATTAAGCTGAGCAGAACCTTGGCAATTGTCAATTTCACGAATCAAAGCTCCATTGAGATTAAATAATTCGAGTTTATATGGTAATTGATTGGATGAAGTGATTGTTAAGGGACTTTTTGTGACTGGATTGGGAAAAACAGAATAGTGAATCGATTCATTTTGAGAAACATTAACTAAACTTTGAACTAAAACCGAATCTGTAGAACTACAACCATTGGCATCAGTTACAGAAACAAAGTATGAGCCTGCTTGAAGATAGATGATGATTGAATCTGTTTGTAAATTACTCCAAAGATAAGAGTAAGGTGCTACTCCACCAGAAACCGAAACGCTAGCCACTCCATCAAAAGTATTAATTCCAGACTCAGGAAAAGTAGTAAATAATAAGTCTATCGCAGCTGGTTGGGAAAGTATGATACTTAATGTATCAGAATAGCAACCCTCAGAATCTTGAGCAAAAACTTGATAATTCCCAGCAGAAAGGTTATTGAATTGTCCAGTAGAATAATTTATGTTATTTAGATTGTAAAAAGAAATTGGAAAATCGCTAGTTGCTAAAACTCCGATGGCTCCGCTACTATCTTCATGACACAATAAGTTTTGTGTGGAAATGTTGCTCAATAAAACAGAATCAGGACTTTCAATATTAAAAAATAGCGAATCGTAACAGAGCAAATTGTCCACGGCAACAGAATAATTTCCAGGGCTTAACCCATTTATTGAATTAAGACTAGATCCATTAGACCAACTGTAAGTTGTAAATACAGTATCAGATGGAAACAAACTTATTTCACCGTCAGAAGAGTTGAAACAGCTGGTATTTGAAGAAAAAACACTGTCAATAATTGGGGGACCATCAAAAATCTCTACAGAATCAATTACGATGCATCCGTCAAGATGTGTAATTTCTACTGTCCAAAAACCAGCAGATAAATTACTGGCTGTTTTGGTACTGTCTCCATTTTCCCAATTAAAAGAACAAGTACTAAACATACAGGGGCATCCTGAGCTACTTAAAATAGCCTGACCAATTGAGTCGCCTTCGCAAGTATTGTGAATGATGTTTCCAAATGAGATAACATATGGGTCAGTTAAACTGAAAAAAACTGTTTCCATACAACCATTGGAATTAGAAACAATTAGTTTATAATTGTCACTTGGAGCATTGAAAAGAGTATCATCGACAGAGCCATCAGACCATAAAAAAGTATGATGATCGAACGGAGCAACTAGATTCACATAAGCCATTCCGTCAGAAAAATTATTACAAGTTGGATTAACTGGATTAACATTGTTTACAATACTTCCAGTTCCACATTCAACAAGTGAATTTGAATATATACCATTGTATTGATTCCCCATGTATGCTCCCCAAGCAATACCGCAATTTGGAACTCCAAAACTGGTTGATATCTTGTTGGTAATAATTCCATTTGCAGCAGACGGATTTAAACTATCTGCCCTGAAAACATAAACAATATCAATGAACCCATTGTTATCCATATCCTTCACTAATGGTGTACTTGCTAGATTTACTCCACCAACAGAGCTAGTAATCGAAGAAATTGAATCATTTTGAAAATCAATCAACAGTAATTCATGTTGAAAATAATTGCTTATATTATTTACAGTAATCAAAACCTCATCCCTACCATCGTTGTTAGCATCAAAAGCATTTGCTGAAGCAAAATGTAAATCAGAAATACTATCGATCCATTGAACGTTTCCGGTAACGCCATCAATCATAATTTGATAATGGTCAAAAAAAGATGGAGCTACTCCTTTATTGCAAACAGCAAAAACATCAGGTATCATATCACCTCCATAAAAATTTCCAATTACTGGTGCAGCACTTGATTCAGAGTTAGCAACGACAACACTCCACTGCTGCTGATAAGTAATTCCATCAAATCGCATAATCTCTCCTGAATAAGATTGAACAATAATGTCAAAATATCCATTACCATTAAAATCAGCTAAAGAAGCCGGAGCAATGAAACCTTTGGATGGATGAGAAACAAGTTCAACTGACGATGAAAGGTCATTGTTCATTAGCATATTAAAATCAGCCAGCCACATGCTACCAGGATGATTTTCACCTCCAGTTCCGTATACAATTTGTAATGTTCCATTTCCTTGTATGTCTGCAATCACAGGAGAACAATAGGTTTCGTTGCTATCTGGAACAACTGCTCTTGACAATACTGAGCCATCAATTCCACTTAAGACCATCAGATGACCTGGTGGTCGAGACTGCCAAGGTGCTGCATCGTGATCTCCTCCATTAGCAACCAGAATATCTTGAACAAAATCACCATTTTGGTCGGGAACCAACTGACCAGAATAAAAATTATACCAACCACTATCCGCTGGATTTAACCCAATTCCTTGAGGAAAGGCTTCCCAAATTAAAGATCCATCAGCTCCATTTAATGCAAAAAATTGGCTCTTTCTTCCTCCAATAAATACATCAGGGATGTTGTCGTTGGTAATGTCATTGAAAATAGCGCTGGTAAAAATTTCATCCCATGAAGGAGCAGTCCATAAACTGTTTCCAGTAGCACCATCAAAAGCAAGAATTCCATTTGTTGTAAAAGTAGTATCTACACCTGCACCAATTACGATATCCATAATACCATCGGCATTTAAATCTGCTGATCTTGGTGAGGAAAGGGTCGCAGTAGAAGGAGTAAAAGTAGACCATTGAGCACTGAAGCTGAAGAAAAAGAAACTTGAGAAAAGCAAAGTAAAGTACTTCATATTTTTTTTAGGGTAATTTATAGGATTTATAATTTCGTTAAATTTAGGAAAAATATGATTCAAGTAATTCCTAGTTGATGCTTACACTTCGAAATATAATTGCTCTTTTTCTTACATTCCAGTCTATTGTTCAATTTACAATTGGTCAAGAAATTAATAATGAAATAAATTCTACTCGCAACAAGCTAAAGCAAATTGAACTACAAAAAGATAGCTTAAATAGCATTCTTGAAAAACTTGAATTGCTCAACGATAAACAAGAAATTAAAAATATATTACTTCCTGAACTAAAACCTGGAGAAGATTTAATTGAGCACAGCGCACTGTTTCTTGTTTACGATGAACAACACGAGCAATCCAAATGGGTTGCACACAAGATATCTCAAAATATTTCAGAAGGCTCCGTCGGAAGAACCAATGATTTTAGAGAAGACACCCTAATTAAAACGGGATCGGCATCAGAGAAAGATTATTTTACCAAATCGTTGAATGAGCAAGGAAAGTACAGTTACAATGGATATGGATTCGATAGGGGTCATTTGGCTCCTTCCGCAGATTTTAGGTGGTCTAGAACTGCTCTTTCAGAATCTTATTTTTATTCCAACATGTCTCCACAACTACCTGAATTTAACCGAAAAGGATGGGCTAAACTGGAGAATGCGCTCCGTAATTATGTGATTAAAAAAAACGTAGACCTATTTATTGTAACGGGTCCTGTTTTAAATGATCAACTCAAAACAATTGAACAGAGCATCAATCAAATGAGCCTTCCCGAATATTTCTATAAAGTGGTATACGATCCAATCAACCAAAAGTGTTTGGCTTATTTGATTCCTCATAAAAAAATAGAATACCCACTTGAATATTATGGGATTTCAGTTGATAGCTTAGAGCAAATAACTGGAATCAATTTTTTCTATAATTTGGACAACAACTTAGAAAATAGAATCGAAAAACAGAGCGATTATTCTTTCATTCTGAGCAAAAATAAAGCAGACTCAAAACCGATTGACTCGAAAAAACTTTCCAAAAACCAATTCAACACCTTTCAAGCAAGACAATTTATAAATACCAATAAATCGGTATGCATTTGTGGAAAAGCTGTAAGTACGCATCGCTCTAAAAATGGAAATATTTTTATAAATCTTGATAAATCTTTTCCAGACCAGATTTTTTCAATTACAATTTGGAAATCAAATGTTTCAAATTTTAGCTATGCCCCAGAAAAAGAACTCAAAGACAAAATTATTTGCGTCAAAGGAAAGGTAACCGAAAATAAAGGCACACCTACCATGAGTATTTCAAATGAAAAATCAGTCGAAATAATCTCTAATTAACTTTTTAACTATCGATTATCTGTGCTTTTATGTTGAGACTAAACCAAGTTATGCAATTTGGTTTAGTCAATGTTGTAAATTGTTTTTAAAAAAATAATTTATTCAGTAAAGTGAGGCATTTTTTTACTTATTCTTCTCATTAATGCATCTACTAATGTTGAGCTACTGGAACCAAGACCACCTTGATATTTATGATCATAACTAAAAATTAATTTATTTGAGCTGCAATCACTAATTGTGTAATTTATACGAACCTCATTTGTTACTCCAAAACCTAATAAAAGTGTTGATGCTACAGCAGCAGCATCAGACATGGGACTAGAAAGTCCAAAATTTGATTTAATTAATCCATCAACGTTAAGTAACTCGCAAATTTCACCAGTTGTAAGAGGTTCTTCTGGGTAACCTGCTTTTTTTAGTTTTGCATTTGTGTAATCAGGCTCTTGGAATTCACAGGAAAACTGACCTTTCATTTGTCGTTTAAGTAGCCATGCATGCATTTCTTTTTGAAAGTTTGAAGATTCTGTTTTTTGTTGTTCTTTTATCGCTTCTGCTTCAGTTTTTCTCTTAGCTGCTATGGAAACTGATGGAGGGAGAATTGCCAAAATTTTATGGGACTTTGCCTTGGAGAACGAATTTGGACTATAAAAAATTTTAGCACATGATTGTGAGATGAAACAAATTATTAATAGAATGAAAATATTTTTAATTATTTTAAACATGTTTTTTTTTATTAAGATAGTAATTTTTTGAATATTACAATATTTAGACAATATTGAATAAATCAACATGACTTATACTTGTGATATGTTTGCGTCAAAGGAAAGGTAACCGAAAATAAAGGCACACCTACCATGAGTATTTCAAATGAAAAATCAATCGAAATAATCTCTAATTAACTTTTTTTTAACTTTCGATTAACTGTAGTTTAATATTTAGACAATATAGAATAAACCATTATGTCCTATACTAGTGAAATGAGTATTCAATACTTTAACAGTGAATATAAAAACCTCACAGACAAACAATATTCTGATGAAAAATTTAGACTTCAAGTTGAGCTGCTTAAATTACAAGAATGGGTAGTAGAAAACAACAAACGGATAGCCATTGTTTTTGAAGGAAGAGATGCAGCAGGAAAGGGTTCGACTATAAAGAGATTTATAGAACATCTGATGCCCAAATATTTTAGAGTCTATGAGCTTGGCGCTCCAACGAATAAAGAAAATAGATCTTGGTTGAAAACTCATGAAAATGCTCTACCAGAAAATGGCGAAATTGTCTTTTTCGATCGTTCTTGGTATTCAAGAGCAATGATTCAGCCGACTATGGGGTATTGCTCAAAAAGTCAATACAAATATTTCATAAAGCATGTAAATAAATGGGAAGAAACACTGATAAAAAAAGGGCTAATACTCATCAAATTCTATCTTTCAGTGAATAAACCAACTCAAAAGATGAGATTTCATTTGAGAGAAAAAAGTAAGCTGAAGTACTGGAAACTTTCCGAAAATGATCTCAAAACACTTAAAAAGTGGGAGGAATATTCTTTTTATAAAAATCAAATGTTTGAAAAAACATCAACTAAATTATCTCCTTGGGTAATCATTAATTCGAACAATAAAATGGTAGCACGCTTAAATGCAATGCGATTTGTATTAAGTAAAATTGACTACAAAAATAAATCTGAGCTGAAAAACGTTTCTTGGGTTATGGATGAAAACAATAGAGACATCAAATTATTTGGTGTTAATTTTAAAAATCTCGACAATGGTCAATACGCTCTTTTAAGTAAGTTAAAACAACTTGAAACTACTAAAGAAATCAAAATCTAAATAATATTACCTGCTAACACTTTTGTGTTAAAAACATACAATTTAAACCTTCTACACAGCAAGGTTTAATTAATAAATTGTAAATGAATCATTTACATCAAATGAAACACAAAAACAAAAGAGCTGGAGGGTTAGTTTTCAATAAAAAAGCCCAAATTTTATTGATTTTCCGTAAGGGAAGCTGGGATTTACCCAAGGGAAAGGTGGAGAAAAATGAAACACTTGCATGCGCAGCAATTAGAGAAACGGCTGAGGAAACTGGATTAAAAAAGAATCAATTAATTTTAGAAAATTCATTGCTAACCACTGCACATAGTTTAAAAGGAAAAAAAATTAAAACAAAGTGGTATTTACTCCAATATTATGGTGAGAAGAAAAAGATGATTCCTCAAATAGAAGAAGGTATTTCGAAATGTAAATGGGTAGACATGGCATCAATTGAATCTTACAGACCCAAGCTTAGAAACTATGCCAAAGATGTATTTGAATTCTTGATTATTGAAAAAATTAAAGCTTCTTCTGGAAAACGAATTATTTCATAAGTGTTCCGAAAATTTTATCCCACAACGTAAATGTACTAGAGTAATTACCATTTAGTTTGGCATGATGCATATCATGATGTTCATTTTCCCCCCAAAATGGAATCCAACGACTAAAAGAGGATTTGAATCCAGAATGAATTTCAAGCTCGTGAATATTTCTAACCACCATATACGTCCAAAATGCCCAGCAGCTCACTGGGGAAAATAGGCTGATAATTCCAATACCAATAAAAGGACCAATGTAACCCATCATCCATTCAAAAGGATGTACGTAAAGGTACTCAAGGGCTAATGGGGAAAAAGCTCTGTGATGAATACTATGAACTTTTCTCAATAAAAATTTGTTCTCATGCATCCAGCGATGAAGTATGTAAAAGAATAAATCATCAACAAAGAGAATAGTACCCAATTGAAGAACAATAATTAGAAAACTAAACTCTAAATCTGCGTCAAAAATTGGAAAAATAAAATAAAGTCCAATAGAGGATATAAATGCTACTAAAAAAATATTAAATAAAATGAGCGGAAGTCTTCCATAAAAAACCTTAGAATCTATTTTTTTATTTTGAATTCTGTATTTTAATAGCCGTTTAAAATAAATAGGTAAAAGTGAAATAACAAAACCAAGAACGTTACAACTCATTAGAATAATCAGGTTGTAGAGAACAAAATCTTTAGCTAGCATTTAAAAAGTGAATATAGTTCTAAAATTATGAAAAAAATTAATCTTCCTGACGGCACACCAATATATTGTTTGAAGGCCACTGAAGCAGTTGTTCTTGATGATCACGTTCAAGGTTATTTCAATCATGGAATTAAAATCAAAGAGGATGATGTAATAATTGATGTGGGTGCAAATATTGGAGTATTTGGTCTAAAAGCATCAAAGCTTTTTGATAAAATTGAAATTCATAGCTTTGAGCCTGTTCCTCCAATTTTTGAAGTACTTTCAAATAACAAAAAGCTCAGCGGAAATCCAAAATTTTTCGTTTACCAAATGGGCATGGGAGCTGAAAAAGACACCATTGAATTCACTTATTTCCCAAATAGCCCAGCGCTTTCAACATCCAATCCAGAGTTATGGGAAAAAGATCCGAAAGCTTTTGAAAAAGCAGTTCGGGGTAGTATAAAAAACTCTCCAGATTCATTTTGGTGGTCATTTCTTATTCCAGGATTTACAATTCCACTAATCGCTAGGTATTTAAAAAAGGGGAGTAAAAAAATTATTTGTGAAGTCAATACGCTTTCAGATTTTATTGAGTCAAAAAAAATTAGTTCTATTGATTTATTAAAATTAGACTGTGAAGGTCATGAATGGGAAGTGATAAAAGGAATTAATAACGAACATTGGAAAATCATTAATGCAGTTGTCATGGAGGTTCATAATATTGAAAACAGAGCTCAAAAAGTTGAAGAAATTCTAAGAAAAAATGGATTTTCTAAAATAACCCTTGAAAAAGAAAAAGCACTTGAAAATACAGATTTAGTAAATGTTTATGCGCTGAGATGAAAAAAGTAATTTTTTCCTTTTTATTTTTAGTTGTAATAATACCTCTACATGCTCAAAATTATGATATCTCCGTAACCATTCAGAACATAAAAGAAATAAAAGGACATATTCAAATTGGACTTTACAACAATCCAGAGGAATTTCCAAAAGTTGGTAAAGAATACAAGCGCTTTTATTTTAAGGTTGATTCCCACAGAATGACTTACAGAATTCCGAATTTAACTAAAGGTAAATACGCAATTGCAACTTATCATGACATAAACAGCGACAGAGAATGCAATACTAATTTTTTTGGGTACCCAACTGAAGATTTTGGATTCTCGAATAATGTTAAAATTTTCATTGCACCCCCTTCTTTTAATTCTGCTCTAATTGAACTGGACAGCAATACATCAATAGAAATTGAGATTGACTAGTAAAAGGATTGTAACATAAAAGAATGATTGTGTACATTTAGTTGAATGATTTTTTTGTTAACCATAAATTATCTTTGGATTGCCATTGCAATTATTACATTCGTTGCCCTTACCTTTTTTGATATTAAAGCTCCGTATGGAAGACATGCAACAGATCGATGGGGGAAAATGATTTCCAACAAATGGGGCTGGTTCATTATGGAATTCCCTGCCTTGGTAATCATGCCACTATTGGTTTTTACAGGAAGTGCTGAAAAAGATTACTCATCAATTTTATTGGTAACACTTTGGTTAGTTCATTACTCAAATAGAACACTCATCTTTCCATTTAAAATTAAAACTAACAATAAAAAAATGCCGATAATAATTGTTGTGTGTGCATTTTTTTTTAATGCAGTTAATGGAACTTTAAACGGCTATTATCTCGGGTTTGTCAAAGAACCAACTACTGTACTAAGTGCTAATATTTTTATTGGAATATCCATCTTTTTGGCTGGCATGTACATCAATAATACCAGCGATAAAAAATTAATTTCCCTGAGAGAAAAAAGTGAAGGATATTCGATACCAAAAGGTGGATTATTTAAATTTATTTCATGTCCAAACCACTTTGGGGAAATCGTTGAATGGGTTGGGTTTTCAATAATTGCATGGAATATTTCTGCAGTGAGCTTTGCGGTATGGACATTTTGTAACCTAGCTCCAAGATCACTGAATCATCACAAATGGTACATTGAAAATTTTAAAGATTATCCAAAAAACAGAAAAGCACTAATTCCATTCATTTGGTAAAATATGAAAAAAAAAATTTTACTTACTGGATCTAGCGGAACTGTCGGAAGAGAAGTTTTAAAACAGCTTATTGAGCTGAACAAGTACAATATTACCATAATGTGTAGGAAAAGTGCACTTAAAAAAACCTTTATTAAGCATTTCTTACCTAAAATTAATTGTATTGTAGTTGACTTTGAGCAAGTTGAAAAAAAACCAGAAATTAAAGAGAAATTTGATGTTGTAATTCATCTTGCTGCTGTTATTCCTCCCCTAGCCAATACGAATCTGCCACTTGCAAATTCCATCAATGTCGGAGCAACAAAATATTTGCTTGAACAAATCAAAAAATACAATTCAGAGGCTTTCTTTATGTATAGTTCATCCATATCTGTTTACGGAGATCGGGTTACCAATCCCCATATCACCACAAGCGATCCTGTTAACATAAGTTTGGGAGACCACTATGCTAAAACAAAAGCTAAAGCAGAAAGTGCCATTCAAAATTCAGCATTGGACTGGACAATATTTAGATTAACTGCAATAATGGGATTGAACAATCATAAGATTTCCCCCTTAATGTTTCATATGCCTTTAAATACATCTATTGAAATCTGTACACCAATGGATACAGCTAGAGCATTTGTGAATGGAATCGAAAAAAGAAACGAGCTAAAGAATAAAATTTTTAATCTTGGGGGAGGCGAAAATTGCAGAACAACATATGAAAAATTCCTTAAAAAAAATTTAAAAATTAATGGCCTTGGAAAATTAAAATTTCCTAAAAAATGCTTTGCTGAAAAAAATTTTCATTGTGGTTTTTACAGCGATGGAGAACTGCTTCAACAAATAACAAATTTCAGAACAGATACCCTTTCTGATTATTACCAAATGAACTCTAATAGAGTTTCTTTTTTTAAAAGAACTATAGCCTCAATGTTTACCCCAATAATTCGACTACTATTGGTAAGAAAATCTGAACCTTATCTAGCTTATAAATCTAATGATGAATCCATGAAAAAACGTTTTTTTTTAGACTAATTTCAATGAAATGAATTTGTTCAATACACTATCAAAACCTCTTCAAAAAGCGTTGGCTGATCTGAGTTTTTCAAATCCAACTGAGATTCAAGAAAAATCATTCAAAAAGATTCTAAGTGGTCAGGATATGGTTGGCATTGCTCAGACAGGAACTGGAAAAACATTAGCCTATGCACTCCCAATTCTTCACCAACTCAACTACTCCAATCAACCGCATCCGAGAATTTTAATTCTATTACCCACAAGGGAACTAGTGAGCCAAGTGGTTGAAAACATTAATGCTTATTCTAAATATCTCTCAATTAGGACTGTTGGAGTGTATGGAGGAACAAATATTAACACTCAAAAAATTTCAGTTTCTGGTGGTGTTGATATTCTTGTTGGCACACCAGGAAGATTATATGATTTGGTGTTAAATCGATCGATTCAACTTAAAGAAATAAAAAAACTTGTAATCGATGAAGTAGATGAAATGCTGGATCTTGGATTTCGATATCAGTTAATTAATCTATTTGAACTACTTCCCAATAAAAGACAAAACCTTATGTTTTCTGCTACAATGACTAAGGATGTTGAAGTATTAATCAATGATTATTTTAATTCACCCAAATTGGTTTCAGTAGCTGTTAGTGGATCTGTTTCGCCCTATCTCATCCAAAGGGGATATGTCGTAGCGAACTTCTATACAAAGATTAATTTACTGGCCGAACTTTTAAAAAAAGATGATTTTGAAAAAGTATTGGTCTTTGTAGAAACCAAAAAAAAAGCAGATATATTATACGATTGTCTAACCAGCTTGGGATTAAATGAAATTGGAATTGTTCATTCGAATAAATCTCAAAATTTCCGCTTTAGAACCATAAAACAATTTGAAGATAAAAGCAAACGTGTTTTAATTACAACAGATATAATGTCTAGAGGTTTAGACCTCAATAGTATTTCTCATGTAGTAAGTTTTGACACTCCAAATTACCCCGAAAATTATGTTCATAGAATTGGAAGAACAGCACGAGCTGGAAAAAGTGGAACCGCCCTACTTTTTACATCTGTAATTGAAAAAGAGTTTAAGGCAAATATTGAAAAATTAATGGGCTTTTCAATACCAATTGAAAAATTACCAAAATCTGTGAAAATTTCTTCTGAACTTATTGAAGAAGAAAAACCCAATTCAAAACAACGTTACAACCCAGGGTCAAGAATTAAAAAAACTGGAGAAGCATATCACGAAAAAAGTGAAAAAAATCAAAAAATCAATTCTGGTAATTCATATCGAAAAAAACTAGCCAAAAAGTATAAAAAGCCAAAGTCTAGAGGTGATAAAAATTTCAACAAAAAAAATAGATGATAATTTTCACTGACTAATCATATCCTACCTTTAAAAGGATTAAAAAACCTCCTGTAACTTTTTAATCTAACTTTCGAAAGAACAAATTAAATTTGATTAAAAAAGTTTACCTATGAAAATAAGGCAAATACTAATTATAGTTTGCTCCATTCTTTTGGTTTCAATTGTTTGCTCAGTTGGTTATGTTTCTTATGAAGCTGGGATTAGCTTTGGTGAAAAAAATGCTGAAGAAATCCGACTTAAAAGAATTAAAACTGATTTCAAAGACTCTACAATTTTAAAGTTTGTTAATACTGAAATTGTAACAATTGACACTATTCCTTTTACAATTTATGGATCTGGAAGAGTAATTTCTTCAAGTAATATAAACGTTACAAGTGAAGTTCAAGGTAAGCTATCTTCAAACATTAAATTAAAAAAAGGAGCTGAATTTAGTAAAGGTCAACTCCTTTTTAGGGTACAAGATTCCGACGCTAAAATGCTATTAATTGCAAGAAAGAGTAATTACTTAAATCTAGTTTCTAATGCGCTTCCCGATCTTAAAATTGATTTCAATTCAGTGTTTACAAAATGGGAATCTTTTTTCAATTCCATTAAGGTTGATTCTCCCCTTCCTGAATTACCAAATTTCAACACAAATAAAGAAAAAAATTTTATTGTATCTAGATCTATTTTAGCTGAATATTACAACATCAAAAGCGATGAGGAAAGATTAAAAAAATACATCATAAATGCTCCCTTTGATGGTTCAGTTCTAGAGGCCTTTACTGATGAAGGAGCAATTGTTAATCCGGGAACTCCT
>JAZADZ010000076.1:0-42076 GCA_036123135.1 Bacteroidota bacterium | reverse complement strand
AACATAGATGCCATTGAAACAACATTTGAGCAAGCAATTTTAATTGCACTAAACACAAAATCTTCCAGCAAAAACACTATATCACTACAAAAAGCTCATTTCCTTTGGAAAAAAACATTAAAAAGCGAGTCTCGCATAAATTCTTTAGGTAGGTATTCAAACATTTTAGAATTCTTGGACAGGTATGAAAAAGCCGCACAAATTGCTTTAGAAAATGGTTGGAAAATTAATGGATCTACTGTAGGTAAATCTTGCTATCCGGCTGTCAGCCCAGCATCCATAACGTTCAATCTAAAAAAGTACTCTAAAAATGTCAGGGAGTTGTTTCAGCAATACACAAATAGATGGCCCACTTTAGAACTTTATTTTAGACCTTTTCAAAATGTTATCTATTCAGAAGCTGAAAATCAAGCTTCGATGAGTGCCTAGCAATGCGTTAAATTTTTCTTGAAAGAGATATTTAGTTTTTAGTTAACAGATATCAATATATTTGTACGTACAAAAAGCAATTCAATGAAAATTATCATTGCAGGTGCAGGAAATGTTGGTTTCCATCTCGCGAAAATGTTGTCCTCTGAGGCGCAAGACATCTACCTGTTGGATAAGAATGAAGAAAGATTACAGCTTGTTTCCTCTCAAATTGACGTGTATACAATTCGAGGAGATGCAAATTCAATTGAAACAATGGAAAAAGCATCTGTCTCTGATTGTGATTTAATCATTGCTGTAACTTCAAGTGAAGAAACCAATATGTTGGTTTGTATTTTGGCGAAAAAATTTGGTGCTAAACGAACTATAGCTAGAATTAACGATGTAGAAATTATAAAAAAACAAAGAGAACATTTCTACAACGAAATGGGAATAGATACTTTAATTTCTCCTACTCATCTAGCCACAATGGAAATAGAGCGTTTAATTCACAGAGCAGTTTTTACAGACGATTTAGAATTTGAAGACGGTAAACTTACTGTTTTTGGAATATCAATTGATGAACGTTCTGTGCTAGCCAATAAATCTGTAATCGAAAGTGCACATTTAAATCCTGATTTATTTTTCAAACCTATTGCTTTACATAGGAACGAAGAGACCATAATGGTCAAAAACAATACAATCTTTCATTCCAATGATATTGTATATTTTATTTCAAATCCTGATTCAATTGACACCATTGTTCAGCTTTGTGGAAAAGAGTCATTTAAAATTAAAGATATTATGATTCTAGGTGGCAGTAGAATTGGTGTATATGCAGCTGAATTATTGGAAGCAAACTTCAACGTAACATTGGTTGAAAAAGACAAACAACGTTGTGAACTGATAGCTGGAATCTTAAAAAGAACTTTAGTCATTAATATAGATGGTCACGATGTGAAGCAACTTGAGGATGAAGGATTAAGAGATATGGATGCTTTTGTAACTGTTACCGCAGATTCGGAAATGAACATCATGTCTTCGCTTGTTGCAAAAAATCATGGTGTTAAAAAAACAATTGCTCGAGTCGAAAACATCGATTACATCCATTTGTCTCAGGCAATTGGTGTAGATACTTTAATCAATAAAAAAATTATTGCTGCCAGTAATATTTTCAAGTATGTTCGTAAGGGAAATGTTTCCTCAGTAGCTTCACTTCATGGAGTCGATGCTGAAATCATTGAATTTATTGTAAAACCAAATTCAAAAGTTACCAAGGCAGCCTTACGAGATCTTAAATTCCCAAAAACCTCTAATATTGCTGGTGTTATCCGAAATGGTAAGGGAATTATCCCTTTCGGAGATTTTCAATTACAAAGTGAGGATAAGGCGATTGTATTTTCATTGACAGAGTCAATTCATAAAATTGAAAACTATTTCCAGTAAATGTCTAAAAAGATTTTAAACGCTGGTGTAATCCTTAACGTAATAGGAACACTTCTAATTATCAATGGAATAGTAATGCTATTTGCCCTCCCCTTTTCCTTTTATTATCCTGGGGATTTTAATGCAAACATTTACATTGATCTGTTGATTAGTAGTGGAATAACATTAACTATTGGTTTTTTGTTAAGAAGATTTACATATGAATTTAGAAATGCAGAAATAAGAAAAAGAGACGGTTATTTGATTGTAGTTGGTGGATGGTTGTGTATGAGTTTATTTGGCTGCCTTCCTTATTTGTTGTCTGGTTCAATACCAAATTTTACAGATGCTTTTTTCGAAACTATTTCAGGATTTACTACCACAGGCTCTTCTATTTTAGATAATATTGAAACCCTGCCCAAGTCAATTTTATTTTGGAGAAGTACTACTCAATGGATTGGAGGAATGGGAATAATTGTCTTGACCATAGCAATTTTGCCACTTCTTGGTATTGGAGGTATGGAATTATTCGTTGCCGAATCACCAGGACCAACTAAGGATAAAATTCATCCTAGAATCAAAGAGACCGCAAAAAGATTGTGGTTGATTTATTTGTCTCTAACCACAGTTGAAACAGTATTGTTGATGTGTTGCGGATTAGATTTTTTTGATGCAATTAATCACAGTATGACTACAACTTCTACAGGTGGATTTTCAACGAAACAGGCAAGTATAGCTGCATTTGATAACTTTTACGTTGAGGGTGTTATTATCTTTTTCATGTTGCTTTCAGGTACCAATTTTACTTTACTTTATTTTGGATTAAAACTGAACATAAAAAAAATTATTTCAAATGATGAGTTCAAATGGTTAATGACTGCTGTTATTGGATTAGTAGTAATTATCACATCGGTTATGTTTTTTCAGGGTAGAACGTCATCACCGTTGAATGGGTTGAGGGATGTATCGTTTCAAGTTGTGTCTATTATAACAACTACAGGTTTTTCAACCGCAGACTACACCCTTTGGGGACCATTTATCACTTTCATTTTCTTCCTTCTTTTGTTTTCCGGTGCTTCTGCTGGAAGTACCAGTGGAGGAATTAAAATTGTGAGAATTGTTTTGCTTATAAAAAATGGACTTTTAGAATTTAAAAGAAGATTACATCCAAAAGCTGTCATCCCTGTTCAGCTAAACAATGAATCAGTCTCAAGTAAAATAATTTACAATCTTTTGGCATTCATCTTTTTGTATCTATTTACTTTTTCTCTTGGTGCTATATTTATGACTGCTTTAGGAATAGATTTTTTAACTTCCATTAGTTCTGTTGCTTCTGCGCTCAGTAATGTTGGACCAGGAATTGAACTGGTAGGACCCTCTAATAGTTATTCAAATATCCCTAACATTGGTAAATGGTTCTTATCTTTTTTGATGTTAATGGGAAGACTTGAATTATTTACGGTTGCGGTTTTATTTACCCCTTATTTTTGGAAGAGAAATTAATTTAACAAATATGGAATTTGAATTGAAATATAAAACACCTATCGACTGGGCCCATCATGTTGTAGAAAATATTGATGAATTCTTACAGGACCATGCAGATGCTGAAAGAAAAGTTTCCAACATGTGTATGTCTTTCATTGCAAAATATCCAAATCGACATGAAATTATTGATGAACTAATTCAGATTGCAGTTGAAGAACTATTGCATTTTAAGCAAGTCTATCAGCTGATTCAACAGCGAGGAAATCAACTTAGTCCAGTGTTTCATAAAGACCCTTACATGAAACTTTTGATGCCAATCTTTAGATCTGACAGAGAACTTTTATTCATGGATCGGCTAATTGTAGCTTCCATTGCGGAGCTTAGAGGTTCAGAAAGATTCGGATTAATTGGACAAGTATGTAAAGACCCTTTAATTGCTAAATTTTATTCCAACTTACATATACAGGAATTAGAACACATAGATTCGTTTATTAATATGGCAAAAAGATACTTTTCAGCTGATGAAGTTGATGCAAGGGTTGAACAAATTTTAATAAAAGAAGCTGAGATAACTGAAAGTTTGCCTTGGAGATATGCCATTCATTGATACATTTAGATATTAATCTTTTTTTTGCTATTTTAGAACAAAGATCATTATTTGTTACTCGAAGAATTAATCGATATTTCTAAGTTAAATGTGCTTAAACCCAGAGCGCGAAGGGTTTTAATTTCTGAACCCTTCATGACTGATGAACATTTTAGCCGATCTGTAATTTATCTCTGTGAACACAACGATAATGAATCGTATGGATTTATTTTAAATCAAGTGCTATCTGCTTCTTTATCTGAGTTAATCAACGAGGTTGATAATAAAGAATTTAGAGTTTCCTACGGTGGACCCGTTAGTTCGGACAGCTTATTTTACTTTCACAATCTTGGAGAGAAAATTATTAATTCAAAAAAGATTGCAAACAACCTTTGGACTGGAGGTGATTTTAATCAAATACTTGATTTGCTCAATTCTCATCAAATATCCTCCTCAAATATTCGTTTTTTTCTAGGTTATTCTGGCTGGTCGAAGAACCAATTAGTCAAGGAAATTGCTGAAAATGCATGGATTGTTTCTGAATTTGATTCTTCAAAAGTTATTTCCTTAAATGATAATTTATGGCAATCTGTTTTATCTGACAAAGGAGGAAGATATAAGATCGTATCAAACTGCCCTAAAGACCCTACAAGTAATTAGGATCCAACCTCCTCTTTTTCTTTGTTTAACAACTCAATTATTCTTTTTGATAGCGTATTGTAGTATCTTTTATTTTGAAAACCTCCTACCCACTCCACTCCTTTAATAGCATTGGTTAAAAAAACTTCATCAGCAATTAATAAGTTTTGGGGTTTTAATGAATATTCATAAACCTTAATTCCATTATTTATTGCTAGGTTGATGACGTTCATTCTCATAATTCCTCCGACACATCCGTCTTCAAGAGGAGGTGTATACAATACACCATTACTTGCAATGAAGATATTGCTAGAAGAAGTTTCAATTATGTTTCCATGTCCGTTTAATATTAAGCTATCGTCAAAGTTTTCCTCTTTAGCATAAATGGCAGCTTGAACATAAAGCAAAGAGTTTATTGTTTTGAATTTCGCAAATTGATCCAAACTTTTTTTCATCTCTTGATACAAGTTAATGGATAAACCATTTTCATTGAGCTTAAAAAAATTGTTTTCAATAGGAATCATTTCAATAAAATATGAAGCATTATTCGTTGTTGGCTGATAAGCTCCCTCACCAGATCGAAACATGGATAAGCGGATTCTACCACCCTGACGAATTCCATTAAGATTTATTAATTCATTTATAGTTGAATTGAAATATTTATAATTGAATTCATCGCTGGTATTGATTTTCAAGGTTTGTGCTCCAGCAATTAGACGATCAATGTGGTATTTAAGGTTGATAACTTTTCCATTAATTATTCGAATGGATTCAAATACTCCATCTCCAAACTTAAATGCTCTGTTAGTGTACATATTGAGCGATTCAAGAGTTTTGTTTTTACCATTTATAGATACAAATCTTTTCAATTGAATTTGATGTTAGATTAAGCCTAAATATGAACTAATTTCCATTAAAAAGTTGCTATAGACTTCAAAATCAAAAAAAGCAAGAAAAATCAAACCAAAAATTGCACCTGCAATGTGTGCTTCATGGGCAATGTTTGTATTTCCCTTTTTACTCATGTAATTTTCAGCCAATAGATATAAAACTCCAAAAATAAAAGCTGGAATAGAAATTCCTGGAAGAAATATTAATCCCATGCCAGCAGTTGGAGCTAGAACAATGAAAGCAAATACAATTGCCGATACAGCACCTGACGCTCCAAGAGATCTGTAAGATGGATTTTCCCTGTTTTTAACAATTGAAGGTAACGTGGCAAAAACCATACCCCCAAGGTAAAGAAGAACGAAATATAATGGGCCAATTTGATTCATCGAACCAAAAAAAGCTTCAACATTTAACCCAAATGCGTACAATACATACATATTGAAAAAAAGATGTATGTAATCGGCATGTATAAATCCATGTGTGAGAACAAGCCACCATGCATTCTTTTTTGAATACATATAAGGAGAAAAAATCAGCTTATTTTTGAAGTTTGAGTCGTTGAAAGCTAAAAAAGATATCAAACAGGTAACAGCTATTAGAACAATTGTTATTGACATATTCTACTGACCAGAAATAGATTTTAAAATTATGTCTTTATCAATTTCGTGTTTATATGATGCTTTGTCATAAATTTCAAGTTCTTCCATTATTTCATCATATCCATCTGCAAATACATACATATTATATTTTCCTGGTGGAAGAATTACAATATATCTCATAGTAATTTCATTTGGAGCATAATCTCCATATATTTCATCAGTTTCTCTATCTGTAATTTGAATGTAGGCATCCTCAATATTCGTATTTCCTAAGTTATTTTTAATTATTCCTTTTATTACGGTATACCTTGGTTCTACTGTGTTAAATTTTACTCTATACAAGTCAAGGTTTCCAAGCCCCTCTTTTCGAACTGTTGAAATGTATCCAAATTCATTATTCATAGAGACTCTAAAGTTCATGTTGTCTTCCGGAGTATTGATGGGATAGCCTAAGTTTTGAATTCCTGTATATTTCTTTTTGTTGTCATCCCATGTTGCTGTAAATATATCGTATCCTCCCATGCTTGTATGCCCTTTAGATGAAAAATACAATGTTTTTCCGTCTGGTGATAAGTTAGGAAAATCCTCATCATAGGGAGTATTGATGGTTGGACCAAGATTAAAGGGACTACTCCACTTTCCATTGGGAAGTTTTTGACACAGGTATAAATCAATTCCACCATATCCTCCATCTTGGTCGCTGGCAAAAAATAATTTAGTTTCATCATCAGAAATACATGCTGCAATTTCTGCATGTTTGGTGTTTATATTTTTATCAAGCTTAATGAGCTGTTCAAAATTATTTTTAGTAAAGGATAATTCATATAAATCTCCCTCATTGGTGAAATTACTCTTATACACAATTGCCTTACCTCCAGTATTTTTTAACCCTACAATTTCTTCGGAATTGTCTTTGGAACAAACTTCTTTTAGAACATTAGAGAGTTGAAAACTACCATTTTCAACATATGAAATATAAATGTTAGAGTAAAAGCTTCCATTGTTTTGTTCATCTGAAAAGTTGTTTCTTTTAGAGTTGTAGATTAAGTAAGACTCATCAGTATTTACAAAAGGATAATAGTCATCGAATTTTGAGTTGATGTTTTTTCCCAGGTTTTCAAAAGTTACGTTTAGCGGAAACTTCATCAATTCTTTGGCATTTTCACAATATTCAATCTGAATTGGTGCGTTATCTCTATTAAGAATATTTCCCTTGCCAATTTGGATAAATTTATTGTAAGCACCTATCGCTTTATCAAATTGATATCCAAAGTGATATGCCCTTCCAAGAAAATACCAAGCGTCAGGAATGATTTTTGGATCTCTAACAAGTTTTTCTAAAAATGGTATGGCTCTTGATTTATCACCGTTGGTATTCAAATAGCATAAAGCAAGATTAAAATTATAGCCGATATTATCCTCTTTTTCAGCTACAAGTAATTCATATTCACTTAAAGCAGCTGTAAAATTTTCATCAAGAAAATAGTTTTCTGCAAGTTTACTGTCTTGAGGAAAATAAACACCAAAACAAATTAAAAATATAGAAAAGGATATGGTTTTCATTCATCTAAAAATTAGTTGTACAAAAGTATTAGATTATTCATACTATCGTTACTAATATAAGCATGAAAGTAAATTATGAATGTTCATATAATAGTATATTTGTCAAGTTATATTTTTCGAATGAAACGTATTTTTCTTTCAGAATTTATCAAGCAAAAAAAAACAGTTGGTGCAATCACTCCAAGCTCTAAGTTTCTCATCAAAAAAATGCTTTCGGTACTTGATTTTTCAAATGACATATCAATTGTAGAAATAGGTCCTGGAACAGGTGTTTTTACTCGAGAATTACTGGCTAGAATGACTCCAAATTCAAAATTAATGTCTTTTGAAATAAACCCCAATTTTTACGCTCAACTTCAAACTAAGTTTACAGATAGTAGATTGGATTTAATTTGTGACAGCGCGGAAAACCTCAAACAGCATTTAGATTTCAAACCAAATGCCATTGTATCGTCTTTACCCTTAGCTGTAATTCCGATTCGAGTCAAATTAAACATTCTCAATGCGATTTCTGATGTATTGAATAATGAAAATTATTTTATTCAATTTCAATATTCTACAAACGCAAAAAAAATACTGGAACATAAATTTAGCAACGTTAAAGTTGATTTTACTCCACTTAATGTTCCTCCTGCTTTCATTTTTTATTGCAAGAAATAAGTTATTTTGTTCCTCTTAGCATCTCTCTTTTCCCTCTTGGTCCAGGAATTCTTTCCATTTTAAATCCAGCTCGTTGTAAATCTCTTCTGACCTGTCCTTTAGCACAATACGTTACTAATATTCCCGAAGATTTTGTCAAAGAGTACAATTTTTTGAACAGTTCAATCCTCCACATTTCTTCTTGTGCTTTGGGAGCAAATGCATCATAGTAGATTACATCAAATTTCTCATCGGAATCAAAGTCTTGAAGTTTTTTATTTTCTTTAGTGAAAGTAAATGATTGATTTAGAATATGTTTTTTATCCCATTCTAATTCATGAAGCTTTAAAAATTCATTTGCATTAATAGATTTAAAATTGAGCTGTTTAATCACTTCCATTTCTAATGGATGTGGCTCTAATCCGTGATAATGAATTGAACAATTAGTTTTTTTTTGATGTTCACGGGTAAGAAGTGCATTAAGGCCAGTTCCAAATCCTATTTCTAAGATAGATACTTCGCCGCCATTATCTTTTGATATAAAATGATTTAAACCAGCCTCAATAAATACATGCAAGGATTCTTGAATGGAACCATGTATCGAATGATAATGTTCTTCAATATCTTTTCTAAATAATGTGTGACTACCATCTCTGGAGACTACGATTTTTACTTGCTTTTCTTTCATCATTTTATCATTACCAGTCTAAATCCAACAGTCGGTGAGCTTTTAACATGATTTTCTCTTGCATTAATTGTCACATAATCTAATTCACTCCACCATGAACCTCCCTTGGTAAAATTTTGATCTTTAATCATTTCTGCAATATTTCCTGACATATCAAATAATCCATATTCATTTTTCCAAAAGGAAGCAACTGGCGCAATACAAGAATAACCATCTAAATCAGCTCCAATAATTGGATTTTCAAATTCAGGAATTTCATACATCGAATTGCCAGTTGAATCTTCCTTTAGAAAAATTTCTGGAATAGTTCTGTAATTACAAAGGAAAGAACCATTAGAGTTTCTAACATAACTCTCACCCCAAGGGAAAAAGCTAGAAGAACTGTTTTTCAGCCTTGCAGCCAACATCCACTCTTGTTCGGAAGGAAGCCTTATTTGAACATCTTTTTTTTGTATTGTACTAAATTTTTGCGTTAGCCAGCAATTGAATGCCTTCACATCTTTTTTAGTAATGTTTACTACTGGATAATTTGTATAATTTGGATGCCAATGGTACTTTAGCATGTATTGGTCAGAGTACCAAAACCTATTCTTCCAAAGAGTAGAGTCAGGCCTTTTTGAGTTAGTTTCCCTAAGGAAACAGTTGTATAATTCGTTTTTAACTTCTGTTTTCATAAAATGTAAAGAATCATTAATTTTTACAAATAATGTCTCTAATTTTTTTTTTGTAATAATTTCTTTTTTCCTTACAATTTTTGATCTCCACTTCGTTACTTCAATAACATATCTAAAACCAACTGTTGAAGCAGGTTCGCTTTTAATGTAAGATGAAATACGAGTGTTAAATCCTGAGGATGTCCAATTCCCACCATAGGCTCGATTGTAATCTGAAACCATTTCCGACACATTTCCGCACATGTTAAACAATTCAAATCCATTTGCCCAATAACTTTTTACTGGTGCAGTGATATCTGCGTTGTCCGAAAGGCTTTCAAGATGTCCAGTATAATTCCCTTTTTTAGGTCTAAAGTTGAGCATAAACCTTCCTTTATTTTTTTTATCATTTCTTCTAAGAGAGCTGCCCTCCCATGGATGTTCATTCCATTTTGAGAGTCCTCCCCTAGCTGCATACTGCCACTCCCATTTTGTTGGAAGTCGAACTCTTACTTTTTCAATATCATTATCTTTTGCTTGAATTAATTTATTGTTGAGTTGGATTGCAAGCCAATTGCAATATTCAATTGCTTGCTCCTTACTGATGCAAACTACTGGAAAATTGCTATACGATGGATGTCGGAAATAATGCTGCACATAATTTTCTCCGTGCCCTACTGTCTCATTCCAAAGTGAAGTGTCTGGAAGGAGCTCTTTATGGTTATCGTTATTCTGAACATCCAACAGAAATTCTCTATACTCAGCATTGGAAACTTCAGTTTTTGCAATCCAGAGGAAATCACCTAGGATCAGTTTTGAATTAGCAAAAATATCATTTTGTCCCCCTTTGCTGTAGCAATTAAAGAAGAGAAAAATTAGCATTAAAAGCATTGCATTTTTCATAGTATGATACTTATAAAACATTTTTCGCTAGGAATTATTTTACTTGATCGATTTCAAATGTATCTCCATCAGAAACTGCAACAACATTTTTGAAGACAGATTTTGCTTCAATTTCAAAATCTTTTATGTTTTTGTATCTAGCAGAGTAATGTCCCAATAATAACTTTTTAGCATTGCATAATTTTGCAATTTTTGCTGCATCCAGTGCGGTTGAATGATGTGTTTTGATAGCTCGATCCTTGTTATCCTCTAAAAAAGTAGCTTCATGATAAAGTATGTCTACGCCTTTAATTTCTTCTATTACAGACTCATAGTATTTTGTATCACTGCAATATGCATAAGCTCTTACTTTAGGAGGATCATGTGTAAGCTCAGTATTTTTAATGGTTTTGTTGTTTGCGCTGTAATCCTCTCCATTTTTTAATTGCTTAAAATATTCAATGGGAATTTGATATTTTTTTATTGCTTCAGGATTTAATGACCTTGTCTTTAATTTTTCACTGATGATAAATCCGGTACAATGAATTTTATGATCCAAAGGAAAACTTCGAACTTGTAGAACATTGTCTTCAAAAATTTTTTCAGCTTTTTCAGCATTTGTTGCATAAAAATGCATCTGGTACCTTAGCTTGGATTGGCTTGACTTGAACGTTAAATTTAACAGATGATGCAATTCTTCAGGGCCATATATAAAAATAGACTTTTTCCGACCTAATAAATTGAATGTAGACAATAAACCTGTAAGACCTAGGAAATGATCGCCATGGAGATGGCTAATAAAAATATGGTCGATTTTCTGAAATTTGAATTTAGCTTTTCTTAGCTGTAATTGTGTACCCTCTCCGCAGTCAAAAAGTAAATGTCTTTCTTGAACAATAATGTACTGAGATGGTGAATTTCTATTTACAAGTGGTAAAGCACTTCCTGAACCTAATATGTTTATTTCAAATCTCAAAATAAAAAAACCCGCATGTATGAAATGCGGGTTTTGATGTGAACTAATTGCAATTATTTACTTACAATCATCCTTTTGGTCACTTTATTAATACCGTTGGAAATAGAATATAAATAAATTCCATTGGAAAAATCAGATGTATTTACATCAATTTTATTGACTCCTCTTTTAGAATTGATTTGCCTGTTAATGACAATATCGCCAAGTAAGTTAGTAATGGTAAAATCAATCATATCAGTATTACCTGCAATAAAATCTATCGTTGTATTTCCATTTGTGGGGTTAGGATAGTTTTGTTGTAAAATAAAAGTTTGGTCCGTTAATTGAATGGTTTCAATTCCTGCAGCACCAACATCAATAACGTATCCACTAAATGAAATTGCTTGTGCAAATGGAGCAAAAAATACAGTTACCCATCCATCCAATGAAATGGTTATGTCATAAGAGCCCTGCGCAGTTGGAACTCCTTGAAGCGTTGCGCAACCTTGATCGCCACCCATCCAAGAATTAGTAGGAGTGTTGCAAACATAAGTTATTCCTGGAGGAAGACCGTCAACACTTGTTAGAACTGCAGAATCAATATTTACACCTGAAAAATTGGGGTCAATAACTCCTGCATCAAGGGGAAGCTTGAAGTCTAAGACTTGTGAGTATGCAGCTCCAACTTCACCAGAAACAAAATTAGTAGATGTATCTGGCCAAACGCCATAGGCAGAATCTGCATATTGGGGGTTTGGAGTACATTGTGCGTTGACAATTGAAAGTGTCAGAAAAAATGATATGGTTAATAGTAATAATTTTTTCATATGAGTGATTTTAGTTTTTTAATTAACAAAGTAAGCATTTGCTTCTTCTTTATTTCCAACAATATTTAAAACGCTGTGAAGCTGAGAAATATTGATAAGTTTTTCAACGTAAGGTTGTAATCCACAAATGACAAAAGACCCCTTTGACGATTTTGCAAAACGATTGCCAACAAGAAGGGCGCTTAGGCCACTTGAATCACAATATTTCACAGAAGACATGTCAATAATAAAGTTGGATTCTCCGTTTGAGTCTAAAAGAACAAATTGAGACTTTAGTTCAGGAGCAACCAGTGTATCGAGTTTTTCAATAAGACAGGTTATGGTTGAAACGTTATCTTTTTTATTTACTTCAAAATTCATTAATGTTTGAACTATTGTTGTAACTAAATTAAAAAAATCAACTGATTTAATAATAAAAGAAAAGGAAATCTTTACAGAATATTTTAAATTCTATTGATTTTAGATGCCAATAAATAAATTACAGCCATTCGAATAGCCACCCCATTTTCAACCTGATCTAGTATGATTGAGTTCTCTGAATCAGCAACTTCAGAGGTAATTTCAACTCCTCTATTTATTGGACCGGGGTGCATAATAAGAATTTCCTTATTCAAACTATTTAAAATGGAACTGTTTAATTGAAAAAGACTTCGATATTCCCTAATAGATGGGAAGTAGCTTATATCTTGTCTTTCCAATTGAATTCTAAGCATGTTGGCTACATCACACCATTTGAGAGCTTTCATTAAATTATTTTCTACCAAAACTCCTAATTGTTCAATGTATTTCGGAATCAGTGTTGTCGGTCCACATACCATTACTTTTGCTCCTAATTTTTGAAGAGCAAAAATATTTGATAGTGCAACTCTTGAATGCATAATATCTCCAACAATTACAACTTTTTTATTTTTCAAAGACCCAAGTTTCTCTTTAATGGAATAGCAATCTAATAATGCCTGGGTGGGATGTTCGTGAGTACCATCACCTGCATTTATAATTCTAGCTTCAATGTGTCTAGATAAAAATTGATGTGCTCCAGGAAATGGATGTCTCATCACTACAATATCTACTTTCATTGAAAGAATATTGTTCACAGTATCAATTAGCGTTTCTCCCTTTGTTAAGCTCGAAGAACCAGCTGAAAAATTAATAACATCAGCAGATAGCCTTTTTTGAGCCAATTCAAAAGATAATTTTGTTCTTGTACTATTTTCAAAAAACAAGTTAGCAATGGTAATATCTCTTAGCGTAGGAACTTTTCGAATGGGTCTATTAATTACTCTTTTAAAGCTGTCTGCAGTTTCGAAAATGATGTCTATATCAGCCTTGTTTAGCTGTTTGATACCCAAAAGATGTTCTACACTTAAATCTTTCATTTTTCTGGAGGTGTATGAAGTATTACCTGGTCTTTACCATCTGTTTCTTTCCATTTAACTGTTACTCTTTCTGATTGAATGGTGTCAATTGATTGACCTATGTAGTCAGGTCGAATTGGAATATGATGAGAAAATCTTCTTTCAATAAGAGCTAATAATTCTACCTTTAAAGGTCTTCCATATGCCATTATAGCATCCAGGCCAGATCGAACTGTTCTACCAGTGAAAAGTACATCATCCATTAAAATGACTTTTTTGTTTTCAACACTAAAATCAAGATTGGTTACACTAGGAATTAGTGGTTTATTGTTGCGTCTAAAATCGTCTCTGTAAAAAGTAATGTCAAGCGATCCAGTTAACACTTCGATTTCACATATGGAATTGAGCTCTTTTTTTAATCTGTTCGCAACATATATGCCGTTCGGTTGAAGGCCAATAAGTGCAGAGTTTGAAAAGTCATTGTGATTTTCGATTAGTTGATAACATAGACGCCTGATAGTATGTGAAAATTGCAGGCTATTTAGAACTTCTGATGTTTCCATTCACTAAATACTGCGCAAATATATGCTTTTAATCGTGATAATTTAAAATAAAATCAGCTGTATAATTAACGGCTAAATCCAATTCATTGGGCAATGAATCCTTTGTCCAAGGATGTGATGAATTGAATGTATGTGAAGCCTTGAATGTTTTCAATTCAGCTGATGGATTCCATTTTTTTAGTAAGTATGCATGAGAAACGTCAACTGCTTGGTCCCTTTCTCCATGAATTATTAGCTGTGGTTTTTTTAATTTTTTTACTACATTTTCAATACTTAATTTTTCTTTATTTTTTAAAAAGTCATTATAAAAATTAATATTGTGTGGCATTTGTTGTTTTGTTCTTGAATTGGTAATGTACCTGACACCAGATTTAATCCAATTTTCAAGCTCTTTTCCTTTAGGGAAACGACTTTCATAATCCGCCACACTTGCCCATGTGATAACACCATCAATTTTATCATTTAAAGAATTTAACAGTGCAATGCCACCACCTCTGCTATGACCAACTAAAAAAATTGATGAAGTAATGTTTTTGTGTTCTGAAACCATGCGGTTGATAACGTTACTTAGATCGTTTACCTCTTGGGTGTAAGTATTTCTAGCAAATGCTTTAAGATCAGGAAAATCTATTGGGTTTTCTAAAGTTCCCCCGTTTAATGAGAAATTAAATTTAGAAAAGTGAATGTCTTTTTTTTGAAAGGATTTTGCAACGTTGTTCCAAGCTCCCCAATCTTTAAATCCTTTGTAACCATGACAAAAAATAATCATTGGGAATTTTCCAGGTTTGTTCACAAATGAAACATCCCCAATAATTGGCGCTTGACTGGGTTCAGTTATTTTAAAAATTGACTTAATCCTCGGATATTTCAATTTTAACAATGTGGTCACCTTGCCTTATATCATCAATTACATCTAAGCCTTCAATAACTTTTCCAAAACAGGTGTGATTTCGGTCTAGATGTGCAGTATTATTTCTACTGTGACAAATAAAAAATTGAGAACCTCCAGTGTTGCGTCCTGCATGAGCCATTGAAAGTACTCCACGATCATGGTATTGGTTGTCTCCATCCAGCTCACAATCAATTGAATAACCTGGACCTCCAGCACCTGTCCCATTAGGGCATCCACCTTGTACTACAAAATCGGGAATAACCCTGTGAAATGTTAAGCCGTCGTAATACCCATCTTTGGATAATTTGATGAAATTCTCTACAGTTTTTGGCGCATCTCTATCAAAGAATTCAACTTTCATTTCACCTTTATCACAAATAATTGTTGCTTTTTTCATAGTTAATAAATTTATCTTGTTAATTTTTTGTATTTGATTCGCTTAGGTATTATATCTACACCTAGTCTTTTTTTTCTGTTTTCAATGTAATCTGAATATCCACCTTCAAAATAATATGCTTTTGACTCTCCTTCAAATGCTAGTATGTGCGTACAAATTCTGTCTAAGAACCATCGGTCGTGAGATATCACCACAACACACCCAGCAAAATTTTGAATTCCCTCTTCCAGTGCTCTTAAAGTGTTGACATCAATATCGTTAGTTGGCTCATCTAAAAGCAAAACATTGGCTTCTGTTTTTAATGTCATTGCTAAGTGAAGTCTGTTTCGTTCACCACCGGAAAGAACAGCAACTTTTTTTTGTTGATCTGATCCATTGAAATTAAATTTTGAAACATATGCTCTTGAATTGATGGTTTGTCCACCAATTTCAATTACTTCATTTCCTCCAGAAATAACTTCCCAAACATTTTTATTGGAATCTATTGCCTTGTGTTTTTGATCTACGTAGCCAACCTTCACAGTTGAGCCTATAGAAAAAGACCCATGATCTGGTGACTCCTCTTCCATTATCATTTTAAAAAGAGTTGTTTTGCCAGCACCATTCGGACCAATAATCCCAACAATACCTGCAGGAGGAAGTTTAAAATTTAATTCTTCATAAAGTAGTCTATCTTCATATCCTTTAGAAATATTTTTTGCTTCAATAACTTCATTTCCTAATCTTGGACCATTAGGAATAGGAATTTCAATTTTGGCTTCTTTTTCTTTGACGGTTTCGCTCATCATGGACTCATAATTGTTCAATCTAGCTTTTCCCTTGGATTGTCTGCCTTTTGGACCTTGTCTTACCCATTCTAATTCTCTTTCAAGCGCTTTTTTACGTTTACTCTCAGTTTTCTCTTCCTGAGCCAATCTTTTGGTTTTTTGTTCTAACCAAGATGAGTAATTTCCTTTAAATGGTATTCCCTCACCTCTATCCAATTCCAATATCCATCCCGCCACGTTATCTAAAAAGTACCTATCGTGAGTTACTGCAATTACAGTCCCTTTATATTCTTGTAAATGTTGTTCCAACCAGTGAACTGATTCTGCATCTAAGTGGTTGGTAGGTTCGTCAAGCAATAGTATATCTGGCTGTCTCAACAATAATCTGCACAATGCAACTCTTCTTAATTCTCCCCCAGAAAGATTTTTGATTGGAGTATCGCCATCCGGAGTTCTTAAAGCGTCCATGGCCAATTCTAATTTAGAATCAAGATCCCATGCATCAAGCTGATCAATTTTTTCTTGAACTTTTCCCTGACGATCAATTAAATCATTCATTTTATCAGCATCATTCATGATTTCCTCATCCATGAATAGATTGTTGATTTCATCGTATTCTTTCAGAACATCAACAGTTTCTTGCACCCCTTCCTGAACTATTTCTTTTACGGTTTTAGATTCGTCTAATTTAGGTTCTTGAGGAAGATATCCTACAGTATAGCCAGGCGAGAAAACAACTTCTCCTTGAAAATTAGTGTCAAGACCAGCAATGATTTTCATCACTGTAGATTTTCCTGCACCATTTAAACCAAGAATACCAATTTTGGCTCCATAGTAAAAGGAAAGGTAAATGTCTTTAATGATTTGTTTTCCTTGTGGAGTCTGCTTACTCACGTTGACCATTGAAAATATAATCTTCTTATCGTCTGCCATAATAATTGATTCTAAATATGGTTTCAAATATACTATTCCATTGAGAAATCTGAGTACTGTTAACTCTTAAAATTATCATATTATGGATGAAGTAAACTAAAAATAGTATATTCATTTTTTGATGAAAAAGATATAAAATGAAAATTCTTCATCTTCCGTTGTGGATTCCAACAAAAGCTGATATTCAGCTTGGAAACTTTATTCATCAACAAATTCAAGTCACTGAAATCGACCATGAAATTTACACTTTAAGTTTTTTATCCAGCTCTAATTCTAGTAAAATTGAGTTTGTTTTCAATTCAAAAAATTCATTGACTGTTTTTTATCCAAAGTTTTCTAATAAAGCATTAACATTTTTATATTTTTTGTTGGCTTCAAAAAAAGCTACAACTTATATTAAACGTGAACATAAATTTGATTTGATTCATTGTCATGTTGCTGGAAGAAATTTATGGATTGCAAAAACTTTTTTTAAAACTATCCCTGTTGTACTATCGGAACACTGGTCAGGGTTTATAAATGGAAATTTTGATAAATATTCCAATTTTAAGAAAAGTATATTATTGAATTATATTAATTCTTGCGATGCTGTTGTTAGTGTTTCTGAATTTTTAAGTGAAGGGTTAAAACGTGCAGGGGTGAAAAAATCCATAACAACAATTGGAAATATTATTGATGTTAAAGAGAAAAAAAGCAGCAATGATAAAAGTGAGGTACACTTTTTAGTTGTTGCTGATTTAGTTGATCAGATCAAAAATATTTCAGGTGTAATACGTGCAATTGCCAAAATAAAATTGGAGGATAAAATTGTTTCACTTTCAATTGTCGGAGACGGTACAGATAAAAATAAACTTGCTCAATTAGTGAATGATTTGAATCTCAGTCATAAAATAAAGTTTCTTGGAAGACTTTCTCAAGAAGAAGTTCAAGAGGAAATTTTAAAAACCGATTGTACTATTGTAAATAGTAATTTCGAAACCTTTTCAATGGTTGTTTTGGAAACTATTTTTACTGGGAATCCTGTAATTTGTACTAAATGTGGTGCTCCCGAGCAATTTATTAACGAAAACAATGGTATTCTTATTGAAAAGGGCGACACGGTAGCTTTGACTGAAGCGATTGAATACTTTGCTTTAAATTGTAGAAATTTTAATCCTGAAGAAGTACGAAATTCTTTGAAAAATAACTACAGAAAAGAAGTGATTCAAGAAAAACTGAACAAGTTGTACAGTTCTATTTAGATAAACCAGAAAGTTTATCTTCTAAAACTTTAATCTGATTTTCAGCATCAATCTTTTTTTTGTTTTCTAATTGAACAACTTTTTCTGGGGCATTACTTACAAATCTTGGATTATTTAATTTCTTAAGCACACTATTCAAAAACCCTTTTCTGTCTTCAATTTCTTTACTAATTTTTTCAATTTCTTTATCGACATCAAAATCCGAGTTGAAAGGAATAAAATATTCATTAGAACCAATTATAAATGAAAAGGCATTTTCAATTTTTGTATTGCCGTAGTTCAATGAGCTTAAATTGCCTAATTTTATTAGAAGACTGTCAAATGTCTTATCGATATTGATGTTTTCGTTTACCGTAATTTCTAATTTCACCTTTTGAGCAATATTTTTTTCTTTTCTCAGGGTTCTTATTTGAGTAATTACGTTTTCAAAAAGAGAAAAATTAATAAGCAGTTGGTCGTCTTTTTCTTTGACTGCAGGCCAGAAAGCATTTACAATACAATCTTCATTGTTTCTTCTTCCAATTAAGTGCCAGATTTCTTCAGCAATAAAGGGAGTAAATGGGTGAACAATTTTTAAAATACTCTCAAAATAACTGATTGCTTCGTTTTTAGTTTTTACGTCGATTGGCTGACCATACATTGGTTTGATCATTTCAAGATACCAGGAGCAGAAATCATCCCAAATAAATTTATATGAAGTCATTAAAGCCTCAGAAATTCGAAACTTTTCATAAGAGTCGTTTAATTCTGATAGTGTTGAACTGAATCTAGACAAAAACCACTTTCCAGCAATCGCAGCAGATTCAGGTTGAGTAATATCTTTTTCTTCCCAAGAATTCACCAATCGAAAAGCGTTCCATATTTTATTGGTAAAGTTTCTTCCCTGTTCACATAACGCACTATCAAATAGTAAATCATTTCCTGCAGGTGAACTCAAAAGCATACCAACACGAACACCGTCAGCTCCGTATTTTTTCATTAATTCAATTGGATCGGGACTGTTACCAAGAGACTTCGACATTTTTCTGCCTAATTTATCTCTAACGATTCCTGTGTAGTATACATTTTTAAATGGGATTTCTCCCTTGTATTCAAAACCAGAAATAATCATTCTAGCAACCCAGAAAAACATAATTTCAGGTGCTGTGACCAAATCATTCGTTGGATAGTAATAATCCAATTCATTTTTATCTTCTGAATCATTAAAGCCATTAAAAACGGAAATGGGCCAAATCCATGAAGAAAACCATGTATCCATAACATCCTCATCTTGCTTAAGATCTTTTATAGATAATTTTCTTCCAGACTTCTCTATTGCTTTAGAAAGAGCAGCGTCAATATCTTTAGCAACAACAAAATCATCTTTTGAAGAACCATAAAAATAGGCTGGGATTTGATGCCCCCACCAAAGCTGACGAGAAATGCACCAATCTTTAATATTTGACATCCAATGTCTGTAGGTATTTTTAAATTTTGATGGATGAAATTGTATGGTATCGTTCATAACACTTTCAAGCGCTGGTGCTGCTAATTTTTCCATTGCACAAAACCATTGAAGGGAGAGTCTAGGCTCTATAACTGCATCTGTTCTCTCAGAAAAACCAATTTTATTGATGTGATCTTGTGTTTTTATCAGCCATCCATTTGAATCTAAATCTTTTGCAATTTCTTTTCTTGCATCAAAACGATCCATTCCGACATAAAACTGCGCTTTTTCATTGAGCTGAGCCTTTTCATTTAAAATATTTATGATTTCCAAATCATATTTTATACCCAACATGTAATCATTTTGATCGTGAGCCGGGGTAATTTTCAAACATCCAGTACCAAATTCTATATCGACATATTCATCAAAAATTATGGGTATTTCTCTATCAATTAGTGGTACAATTGCCTTTTTCCCCTTGAGATGAGTATATCTTTCATCATTAGGATTGATACAAATTGCTGAGTCTCCCAAAATGGTTTCTGGTCTAGTTGTTGCAATTGTGAGCCACTCATCATCAGTATCTTTGATTTTATAGCGAACATAGTACAATTTTGAATTGACCTCTTTGTAAAAAACTTCTTCATCGCTCAAAGCAGTTCTAGCTTCAGGATCCCAATTTACCATTCTTTCTCCCCTGTAGATGTACCCTTTATCGTGTAAATCACAAAAAACTTTAATGACACTATCGTAATAGTCTTTGTCCATGGTGAATCTTGTTCTGTCCCAATCGCAAGAGGCTCCAAGTTTTTTCAATTGGTCTAAGATTATTCCTCCATGTTTTTCAGTCCAATCCCAAGCCCTTTGTAAAAATTCATCCCTTGAAAGATCACTTTTTTTTAGACCCTCTTCTTTCATTTTTTGAACAACCTTAGCTTCCGTTGCAATCGATGCATGATCTGTTCCTGGAACCCAACATGCATTTTTACCAAGCATTCTTGCTCTTCTCACCAATACGTCCTGAATTGTATTATTCAACATATGTCCCATGTGAAGAACACCTGTTACATTAGGAGGAGGAATTACAATTGTGTAAGATTCTCTTTCATCAGGAGTTGATTTGAAAAAATCGTTTTCCATCCAATAGTTGTACCATTTATCCTCAGTTTTAGAGGGATCATATGTTTTTGGAATTTCCATTTTCTTTAAAATCTAGCGCAAATTTAATGTTAGTATTCAAATCTTATTCTATTAAATGAAAATTGTTTTGGAAAAAGTATTTTCAATGAATTAAGAAAGATTGAGCCAATTGTTTAGAATAGCTTTTCCATGATCTGTTAAGATACTTTCAGGATGAAATTGAGTTCCGTAAATTGATAGATCTTTATGTCGAACAGACATGATTTCTCCTGAGCTTAGTCTAGAGGTTGCAATAAGGCTTGAATTTACTTTTTTTTCAATAATCCATGAATGATAATGCCCAACATTGAAGGATTTGGGGAGGTTTTTAAATATGCATGAATTGTCACTAACAATTACTTTTGATTGTTTTCCATGTAATACATCGTTTAAATTTTCCAGTCGATGTCCAAAAAAAGTTCCTAAACATTGCATGCCCAAGCATATTCCAAGAATGGATTTTTGTTTGTAAAAACGCTGAATTACTTTCATTGTATCTCCAGAATCAGAGGGCAAACCTGGACCTGGTGAAAGAACAATTCTTGGAAATTCATTAATTCGGTTAAAATTAATTTCATCGTTTCTATAGACAGTAACATTACAATCGAGAGCATCAAAGTAGTGAACAAGGTTGTAAGTAAAAGAGTCGTAATTATCTATTATAGCAAGTTCTTTCACAGCCGTAATATTAAAAAAATAACTTAACCTAATCCTACTCATTGTGTAGCTTTTTTAATAAATTACATGCATGAAACATCTTTTAATTGTTGTTTTTTTTGTGTGCTCAGTTTCTACATTTTCGCAGAATTTTTCTACTAAATCATTAAAAAAATTTAATCCTGCTACCAGCATTAGTATTTTCAACAACACGTTTAACACCAAAGATTACTATTGGGGATTTTCCATGGGAGTTGAAGATCTTGGTTTTCAGTGGGGAGCAAGATTCAATTTCCAATTCAGACCTTTTTTTAAAAGAACTCTTGTTAGAGAATCAAGTACTGTAATTCGTCAATTTCGTGAAAAGAAATATTTTATCTCTTTTGATTTTGATAAACGCTTTGGAAATTTCGACCTCGGTAATGTTCAAACACAGTTATTTGTAGGAACTCAATGTGGAGTTTTACTTGGAAACTACAGAGCTGCCAGATCTAGTGCAGATGCTATTTTTAACCTAGTTCCAATTGCAGGTTTATCTTTTAATTTGGGAGATGATACCTTTTTAAAAATTGGCTTTTGTTATTTTAGAGACAAATTAATTGAGGTTCCAGATGGTAAAGTATCAATCAATTTGATTTTCACACTCAAGGAACCTAAAAGTGAGTCACCAAGGTTGCAAAACAAAAATAATGCTCCTGTAAAAGAAGATTATTATTGAAAAGAATGAAAAGACTAGCTGCTGTATGTATTTGTTTTTTGTTGTGGTCGTGTTTTTCCGACAATGATGAGTGCGATCCTACCTATTACTGTTACCCTATTCCCTATGATTTAGGATGGATTAATGTTGATATTACCAACGAAAATAATGATTCTATCCTCGTAATTCTTTATGCTGGATACGTAGAAGATAACATTGTAATTGATAGCTTATATGCATTTTCAGATGAATTTTCAATACAGCAAATTGTTGGTGAGCGCTATGCAATTGAAGTATATTATCAAAATGGGCCAACTACAATCATTGCATTAGATGGCGGCAGATTAAGGCAAAGAACTAGAGAAAATTGTGGTGAAACTTGTTATGAGGAACCCAATCTAAATTTAGATATGAGAAAACTCTAGAAATAGTATATTTGCCCGCTGTGGCTTCGAGAATAATATATTACTTCATAATAATTCCCATTTCAATTCTTCCTTATCCATTACTTTATTTGCTCTCTGATGGAATATTTCTTATTCTATTTAAATTGATTGGATACAGAAAAAAAGTTGTATCCCTTAATCTTAGAAATTCTTTTCCATCTAAAAGCAATGATGAGCTTGAGCTAATAATGCGCTCTTTTTATCGCCACTTATGTGATTTAATAGTGGAAAGTATTAAAGGATTTACCATTGATGATAAAAATTTAAAAGAACGATTAATCATAAGAAACAGTACTCTGTTGAATCAGTTTTACGATAAGAATCAAGGAGTAATATTGGTTGGTGGACACGTTAACAATTGGGAAATTTGTGCTCAGGCAGTTCCCTTTTATTCGCTGCATAAGTGTGTTGGTATATACAAACCACTTAAAAATAATTTCTTTAATACAAAACTAAAAAAATCAAGAACTAAATATGGATTGGTTTTATGTCCTATGAGTGATACAAGAAATTTATTTGATGAAAAAAAACCTTTAAAAGCAATCATTTTTGGCTCTGACCAGAGTCCATCTAATCCCAATAATGCATATTGGATGAATTTTTTAAATCAGGAAACTGGAGTACTCTTTGGAGCTGAAAAGTATGCCAAAGAATACAACTATCCTGTTGTTTATGTCAGAGTATTTAAAGTAAAAAGAGGATTTTATGAAGTCGAATATGAGCTAATTGAAGAAAATCCTAAGCAAACCTCTTATGGTCAAATTACAGAGTCTTTTACAAAAATGATTGAAAAAGACATTTTGTTAAATCCTCAATATTGGCTTTGGAGTCACCGAAGGTGGAAACATAAAAAACCTCAATCTGCCAATTGATTTAAATATTTCTATGCTCAATCGACTACTCCACTATTTAATTCTTCTTCCTATTTCGCTTTTGCCAATTAAAGTTTTGTACCTACTTTCTGATTTACTTTTTATTTTTTTTTACTACATCCTATCATATAGAAAAAAAGTTGTTTCTGAAAACATTGCACTCTCTTTTCCATTGCTTAATGACAGTGAAAGAACAACCATTTGTAGAAAATTTTACAAACATTTATGTGATTTGTTTATTGAAAGCATAAAATCCTTTACCATTTCTGAAAAAAAATTAACAAAAAGGTTTGTTATTAAAAATCCTGAATTAATTGATTCTTATGCTTTGAAAAACCAATCTGTTATTGTTGTAGGTGCACATTACAACAATTGGGAGATGTTTGCTCAAGTGACTCCACTATATCATCAACACAGCTGTTTTGGAATTTACAAGAAATTATCCAATGATTTTTACAATTCAAAAATGTTAAAGTCGAGAGAAAAATTTGGGTTTTGTATGTTCTCCATGAATGAAACATTAAAATGTTTCCGTCAAAAAACAACAAAAGCTATTTTTTTTGCTTCAGATCAAAGTCCTTCAAATTATAAAAATGTTATTTGGACTCAATTTTTAAACCAAAATACTGCTGTTCAGTCTGGTGTAGAGCGATTGGCTAAACTGTATGATTATCCTATTTTCACTTATCATATTACAAAAATTAAAAGAGGTTATTATCAAGCTAAATATGAGTTGATAGTTGATTTACCAAACATGTTAGAAACGGGTATTGTAACAAAAATTTTTACCAAAAAAATAGAACAAATGATTCTTGAAAGTCCTGAGTTTTGGTTATGGAGTCATAAAAGATGGAAATTAAAAAATAATTAAAAATCTGTTTTTCAATACTATAAACAATTTTAAATGGTAAAAAACGACATTAAACGCATCTTAAATAATTAATCTAATATTTTTTATTTTTCTGCACTTTTTCTTTGCACAGTCGATTCCGGAATATTGACAAATTTAATTATTAACTAAAATAAATATACTTATGAAAAATTTAAGAAATCGTGTGCAACTAATCGGAAATCTAGGTGCTGATCCTGAAATAAAATCATTTGAAAACAATAAACTTGTGGCTAATTTATCTATTGCAACCTCAGAAAGTTTTACAAATAGTGATGGTGATAAAATTGATAATACGCAGTGGCATAATGTAGTAGCATGGGGAAAAAATGCCGATCTTGCAGGTAAATACTTGTCCAAAGGCAACCAAGTCTGTATAGATGGCAAACTTAATTACAGATCTTACGAGGATAAAAATGGGGATTTAAAATACGTTTCAGAGATCATTGTCAATGATTTTTTGTTTTTGAAAAATTAAAAAAACATATGCCGTATGTAAAAGCTTCACAAATCAATGTGAAGCTTTTTTTAATTCCTTATTTCTGTTTCAATAAAAAACAGCATTTCTGTTACAAATGTTTGCCAACTAAATCTTTCTTTTCTTTGGGCAACACCGTTTGAAAGTGATTGAACATTGCCTTCAGATTTATACAATTCTAAAATAGCTTCTGCAACAGCATTAGAATTGACTTCACATACGTAACCTTGTTTGCCGTGCTCAACAATTTCAGGTAAACCGCCAACATTGGTAACAATCATAGGAGTCTTGAAATGGTATGCTACTTGTGTGATTCCACTTTGAGTGGCACTGATGTATGGCTGAACAACTGCATCAGCCACTCCAAAGTAATATTTAACTTTTTCTTTGGGAATGAATTCATCGTGAACAATAACATTGTCAAGTTTAAGCTTATCGATAAGTTTCAAGTATTTTTCTTTCGAAGAATAAAATTCACCAGCAACAATTAATGAAAGTTCAAGTTCTTTAATTGTTGGATGACTCATCGCCTCTAAGGCAATTTCAAGCCCCTTATATTCTCTAACAAGACCAAAAAACAGAAGATATTTTTTATCCAAAAGTTTTAGATTATCTAGTGCTTCCTCCTTTGATGAACATGCTCCAAAAGTTGAATAAATTGGGTGAAAAAGCGTGAGTGTATTGGAATTATTGGTGAATTTTGAAATGTCCTCGGAAACGGCATTACTCATTGTAATAAATCCATCGCAATTTTTAAGAAAGTATTTGGTAAGTATGTCATCTCCAATCCTTTTTTCATGAGGAATAACATTGTCGGTAATTGCAAATACTGGAAATCCAGTTTTTTTTAATTTTTTTGCAATTGTTCCAAGGGACGGTCCCATGAAAGGAATCCAAAATCTAAAAAGGATAAAATCTGGATTAATCTGCTGAATAAATCGTACAGTTCTCCTCCAAGATATTGGATTAATGGAGTTAATAAGTGAATGGATTTTAAATGATGTATTTTTTTCAAATGTCGTTAAATATTGGCTTTTACCTGGAAAAAGAAATGACGGATATTGAAGTGAAAATGAAATGATTTCTACCTCATTTCCTTGAACAATTAATTCGTTCGCTAGAGCTTCATTAAAATCAGCTATTCCTCCTCTGTATGGAGGAGCTGGACCAACAAGAACGATTTTAGACATCTGAATTAGATGTTGTTGCTTTAATTTGGTAAAAGTTGCTATTGGGAGAATTTCTAGCAATCATTTCACCCAAAAATCCAGCTAAAAACATTTGAACTCCCATCAACATTGCAACAACTGCAACATAAAATTCAGTTCGGTCTGCGATAAGCTTTGCTCCTTTGTGAAAAAATAATTTATCCACTCCTATCCAAATTAAAAATCCAAATGCAATGAGGAATAGTATTATTCCAAGTGAACCAAATAAATGCATTGGTCGTTTTCCAAATTTTCCCATAAAAGAGATGCTGAATAAGTCAAGAAAACCAAAAATAAAACGTTCAAGTCCAAATTTGGTTTTGCCGTATTTTCTTTCTCTATGAACAACTACTTTCTCTCCAATTTTTTTAAACCCTGCCCAGTGAGCAATTACAGGGATATATCTGTGCATCTCACCATAAACATCAATACTTTTTACTACCTCTTTTTTGTAAGCCTTAAGCCCACAGTTCATATCTTTTAATTTAATACCTGAAACGGCTCTTGTAACAGAGTTATACAATTTTGTGGGGATGGTTTTCGAAATTGGATCTCTTCGATCTTTCTTCCAACCAGAAACTATATCGAATCCATCTTGAGTAATCATTTTCATGAGCTCAGGAATTTCATTTGGGTTGTCCTGAAGATCAGCATCCATAGTTATAACTACATTACCAGTTGCTTTAGAAAATCCTGTATTAAGCGCGGCAGATTTACCATAATTTCTTCGAAAAGAAATTCCTTTTATTCTGGTGTCTTTTTCAGCAATTGAATGAATCACTTCCCAAGAAGAATCTGTGCTTCCATCGTCGATGAAATAAAGTTCAAATGAAATATTGTGTTCTTGACATACATTGATGATCCAATCAGATAATTCAATTAGAGATTCTTCCTCGTTATATAGAGGGACAATAACAGATAATTCAATGTTGTTCATCGTTGACAAATATATCTAGTTTATCGAATTCCCAAATATTAATTTAGTATAAATTAACATTGTCCAAAAGTTAAAACATTCACTTAACTGTATTTTCACATTCATTAACATTTTATTTTTAATACATTACTTTTTGTTTTTCAATTGTATCAAATGAGTTATTAATTTAGCAACACTATATTCAATTCATGTTTCATCTGATTAAAAAAGAGTTAAATGCTTTCCTTAATTCCTTAACAGGATATATCGCGATTGTTTTTTTTCTAATAGCAACAGGATTTTTTTTATGGATTAGTCCAGGCAACTCTAACCTATTTGATATGGGAGAGTCTAGCTTGACAAATTTTTTCATTCTAGCGCCCTCAATTTTTATGTTTTTAATACCAGCTATAACAATGCGACTCTTCTCAGAAGAAAACAGAACGGGAACCTTGGAATTATTACTAACAAAACCAATTTCTGAATTTAAATTGGTCTTTTCTAAATTTATCGCAGGTTTAATCCTAGTAATAATCGCCCTTTTACCCACAATTGTGTATTACATAAGTATTGGTCAAATGGGGCAAGAAAATTGGAACATTGATTCAGCAGCTACATGGGGCGGTTACATTGGACTTTTACTACTCGGAGGAGTATTTGTCTCCATTGGACTATTCACATCTTCAATTTCAAAAAATCAAGTTGTTGCATTCATGTTAGCAATGGTACTCTGCTTCACTTTCTACATTGGATTTGGATACATTGCTTCGTTGTTAGAAAGTCCTATTGATTTGATTTTTCTAAACCTCGGTATTGCTGAACATTACTCCAGCATTCAAAGAGGTGTGGTTGATAGTAGAGATATTCTCTACTATTTAAGCCTTATATTTTTATTTCTTTATGCTACAAGGCTCGTTCTTCAATCTAGAAAATGGTAACTGTTTAAATGAGTTCTAAGACGAAAGATATTGCTTATTTTATTGTTTTTATTGCTTTTATAATTGGAATAAATTATGTGAGCTCTTTATCTTTTATAAGGCAAGATTTAACTTCTGATAAAATTCATTCCCTCTCACCAAAATCAATTCATTTTTTAGAGAATCAGCTTGTGGATGATATTTCTGTCGACATTTATCTTGATGGTGATTTTCCTGCCGAAATACAAAAACTTCAAAACAGATTAACTGAAAAGCTAAATGAATTTAAAGCATATGCTGGTAATAAACTTAGAATTCGTTACATCAATCCAAATGAAGATCCGGAACTAAAGGAAGATTTTAAAAAAGAAATATATGCAGAGGGAATTGATCCTGCATACATCATGATTACGAAAGATGCAACTCAACAAGAGGGCATTGAGATTTGGCCTGGAATGTTGCTTAAGCAAGGCGATAAAACAGTTGCTGTACAACTTCTTCAAGGTGGTACCCTTCCAATAAGACAAGAAATAATTAATCGATTTACAGATCAATTAGAATTCAAATTTATTCAAGGCTTAATAAAGCTTACAACAGACAATGTCAAAACTATTTCTTTTTTGAGAGGACATGGAGAATTAAATAATGCTGATATATATGATATTAGACACAAAATAATGGAGTTTTATTCGGTAGATACTGTTCGAATTCGACAGCTAAGAAATGAATATTTCAACAGTTCAATTGACTCCGCAGAAGTACAATGGAACCAAATTATTAAAACGAATTTTCCTTATGTAGTTATCGATTCTGACACAGTCTACATTTATGATGATAATGGTAATCTAATTGAAGGAATTGACAATAATCTCAAAAGATATTTTCAAGCTATTCAGTTGAATAGATTCAAACAAAATCCTCTTAATTTCAGTGAAAGTCTTACTGCCTTAAACAAATCTGATGGTTTAATTATTGCTAAACCAAAACAGCCTTTTTCAGAAAAAGAGAAGTTTATAATTGACCAATACATAATGAACGGAGGTAAGGTGTTTTGGTTGTTGGACAGAGTCGATGTTAAGGAATATCTTTTAAAAGATTCCGCTTATGTCTATTCTGAACCGATTGCTTCCGATTTAGAAGATTTTATAACGACTTATGGTGCTAGAGTTAATTCAGATTTAATTACAGATTATCAGTGTGCTCCTGTAAAGAGGGTCGACGGAAGAGGTAATTTAATAAAGTGGTATTTTTATCCAGTTTTAAAAACATTAAATCCCAATGAATTTAACCTAAACGTTGCCCCTATTCGTTTAAAGTATGCATCAAGTGTAGATTCTTTTGGAACTGCTAAAATCAAAAAAACTCCAATCCTACAAACAAGTACAAAATTTTTAAAAAAGAGACAATTTAGAGTTACCTACAAAGATTTAACTGCTTCAAATCCTGAAATGTTTGATTCACCTGAAAATAAATCGCCATTGACAATGGGACTACTGTTAGAAGGAAATTTCACTTCCAATTACAAAAACAGGGGAATAAATAAAACATTTAAACGATTTTTAGATCAGTCTAATTTTAAAGAAAGTTGCGATACTGCTAATGCAATGGTTGTTTTTGGTGATGCTGATTTTATTCGAAATGATTTAGTAATCAATAAAGAAACGGGTCAATATCAACCTATATTTTTGGAATTTGAAGCTGCAGATTTAGGTACACCCGAATTCGCTCCAGTTTATGGAAACAGTGTTTTCTTCTTAAACATAATTGATAAATTAATGGGAAATGATGTGTTGATTCCTTTGAGATCTAGAATGAAAATTCCGAGGCTTCTCTCTAGCGAACAAATCACATTGCATAAAAAATATTGGCAATTTATCAATTTATTTATTCCATCTTTTTTAATTGTATTACTGGGTCTTTCAATTTGGTTATTGAAAAGAAAAAAATACAATTAATGTAATTTTTAACATGAAACATCTATTCCCATACTCTTTGATAGTCGCAGGCTTATTTTTAACGTGCTGTAATTCATCTAGTTCAGATGCTTTATCGGAATGGAAAGAACAATCTGATTTTGCAGTGAAAGATACAGCTGCAATCGACCGTTTTACAATTTCTGACACTGAAAATAATTCCATAACAATTTCCCGTAGAGAAGACGGTAAAACATGGAAAATTGAGGGTTCTGATTACGATGCTCAAGTTGGTAGTGTTAATTTGCTACTTGAGACTTTTTATCGAATCAGAGTGAAAAGAGATGTTCCTGAACGTAGGGTTGAACATGTGCTAAGTTCTTTATCTGCTCGAGCTAAAAAAGTTGAAATATTTACAAAACATCAAAGTAAACCAGAAAAAATTTGGTTTGTTGGAGGTTCAACACAAGACCGTGAAGGAACCTTTATGCTTCTTCAAACAAATGATAATTTGAGTCCTGTTCCTTTTGTAATGTATAAGCCTGGAATCTATGCTTCAATGGATGTTCGATTTTTTACAAGTTGGGTAGATTGGAGGGCCTCTCATGTTTTCAAATATCCTGATATCCGCGATATATCTTCCATACAGGTTGATTTCTTAATGGATACTTCCAATTCATACAAAATTAAAAGAGCTGGCTCCGACGTAAGTTTATTCAATGGATCAAATGAAAAAATAGAATACTTTGATACCATTCAAGCGAAGCATTATTTTTCTCATTATAAAAAAATACACTACAACAGAATTATTTTAAAGCAACAAGATTTCCTAGACTCTGTTTTTAATTCAGCTTGTCATTACAACATCACTCTGATAGATAAAAACAACAAATCAACATTTGTTGAGCTATGGAAAATAAAATCTAACGAAGACTGGGATCCTGAGTATGGATACATTAGAGTTGACGGCAAAAATGAATTGCTTCGAATTCAATTTTATTCTTGGGACATATTGTTCAAACCGCTGAGTTATTTTATTAAATCAAGTAGTTAATCTATTGTTGAAAAATATTACTTCTCTCCCAGCATTTCAATTTCTCTATTCTTTCAATTCAGTTATATTTGTAATAAACAATTAACAGATGAATTTTATAGTTTCAAGCGCAGGTCTTTTAAAGCAATTACAAGCTGTTGGAGGTGTTCTAAACAGTAGTAACACCTTACCAATTTTAGATAATTTTTTGTTTGAAATTAACGGGAAAACCCTCAAAATCTCTGCATCCGACTTAGAATCAACTATGACCACTACAATTGATGTGGAAGCAAAAAAAGATGGCTCCGTCGCTATTCCTGCCAAGCTTGTCTTAGACACGTTAAAAACATTCCCGGATCAGCCACTAACCTTTTCAGTTGATCAAAAAACAAAGGGAATTGAAATATCCGCAGATTCAGGAAAATACAAGCTTTCTGGTTTTAATGCTGATGAATTCCCTAAAATTCCTGAAATCGAAAATCCATCCAATATTGAAATTGAATGTGATGTTGTTCAACGAGCAATTGATAAAACTATTTTTGCCTCAGGAAATGACGACTTGAGGCCAGTAATGAGTGGTATTTATGCTCAATTAAATACCGATGGTGTAACCTTTGTTGCCACTGATGCACACAAGTTGGTATGTTTCAAAAGAACAGATGTTAATGTCAAGGATTCTGCTTCTTTTATTGTTCCAAAAAAACCAATGAATCTTCTTAAAGTTTTGTTGGCTTCCTCTACAGGTAAAATTAAAATTGAATACAATGATTCCAATGCAAGATTTGAGTTTGAAAACTACACTCTAATATGCAGATTAATTGACGGTAAATATCCAAATTACGAAGCTGTAATTCCCAATGAAAATCCAAATAGATTGACCATTGATCGAGTTTCATTTGCTCAGTCTATCAAAAGAGTTTCAATTTTTGCAAATAAAACAACCCATCAAGTAAGGTTGAAAATTTCAGGAAGTGAATTATCTATCTTTGCTGAAGACATTGATTTTTCTAATGAAGCCAATGAGCGTTTAACATGTTCATATGTTGGTAATGATATAGAAATTGGTTTTAATTCAAGATTTTTATTGGAGATGCTCAATAACCTCGATACCGAAAATGTTATTCTTGAATTGAGTGCCCCGAACAGAGCAGGTATTCTTCTTCCTGAAGAAAATGAAGTTGGTGAAGATCTTCTAATGCTGGTTATGCCAGTTATGCTAAATAATTGATTATTATTTCTTAAAATTTAATATTGTGTCCCCAATTATGGAAATACATTGATTCAGTTCCATTTCGTTCATAACAAGCGGTGGAGCAAAACGTATTATATTTCCATGCGTAGGTTTTGCAAGTAAACCATTTTCTTTTAGCGCCAAACAAATATCGTACGCTGTAGAACTTTCTGGAGAATCATTAATTACAATTGCATTAAGTAACCCTTTTCCACGAACGAGAGAAACCAAGTCAGATTGTTGAATGATTTCATTCATTCCTGCTCTAAATTTTTCACCAAGCTCGAAAGCATTTTGAGCAAGATTTTCATTGATTACAACTTCAAGAGCCGTTTTTGCAACTACACATGCAAGTGGATTACCGCCAAAAGTTGAACCATGTTCACCGGGCTGGATACAAAGCATTATATCGTCATCGGCAAGTACAGCAGAAACAGGAAAAACACCACCAGAAATGGCTTTTCCTAGAATTAATATGTCAGGTCTAGCATCTTCATAATCTGTAGCTAACATTTTTCCAGTACGAGCAATACCAGTTTGAACTTCATCCGCAATAAAAAGAACGTTGTATTTTGAACACAGCTCTCTGATTCCTTTTAAGTAACCTTCATCTGGAACTACAACGCCTGCTTCTCCTTGAATTGGTTCAACCATAAATGCTGCTACATTGGTATCCTTTAATTCTTGTTCTAAAGCTTCTAAATCGTTGTAAGGGATTAAATCATATCCAGGCATGTAGGGGCCAAAACCCTTATAAGAAACAGGATCATCAGAACTTGAAATTGCAGCAAGCGTTCTTCCCCAAAAATTACCTTTAGCAAATAGGATTCTAGCTTTATTTTCAGGGATGCCTTTTTTAAGATAACCCCATTTTCTAGCCAATTTATTTGCGGTTTCACCACCTTCAACACCAGTATTCATTGGAAGAACTTTATCATAGCCAAATAGATCAGTTATGAATTTCTCATATTCACCTAATATGTTATTATGAAAAGCTCTTGAAGTTAGTGTAAGAATAGAGGCCTGGTTTGTCAATGATTGTATGATTTTTGGATGACAATGTCCTTGATTAACAGCAGAATAGGCAGAGAGAAAATCGAAATATTTCTTCCCTTCACAATCCCATAAATACACACCTTCACCTTTGGATAAAACCACTGGTAATGGATGATAATTGTGAGCACCATATCTCTCTTCTAACTCAATGGCTTCGGCTGAGGAAATTGTATCGACGGTCGATGTTTTCATAGTGTTCTTATTAAACTTTTAGATTAGACGAATTTACTAATTAAATGCAAGCTATTATTACTAAAATATTTCAATTTTGAATAGCTAGTATTAATTGTCATATTTGCAGAAAATGTTATCATTTTGAAATACAATTCAGACCAAATTAAAATACAAAAACAGCTTAGAACAGCAGTTTGGAAAGCAATGGATGAATTCAAAATGATTTCGGATGGTGACAAAGTAATGGTTTGTATTTCAGGAGGTAAAGACAGTTACACCATGTTGGACATGTTGATTCATTTTCAAAAATATTCTTCCATTAATTATAGTTTAATTGCTGTCAATCTAGACCAAAAGCAACCTGGTTTTCCCGAACATATTCTTCCTACTTACCTCTCTGAAAAAAACATTGATTTTAAAATCGTTGAAAAGGATACCTATAGCATTGTCAAACAAAAAATTCCTGAAGGCAAAACTACATGTAGTCTTTGTTCAAGACTAAGAAGAGGTGTATTGTATGAAACAGCTAGAGATTTAGGTTGTAATGTAATTGCGCTAGGCCATCACAGAGAAGATATTTTAGAAACTTTTTTTCTGAATTTATTTTTTAGTGGAAAACTAGAAACGATGCCACCAAAATATAGAATTGATAATGGAGATTTAGACGTCATTCGTCCCTTATCTTATTGCAAGGAAGAACTAATTTCTAAATTCTCTAGTTTTAAACAATTTCCAATTATTCCATGTAACCTATGTGGTTCACAACCACAACTTCAACGGCAAGCAATCAAAGAACTGCTTTCAAATTGGGAAGATATCTACCCAAATAGAAAATCAATTATGATGAATGCGTTGAAAAATATTTCTCCATCGCATTTATTGGATACTGATTTATATGATTTTGTTAATCTGAATTCAAAAGTTAGTGACGATAGTCATTTGCTAGTCTAGATTATTGTTTGTAAAAATCATCAACTTTAGTTTTGCCACCAATTTTTGTTGACAAGGTAATATGATTAGAAGTTCCAGCAAAATGGTACTTAGAATTAGAATAGCTTAGTTTTAGTTTCTTAATCTTAAAACCAATTCCCCAAGAAATCCCTGTAGTTCCAGGTCTTGAATTGGGTTTCAACTCAAATCTTCTTTTAAAATCATAACCAAACCTTAGGTGAAAATTTTTGGAAAGGAGCAATTCACTCCCAATTACAATATGATTGAAAAACTGAGTTAAAAAACTGGGATTTGAAGCAGCAATGGACTGTCCAGTTAAGGGGTCGATGGTTTGATTTGCTGAAGCATCGAAATAAGTAAGATTCCATCGCTGCAAATCATGGTATGTGAAAGTAAATCTAAATGGAGCATGTCCAAGTTTTTTGCTAACTCCTAAATGTATTCCAAATGGAAGTGGTTCTCTATTTCCAGAAGAGTATGTTTTCAATTGAATACCAATATTTTGAATGATAATTCCTGCACCAAACTCTTTGGCTCTATTTTGAAAATTCAAAGCAATATCAAAAGCAGTTGCAAAAGAAGAGTACGACTCTAAAAAGCTTGCTCCAAGCTTTAAATTTCCTCCAATTGAAAAATTGCTATCTAATGCTCTTCCAATTCCAGTTTGAAGTAAAATATCATTGCAAGAAAATTGACCTCCATTTCTCTCTCCTGATGCATCGGCATAATCAAATTTTCCGTAATTGGCGTATAAAATTGATGTACTTATTGTTCCAATATTTTTGAGATGGAAAGCATAAGATGAAAATCCATAGTCACTGTCCGCAAAGTAGTTTACATAATTTATGTTTAATTGTCCATGATGCTCTGGATTAAGTATTGCTGGATTCATTACACCAAGGGATGCATCTTGGTCATAAATGGAGAGAGCATAACCGCCCATTGCCTCTAATCGAGCTGCATTAGTAAATTTCATAAAGCTAAAGCTATTTAGGCCACCATTTTGAGCATAAATACTAGAGAACAAAAGAAAAGGCAATATAAACCTCAATAGATTCATGAAAAATAAACGTTCAGGTTGGAATAAAATTATACATTAAAACGAAAATGCATAACATCACCATCCTTGGGAAGATAATCTTTCCCTTGAATTTGTAGTTTGCCAGCTTCTTTAACAGCATTTTCGGAGCCAAATTTTATGTAATCGTCAAAGCTTATAACTTCAGCACGAATAAACCCTTTTTCAAAATCGCTGTGAATAACACCAGCTGCCTGCGGCGCTGTAGTTCCTTTTTTAATGGTCCATGCCTTAACTTCCTTAACTCCAGCTGTAAAATAGGTCTGTAGGTTCAGTAATTCATAGGCATTACGAATAAGTTTACTCACTCCAGGTTCATCAAGACCCAAATCGTCTAAAAAAAGTTGTCGTTCCTCGAACGAATCCAATTCAGCTATGTCAGCTTCAATTGCAGCTCCTAGAATAAGTACTTGTGCCTTTTCATCAGCAACTGATCGTTTTAAATCTTCAACATGTTTATTACCATTGATAACTGATTTTTCGTCAACATTACATAAGTAAAGAACTGGCTTGAATGTGAGTAAATTAAGCTCTTTTACACTATCAATTTGATCTTTTTCAAATGATAATGACCGAGCAGAGTTACCCCCTTCGAGATGAGACTTTATTGAAGCGTAAACTTCAAATAGTTTGGCAGCTTCTTTATCTCCAGATTTCGCTTTTCTTTCAATACCACCTATTCTTTTTTCGATGGTTTCTAAATCTTTAAGCTGGAGCTCCATATCTATTACTTCTTTATCTCTGATTGAATCTACACTTCCATCAACGTGAATGACATTACCATCATCAAAGCATCTAAGTACATGAATAATTGCATCAACTTCTCGAATGTTAGCTAAAAACTGATTACCAAGCCCCTCTCCTTTATGTGCACCTTTCACAAGACCAGCAATATCAACAATTTCTATTGTAGTTGGAATTACCTTTTCAGGATTTACTAAATTTTCTAAACTTGTTAATCTTTGATCAGGAACAGTGATGGTTCCTACATTGGGTTCAATTGTACAAAAAGGGAAATTTGCCGATTGTGCTTTCGCATTGGAAAGACAATTAAAGAGCGTTGATTTACCCACATTGGGTAAACCAACAATACCACATTTTAATGCCATTTATCTTAAAAATTACTTATTATTTACAATTGTAATGGTACCAGATTTTTCTTGTTCTGCATTGTTATAGTTCAATATATAGAAATACGTTCCATCAGAGAGGGGTTTACCATTTTTATTTGTTCCATTCCAATCATTTGAATAGGCAGTACTTTGAAAAATAACTTTACCCCAACGGTTTACAATGGTTAAATTGACATCAGAGTAAGTATTGGCAACTTGAATGTAAAAATAATCGTTATTACCATCTCCGTTTGGAGAAATGACATTTGGTATTTCACAAGATTCAGCAACTATTTGAAAATCTTCAGTGTATAATCCACAAATATTTTCCGCCTCAACAGAATAAATGTAAACACCATTATCCAATGAACTACTTAAAATAAGTACAGTATCTCCATTACCAATTGTATTTCCTAAATCGTCTTTCCATGTGTAATCAATTCCAACTAAATTATTGGGGATAATAGCGACTTCTAAATCAGTACCAATACAAAATGTATTCATTGAAGAAACTTCAACAAATGGATCATTTATAAATGCAATTTCGTGAGAAAGTGTATCTAAACATAAATTATCATAATAGCTCAAAAAATAGGTTCCAAAACTATCTACTTCAACAAATGGATTTAGTGAGTCAATGGAAGAGAAATAAACATTTCCAGGTCCAGAGTAATCCCAAAAACCATAATTAGAAGCAGTTACTCCAACATACTGGAATTCGTTGTCGCAAATTGAAGTATCTGAAAGTTCATAAGGAGGTTCAACATTTATTAAAATCTGATTTGTATCACTACATCCACCAACTAAGTCAGTTACTACTACACTGTAAACAGTGCTTTCAATTGGAAATGCAGATGGATTGATTATTGCGTCATTAGATAAGGCAGTTGAAGGTGACCAAGAAAATGAGAAATTACTTGAATCTGGAGTCGTTGCACAGCTAGTAAATCTTGTGACAGGTCTCGAAGTTGAGGGTGAACTAAAGGCCTGAGTTGTTGCAGAACAAGCATTCGCAACATCACTATAATAATACAAGCAGGAATTGAAAGCAGTATTTGTGTAAGGTGTTGCCCAATTGTAGGTGTAGGGTGAGCTAAGGTTATCGTAACAGATTTCAACGATTAGATTCGAAATTCCATCCCATTCGTATGCTGTACTAAATGTTAATGTATTCCATCCCAAGCTTACTGTAATATCTTGAGGTCCAAAAACGGTCGTGAGACCAGATTCCCAAGTGCTAAGGGCACTAAGGTTGGTACATCCCATTTTTATGCTGTAGCTTTCAAATATACTTGTTGCATTGTTGCTTAAAGTTGTTTCCCAAGCAATTTCAGTAATTTTACCACCTATAAAACCTGAAGCTTGTAATTCTGCAGCAGTAAATAAAAATTGGTGCTTTGCATTTTTATACCAGTTCCCAAATGGAGCAGGCCATGAGGTATTTCCGTTCACTGAACTTGAAACACCTATAGTTTGTTGAGATTCAGCAGAAGTACATACTGTTGATGCACTTGGTCCGCAAAAAGCAGGAACGCCTCCTCCCAAGTCAATATCAATTGATACTGTGTCGCCACAATATATTGAGCTATCACTAAGAGAAACCGTTACGTCAGGAGAATATGCAGCAAGTACTTCGATGGATAAAGTATCTGTTTTCAAACATCCATCATCACTTGTAATTTGAATTTCATAATTATAGTTTCCAGGCATTGATGGAGTAAACAATGGATTTGATATTGAAGGATTGTCTAGGAATATTCCTGGGCTCCATTGATAGTCATAGTTCCCAGTTGGATTAGGAGTAACAAAGAGTTGTACATCGCTGTTTAAACAAGTAGTCAGAGCAGTTTGTGTAAGGGAATAGGAGAAATCAGGGACTACAGCAACTTCAACAGTATCTACATTTGTACATCCACCAGAAAGGTTTGAGATGACTTGGTATGTTGAACTTATTGAGGGATTAGCAATCGGATTGGGACAATTGGTACATGAAAAGTTAGATCCCACTGAAATAGGGTCTCCTGAAATTAAGGTCCAATTAAAATTAGATCCCCCAGTTGCATTCAATTGAACTCCAACGCCATCACACATAACAACATCTTGCCCAGCGTAGGTACTAGAAATAACTGTTACGCCAACCACCATAGAACTTATTCCAACTACAGGACAAGCATTGTCTTGAGCGTCTACAGAAATTGTTGAAAAAGGGTTACTTGTAGGTCCAACTATAAAACAAATTGTTGCAGTAGCTGGTGATGAGTAGGAATTTTGAGTGAATGTTGCACCAGGAAATAACGTACCTACATTAGAAACTAAATAAATTGAATCTAGCGCATTGATATCGGTAAATTCTACATCAAAACACACGTTATCACCTTGGCAAAGTTGAATGTCATTGGGTCCAGTTTGAACTCCAGTACTAATGAAATTAGTTATTCCAGTTGCTGTTGGATTATTATTTAAGCAGCTTGCAGAGCTTATAACTTCAAACTGAAAATCTTGAATAATACTTCCAACTAAATTTCCATTGCTATCAAATTCTTCAATTAAAACTGCAACAACAAAATTTCCCGTTACTGTTGGTGTAAATTGAATTTCTCCAGTAGAGGGATTAATCGAAATTCCAGCAATTGGCGATGGTCCTGAATAGCCAGCATTATATGGAGCAGACATACCAGCACCAGTTGAAGCATTTACCAAAGAATAAACTAATGAATTTCCATCTTGCTCGTAAACACCAAAATTGTATACTACTGGTTGGTTTACACATACATAAGGAATGGGTTGCGATGTAATAATTGGAGAGGAGTTACAACTTGAAGTTGTGCTATTTAATACAGACTCCCAATAGTAATTATTTCCAGTGCCAATTAAATTATTGGACTGGTTTCTGCAGCAAGATGAATATGAAAATGTCCAACTATCACAAGGCCCTGGAAGTGTTATTGTATCTTGCCAAATGTGCATATAAACACCTGGTAAAGTTCCTCCACTACATTCACTTTGAGGCAAACTTGGGAAACAAAGCTGAGATACCTCCTGCTGAAAAGAAATGTTTGGTAAACTTATAGATGGACCGAAAGAATATCCACAATCATTTGATATTGAGATGGGTTCTGGCCCATTGGTTTCAAAAGCAGTACCACAATCTTCAAAAAGGGTCAAAGTTACCACGTAAGTGTTTGGTCCGACACATTGATAGGTGATGTTGCCTCCAGGAACGTGAGATGCGCTTACTGTACAACAGAATACAAAAATGGGAAGAAATAAGAGTAAAATTTTATTCATGAGATATATCTGTTCTTTAGAAAATATAAATTTACTAAATAACAGTAATCATTTAGAAGAACTAAATTATTATTTGCTGTTTAAAACCGTAACTGTTCCGGTAATCTCCTGATTACCACTGTTGTAAGTAATCACATAATAGTATGTACCATCCGCAAGCGGTTTTCCTTTAGAATTAATACCGTTCCACTCGTTGGCATAAGAATCGGTAGTGTAAACTACCCTTCCCCATCTATTGAAAATAGTAAGATTTACATCCGAATAGTTATTTGCAAATTGTGTGAAAAAATAATCGTTGTTTCCATCTCCATTTGGTGTAATGACATTTGGAATTTCGCAAAGTTCAACAATAAGTTGAAAATTATCATCCACAGTATTGCATGAATTTGAGGCTTGAACAGAATAATTGTACACACCGTCAGCAAATTGGTTGGATAGAATGAGTACAGTGTCACCATTTCCAATTAAATCGCCATTATCATCATACCAGTAATAAGAAACACTATCTAACAAAGTGGAGGAAATAGATACAGTGATGTCATTTCCAGAACAGATGGTATCAAAAGGGGGAACTTCGACAAAGGGATCAGCTAAAAAAATAATTTGATGACTTAAAGTATCTTGACAATAATTGTCGTAAAAATTTAAAGTATAAGTTCCAAACTGATCAACTTCAATGAATGGATTCAATGCAAATGTGTCAGAGAATAAAAGATTTCCTGGTCCAGTGAAGCTCCAAATACCACCAGAAGTTGTAGACATTCCAACATATTGAAATTCATCATCGCAAATTGAAGTATCTCCTAAAATTGTGGGTCCTGGAATAACGTATACATTAATAGTTGTATCATAAGAACAACCAAAATCATCTTCTACTTCAAATGTGTATGAGGAAACTCCAGTAGAACTTGGTTGAATTACAATTGTGGTATCATTGTCCACAATTATTGAAGGGTCAGAATACCAAAATTCATTGTTGATTAGAGGAGAATAAAATTCAGTATTTGGATTCAATGTGTCATTGAAATAAATTCCCCACTCACAAATGTATCCGTCATCGATTCCAATATTGTCTCTAACAGTAAGGGTCCATGTTCCGTTAACAGGACAACCACTCATGGCTGGAATGAATGCTTGTTCAGGTTGATATGTTCCGGGTACAATCATATTTCCATTTGAAGGACCAGAAGCTGCAATAGTAGAATATCCGTTATTCCAAGAAGGAAGAGCACCAGGAAGCATTGAAAAGCAGTATTCCTCGCAAACACCAATGTTGCCAGTATTATTATCATATGCACCTCCAAGAAAGGTAGTTCCTCCACCAAAACCTCCAGGAAATAATCCATTTCCAGAGTAGCTATTGAATATGTTAATGCTTTGTCCACTTGGACACTCAAGCATCATCTCTAAGTCTCCCAAATAGGAATGTTCAATTTTAATACAAACTTTTTCAATATCACCTGTGTTTTGTAATGTTCCTCCAGGTGTGAAACCAGCAATTGCAATATCGGTTGTGTAATTTTGACCAGAACCATCAGGCAAATATGTCTGTGCTCCAAAAACTCCACCAATAGGGAAATTGGACGAAGTTGGGTCTACTCCTGCGGTATCAGTAGCAGATACTCCTCCAATTAGTTCTGTTGTAAGCCCAAGACACAAGGTATCCTCTAATGCCATACAAGTTTCAAAACTAGGAATAGTTGATACTCTAACTCTCGCAGAAAGGTAGTTGAAGATTCCATAAGAGTCCTCAACTTTCATGTTCACAAAATACCCGTTTCTTGCAGGTGGAACAAAAAGGACAGAATCGCCAATGACCGTGGTTCCATCACTAAACTCCCAAGTTGTAGTGTGGTTAGTTGATTGCATATAACCTCCTCCGCTGAGAGCAGCGCTATCTCCTCCAGGTTCGTAGGGAAAATATGGAGTTGAAACGAAATATACTGAATCTCCAAGACAAACGTCTACATATCCAGTGTCGGCAGGTGATAAATCACTTATAACATCTCCAGAACCATACGACTCTCCATAAGAATATGCAACCATGTGATTGGTAAAGGGCTGCGCTAAATTGGAACACGATATATTCGCATCCCATCCAGCTCCCTCAAGAGTTGCATCACTAACGAAATCTATTGTCAAACATCCAGAAGTATTAGACCAAGAT
>JAZADZ010000075.1:0-5856 GCA_036123135.1 Bacteroidota bacterium | reverse complement strand
AACTTTTTCTCTTATTTCTTTTTGAAATCCTGTAGCAACAGCACTAGAAATCAACATCACCGCAATACCAAGAGCAATTCCAATAACAGCAAGAAAAACAATGGGTTGCGAAAGCTTGTTTGTCTTCCCGTGTTTTTTTAACATTCTTTTGGCTATGAAGATTTCAGTATTCAATGAATTCAATAAATTTGACCTTGACTTTATTTCTTGAGACCATACAAAAACGAAAATACGTAAAGTTGGATTACTTCTATTTGAAAATTTCAAGTTGTTTTCTTCTTTTTCTTTTTTTGATTTCTGGTTGTATTCGTTCACAACAAACAGGAACAACTAGAAATCCTGAACTAAAAAAAGAAATTACAGTAGGCGCAAAACGTATACATACTTATTTACCACTACTTCAAAATAAGTCTGTGGCAATTGTAGGAAATCAAACCTCAATGGTTGGAGATGTTCATCTTGTTGATACACTATTGGCATTAGGGGTAGATGTTAAGTTGGTTTTTGCACCCGAGCATGGTTTTAGAGGAGAAGCTGATGCTGGTGAGAAAATAATTGATGGTATAGATCCAATTTCTGGTCTAACAATTAAATCCTTATATGGTAAAAATAACAGAAAGCCAAGCGCTGAAACACTGAAGGGAATAGATGTTTTAATTTTTGATATTCAAGATGTTGGAGCTCGTTTTTACACTTACATAAGTACAATGCATTATGTTATGGAAGCTTGTGCAGAGCAGCACAAAGAATTTGTGGTGTTAGATCGACCAAATCCAAATGGTTTTTATGTAGATGGTCCAGTTCTGAAGTTACAAAATTCATCTTTCATTGGTTTACATCCTGTTCCTGTTGTTCATGGAATGACTATTGGTGAATACGCTAAAATGATTAATGGTCAACAATGGTTAAACAATGGTGTAAAATGCAACTTGATGGTCATTCCTTGTGAGAATTATAAACACTCAGATTTTTACACACTTCCTGTAAATCCTTCTCCAAATCTTCCAAATATGAGTAGCATTTATCTTTATCCTTCTTTGTGTCTTTTTGAAGGTACAAACGTCAGTATTGGAAGAGGAACAAGTTTTCCGTTTCAAGTGTATGGGTCTCCTTTTATTGAAAAGACTAGCTTTTCATTTTTACCAAAACCGTCATTTGGTTCTAAGAATCCAAAACACAATGGAAAAAGATGTTTTGGATATGACTTAAGGTCATATGGAGATAGTATTTTTAAGCATCAAAAAAAGTTTTCATTGGATTGGATCATTTCCATGAGAAATTTTTCGACCAATAAAAATGATTTCTTTAGAAAAGATGGATTTTTTAGGTTATTGACAGGTGATAGGAACATTCGTAAAATGATAGAGGAGGATAAATCAAGTCAGGAAATATGGTTGAGCTTTCAACCAGAGGTTGAACATTTCAAAACGATTCGTAAAAAATATCTACTTTATCCAGATTTCGAATAAACACTGTATCAAAAGTTGAGTCGTTTAATTTTAATATTTTCTTTTTGTATTACTGTTTTCGGATTTTTCGGTCAACAGAAGAAATTAATGATTCAAAAAGTTTCAAATGAAATTGAGCTTGATGGAATTCTGAGCGAGGAATGTTGGAAAAATGCAATCGTTGCAGATGACTTTTATCAGGTTTACCCCTCAGATTCAATCATGGCAATCGAAAAAACTAAAGTAATGATGTGTTTTGACGATCAAAACATATACATAGCAGCGGTTTGTATGGATAATTCTATGGAAGACGATTTTGTTGTTTCATCTCTAAGGCGTGATTATTCATTTCCTGCAAACGATGCGTTTGCTGTATTTTTTGATCCTTTCAATGATAAAACCAATGGATTTAGTTTTTCAACAAACCCATATGGTGTTCAAAGAGAAGGATTGCTAGAGTCGGCTGGTGTTTTTGGAGTTTCGACTGCTTGGGATAACAAATGGTTCGTTGAAGTTCAACACAATAGTGATTCTTGGGTAGTTGAAATGAAAATCCCTTTTAAAAGCATTCGATACAAAGAAAATGTCAAAACCTGGGGAATTAATTTCGCTAGAAACAATCTTAAAAGTAATGAACTAACCTCTTGGACTAAAATTCCAATAAATTTCAATGTTGCAACGTTAAATTTTACTGGGGCCTTACATTGGAATACACCTCCTCCAAAAGCAGGACTGAATTTAGCAGTAATACCTTATGTCTCTGCTGGTGCTCAAGCCGATTATCAAGACGATACGCAAGATTTTGAAAGAGAAGTTGGAATGGATGCTAAAATTGCTATATCTTCCTCTTTAAATCTTGATTTAACCATAAATCCTGATTTTTCCAATGTTGAGGTAGATCGTCAGGTAACCAATTTATCAAGATTTAGCCTATATTTTCCTGAGAGAAGACAATTTTTTATTGAGAATAGCGATTTGTTTGGACGTTTTGGATTTAGAAAGATTCGTCCTTTTTTTTCAAGAAGGATTGGTTTATACAATGGTACAAAAGTTCCCATTATAGCCGGAGCTAGATTAAGTGGTAAGATAAATAAGAATTGGAGAGTAGGATTGATGAATATGCAAACTGAGGGAATAAGTGAACTTTCATTAGCTCCAAAAAATTATTCTGTTGGTGCGTTTCAACGTCAGATAGGGGAAAGCTCAAATATTTCTGCAATTGTTGTGAACCAACAAGATTTTATTGGTCAAAAAGTTGATCCAAATTCCTTCAATAGAATTTTAGGCTTAGATTACAATTTAGCCTCAAGTGATGGAACAATTCGTGGAAAGCTTTTTTATCACCATTCTTTCAGTCCTGGCAGTATGGATTATTCTCATGCATCTTTTTTCATGTATAAAACAAGAACAGTACGATTTTTTTGGAATCATGAGTATGTGGGCGAAAACTACAGAGCTGAAATGGGTTTTGTTCCTAGAATTCAAAATTTTAATACTGAGACTGAGGAATATGTTTATTCCACATATTGGAGAATCGAACCATCATTTGAATACAGCTTTTATCCATCTTCATCTTGGATAAATAGACATTCCTTTCAAGTTTCTTACGATGAATACTACAATTCAGATTTTACCACCAATGAGCGATCACTAATGGGTAGACATTCCATACAATTTACCAATCAAGGAAAGTTTAGGTCTGAAATAAAACATCAAAAAATTTATTTACCATTTGCAACTGATGTTACTTTTTCAGGATTAGAGCCACTCGATATCGGCTACTATTCCTTTAGTTCTGCTCTGTTGAAATTTGAGTCTAGCCCCATTAACGTATTACAAGGAGAGTTTTTTACCAACTACGGAGAATATTATACAGGAAATAAATTTACTTATGGGGGAAATCTTTCCTACAGGCTGCAGCCAATTGGAAATTTTGCTATTGATTTTGAGCAAAACTTCATTTGGATGCCACCAAATGAGTATGTTAAAATTTCCTTGATAAGTCCAAGGATTGACTTGACTTTTACAAAAAAAGTGTTCTTTACTACTTTCATTCAATACAATACTCAAATTAATAACATTAATATTAATGCTCGATTCCAATATAGATTTAAACCAATGAGTGATCTTTTTGTAGTATACACAGATAATTACAATTCAAACGTGTTTGGGATCAAAAATAGAGCGGTGGTGGTAAAGCTTGTGTATTGGTTTAATGTCTAAATATTTCATATATATCGAATAAAAAAGTAATTTTGTCGAAAAAAAACTTGCTTTTGTCGAAATTGTTTTTGTAACTTAGAGTAAGTGTGATTTCTAAAATCTTCACCTAGGTTGCGAAAGTCGCTTCCGATATTAATCATAAAACATTTACATATGATGACTACCTCAAACCCCGAGTGGTCTTCTTCTTTTGAAAAGACCCCTTACAGAGTCAGATTAAACATCAAATCTGTTCTCTTTTTGTTGTCAATTTTCGGTTTTGGATTCAATCTAACAGCTCAGAAAACCGGAGATTTGAATGATTTGGAGCAATTCAAATCTAAATGGATGACAGAACATCAAATCAAGTCTATGAACGCAGATCAGTACGATCAAATGAAAGCAGACTGGTATGAGACTTCTGATCCAATTCGTCAAGTGAAAGCTGATCCTAAAGAACCCTACAATCAGCTTAGAATTAATCAATTTTTGAAATGGCAAGGTAAAGATTTTGCTAGCGGATTTCCAGCGTATGAGCTTACTGGAAATGACCAGATGGATAAGCAAATCTACGATTCCAAAAAGCAAATATGGATAAATAATTTTCCTGCTTTGTATCAAAAAATGACTCCCGATGATGGGTTAACAGTTTCTGAAAGGGAAGCTATTCGCGCTAATGAGTTAAACCAATTAAATCTTCAGAAATAATGAAAAAGTATACAACAAAACTATCGATTTTCATTGTTGCATTTTTATTTGGTTTTCAAACAAATTATGCGCAATGTCCTAATAACAACACGCAGTTTGGTACTTCAAATGCCCCCAATGCTGTTGGTGTTTTAACTACATTATCTACTTGTTTGTATGGTGGAGAATATAGATTAGTCAACAACATGGTTGCTGGTTCAACTTATTCTTTTGAAACCTGTGGAGATTCTGATTTCGATACTCAAATTACCGTTTATGATGATGTAACTGGAGCTTTTATTGAATTCAACGATGATTTTTGTGGCCTTCAATCAAAAGTTCAGTTTGTTTCTAATGGTAATCCAGTAAGAGTTTTAATAGACCGTTACAATTGTGCCAATCAAAGTTCATGTATGACCTTGAGAGTCACAAGAGTAACTGCTGCTGCACCTATCGCCAACCCATGTAATTCAATTACAAATTTAACATGTGGAAGCGTCGGTACGTTTAACTTTTCTGGCACAGGCGCATGGAATCCACCGGGACCATGGGGAACACCTGGAGAAGAGCAAGTGTTTTCTTTTACTCCGACAGTATCAGGAACTCATCAAGTTGCTGTAGCCAATCAAGGTGGTTACGTTGATTTGTTTGCTAAAACAGGACCTTGTGGATCTAATGGTTGGATTTATATCGATGATATTTTTTCAACTGCTCAAAATTCTCTAAATCTTACAGCTGGTGTTACATACCTGTTTTTAATAGATGATGAAAATACAATTGCAAGTTCAGGAGCAATTCAAATTACATGTCCTGCTGCTGCTGATCCTTGTGATGATATCGTTGACCTTGCATCATGTGGAACAACTGTAAACTATACCTTAGCTACAGGAGCTGGTCAATGGGATCCTCCTGGACCTTGGGGAACACCTGGAAATGAGGCAGTTTTTTCTTTTACTCCTGCAACTTCGGGTGACTACGACGTAACTGTAACAAATGATAACTTTTATGTTGATTTATTTGTAAAAACAGGAACTTGTGGTCCTACTGGATGGACATATGTAGACGACATTTTTACAACAGCAACCAATTCATTTACATTAACGGCTGGTGTTACATATTTCTTCTTGTTAGACGACGAAAATACAACTGCAAGTTCAGGTACTTTCACTATTGATTGTCCTTGTGTTCCACCTGCTGGTGGTATTGATGGTACATATTCCTATACTTCGCCATTTACAATTTCAAGTACAACCGTTGACGCATGTGACGATTGTAACCTTAGAACATCTGAGGATAGGATTTATGAAATCAATATACCTTGTGCTGGTTCCTATAAGTTTTCAACTTGCAATGGGGCAACATGGGATACCTATTTGTATTTGAGAACTGCTCCTTGTGGCGGATCTTCAATTGCACTCAACGATGACGCTTGTGGATTGCAATCTGAAATTACTGCTCAACTTCAGCCTGGTACGTATTACATTCATGTTGAAGGATTTAGCTCACTTTCCCAAGGTGC
>JAZADZ010000074.1:0-11409 GCA_036123135.1 Bacteroidota bacterium | reverse complement strand
GATGGTGCAGCAAAAGGAAATCCTGGGCCTGGTGGATATGGATTGGTACTAATGGCTGGGAAATATTACAAAGAAATTAGCGAAGGTTTTGTCAAAACTACTAATAATAGAATGGAACTTTTAGCGGTATGTGTTGGTTTGGAGGCACTTAAAAACAAGGGAATGACAGTTACAGTGTATTCAGATTCAAAATATGTTGTTGATGCTGTAGAGAAAAAGTGGCTCATCGGTTGGGAAAAAAAAGGTTTTAAAGGCAAAAAAAATCCAGATTTATGGAAAAGATTTCTAAAAGCATATCGAAATCATAGTGTTAATTTTATTTGGGTGAAAGGACATGCTGGAAATTTATACAATGAGAAATGTGATCAGCTAGCTGTTTTGGCAGCTGAATCTGATGAGCTTAAAGTTGATGAGGGCTATGAAAATCCTGGTACAGAGAATAAATTATTTTAACAATGAAAGCTGTTGTTCTAGAAAAAATTGGAGATTCTAATGAGGCTTTTTCTGTCAAAGAAGTTGATGAGCCTTCAGCTCTTGAAGAGGATGAGGTATTAATTGAGGTAGAGGCTTTTGGTTTAAATTTTGCTGATGTTATGGCTCGAAGAGGACTCTACAATGATGCTCCACCACTTCCATCTATCTTAGGATATGATGTTGTTGGAAAAGTACGAAAATCTGGTGCTCAAAAAGGAGATTTTCTTATTGGAAAACGCGTAGTGGCCATGACGCGATTTGGTGGATACGCACAATGGGCAAAAACTAAAATTAGTGGAGTTGCTGTAATTGGAGAAAAAATGCAAGCTTTTGAGGCATCTGCTCTTGCGACACAATATTGTACTGCTTATTATGCTTGTTGCGAAGCTGCCAATATTTTTGAATCTGAAAAATTATTATTGCATGCAGCTGCAGGAGGAGTTGGTACTGCAATTACTCAGCTTGCAAAGCTAAAAGGTTGTACGGTTTATGGACTTACTAGCTCCAAAAATAAGGTAAGCTATCTTGAAAATAATGGAGTTGACTTTCCCATTGTGTCAACAGGCGGTCAATATCATGAGCAACTTACAAAGCTGTTAAATGGACGGAAATTGGATGCAGTATTTAATTCAGTGGGTGGAAAAACTTTTAAAAAAGACCTTAATCTGTTGGATAAAGGGGGGAGGTTTTTGCTTTATGGAGTCGCCGATAGACTATCCATGCGAAAGGGTTTCTTAGGTACTTTAGAATTATTGTGGAAATTCGGTCTTATAACACCCATTCAATTGTTAATTAATTCTCAAATGGTTGCTGGCATAAACATGCTTCGAATTGCTGATTACAAGCCTAAAACGTTGAATAGATGTTTGGAAAAAGTAGTAGAAATGACCCTATCCAATGAGCTTTCTCCCAAGAAGGGAGGAATTTTTAGTGTTGATGATATTTCTAAGGCTCATTCTCTTTTAGAAAGCAGATCCTCGGTTGGAAAAATTATAGTAAACTGGTAAATGAAAAAAATTCTAATTCTATTGGTTATATTTTCTATTGGTGTTTTCATCGCCACACAGATGATTGACACTGCTCAAAATAAAAAAACACTTGAAATTTTCAATCCATGTAAGGTAAATCCCGTTTTGGTAGACTCTTCTATTAGGAGAAAATGCATTGGCCACAAAATTGGCAATTTTAGTTTTATCAATCAGGATTCTAGTACCATTACCCAATCATTTATTGAAAATAAAATAGCTGTAGTAGATTTTTTTTATGCTTCTTGTCCTTCTATTTGCCCAGTTATGACTTCGCAAATTAAAAGAATTCATGATTATGATTTTGGTCCCTTAAATGACCAGGTTGTTTTACTATCTCATACCGTATGGCCAGAGATTGACAGTGTTTCTGTATTAAATGAATATGCCAATAGATATGGTGCTGATTCAAAAAGATGGAGTTTTCTTACTGGAGATAAACAGAAACTTTACAACATGGCAAGAAAGAAATACCTTGTTGTTCCAGACATCAACGATGTTAATTTTAATCATGGAGGTGAAGCGGATTTTATACATACTGAAAATGTTGTTTTAATCGATAGAAAGTCAAGAATAAGGGGATATTACGATGGTACCTCTCCTTCAGAAATTTCTCAGTTAATTGAAGACATAAAGTGGTTGCTTTATCCTAGTTAGAAATGTATTTCTTTAGTTGTCGTGTTGCTATGTAAAAAGGAAGCGTATCTAGCAGCGCAACGACAACCTTAAATACATATCCAGAAAGAATAAAATAGATTAATGGATGCGTAAGTGTTCCATCTTCGTTCAAAGGAAGACCATTGGCATAGTAGTACGTAATTAATATAACAGCAGATGTATCTACTAGTTGGCTAACTAAAGTAGATACATTATTTCTCAACCATAGCATTTTACCGTTTGTTTTTTTCTTTAAAAAATGAAATATCTGAACGTCAATAAATTGAGCAGCAAGGTAGGCAATCATTGAGGCAGCTGTAGCCCCAAGGGTTAGTTTACGTATGTGGTAAAATTCATATCCATGTGGTACAATTACCTCTCCATCTGTAACATTCAGGGGTAATTCACCATTACTCAAGCTAATAGGCGCATCTAAAGCACCACCAAGCCAAACGATAAAAATCACCCATAGGTTCAACAATAAGCCCAACCAGACAACGAAATTGGCTCTTTTCTTTCCAAATAGCTCACTTATTAAATCTGTACACAAAAATGTTATCGGATAGGGCAGAACACCAATAGCTAAAACAAAAGGGATTTCCAGTGAGAAAAAAGTGAAAGAAAAATCAATAAATCTTGAGGTTCCAAGGATATTAAGCATGGTTAGAGAACCAAGAAAAAAACTTGTAAGAATTAAAAAAACCTTATCACTTCTTGAAAGAGACATTACCAACAAGGTAGTTAAAATCTATCTTTTTTACCAATGATTCCATTGCCAACATAAAGACCGTCTCTATATTCTTCGATGTGGTCTAATAGTCCGAATTCGTCGTATATATAATGTCTGCCGTTAAATAACTTCCCACTTTTGAACTCCCCATCCATTAAAATACTTTTGTCATCGTTGTACGTTTTACCGTAACCATCTTTTATTCGGGCAGCAGCGTTGAACTTTCCATCCATTTTTGGTGCATTTGAAGCGGTAATTTTATTGGGATTTTCGTAGGGTGGGTTTATTCGTTGAAACTCTTCAGTTTTTTTTGAGATCCCTGAATTGAAATCTATTTTCTTTTTTACATCACCATTTTCATAATACCATGTAGATTCTCCTTGTTCAATTCCATTTATTGTATTAAAAACAAGTTCTTTTTTACCATTTTCGTAGAAGAGTTGAACAACACCTTCTGTGACGCCAAGGACATTAAATTTTTTAATCTGTCTTGTTTTTCCATTGGCCCAATTTAGCTGATAGTCGCCAACAAGTAAGCCGTTTTTCATGGTTCCTTTTTCTTCAACATTTCCATTTTCAAAATAGGTAGTATAAGAACCTGTAGATCGACCACTTTTGTAAAAGATCTCACTTTTAAGCTTTCCGTTAGGCCAATATTTTTTCCAAATGCCCTGCTTTCTGCTATTGTTGTACACTCCCTCCTCTACTTTTGAATCATTGGCATACCCCTTTTCTTTTGACATGCTTCCCATAACAATCCAATACCCAGTTTTTTTACCATTATCTGGGTTTTTTTGATTAATGGTATCCAGTTGTCCTAGTGACTGGCCATGGCAGCCAAAAAATAAAATTAACAGAACAATATGCAATACTTTTATTTTCATACTAATGAAAGAGGTTGTTGTATGGACTTAAGAAATTGAAACACAAACATATTTCTTTTATTACCAATAATTGAATCTTTTTTCCCAACGTTCTAGTTTAATTTTCCCTAACAAAGTACATGAATATTTGATTAAGCTAAAATTTAAAAAAGAAGAACTTTTCAAAAAAGTTATCAATATGCCTAGCTCAGAATTGGTATTTTTATAGAATGCTTGTTGCTGCTGTACAAACGAACTTATTTTGGGAAAATTCAAAGAAAAACTTTGCTCATATTGAACAGCTTCTTAAACACACCAATAATATAGATTTAATTGTTTTACCCGAAATGTTTCCATCTGGATTTTCAATGAATCCAATTTCAATTTCCGAACCAGAAAACGGTCCAACATTAAAGTGGATGCAAGCTTTGTCTAGAGAAAAAAAGGCTGTAGTCATTGGAAGTGTTGCAATTCGCAGAGAAAAAAAATTCTTCAATTCATTGTTATGGGTTACACCAGATGGAAAATACAATTGTTATGATAAAAGACATTTATTTAGAATGGCTGGGGAGCACAACTACTATGAAGAGGGAAAAGAGCTAATGCTGGAGTCAGTAGCATCATTTAAATGCTGTCCACTAATATGCTACGATTTGCGATTTCCAGTATGGTCAAGAAACATCAAAAAGGACCAATCTTTCAAATACGACGTTTTGATTTACATTGCCAATTGGCCTTCGCCCAGAATAGATGCTTGGACTACCTTGTTAAAAGCAAGAGCAATTGAAAACCAAGCTTTTGTGATTGGCGTCAACAGAGTAGGTATAGATGGGAACAACGTTGATTATTGTGGAGAGTCAAGAATTTTCGATCCAAAAGGAGATCGAATGGATAAATTTGAATCGAATCAGGAACAGGTTGAAATAGTTCATTTAAATAAAAGTTTTTTGGAAAAGTATAGAAAAGATTTTCCAGTTCACCTTGACGCAGACATGTTTAAAATCATTTAATTTCCCAGTTCACTTCTACATCCCAGCCTGCTTTTATTTCAATGGGTTCATTGTAATATATGACTTGCTCTGGCTGCTTTTTTTTGATAAAATTACCTGTTGTAAATTTTCTATTCTTATCAGTGTCCTTTATGATTCTCAAATTGTAGTTTCCTGGAAGACACATGGTGGATGAACCTTTCAGCGAATGGTTTGTGCTGTAAAACGATTCAACTATTTTTTCATTCTTTAAAACTTGACAAATAAAATTTGAAGCATCAGAGACAGAAACAGAAAAGTAGATTGAACCATAATCGCTTTTGGATTTAGGCTGTATCTTAATAGTGGTACTATCGTTGGTAAATCCATAAATACTATTAAAGGCACCTGGAAGTGCACTCAGTTTAAATGATTCTGATTTATTTTCAGGCAAATAGAGAAAGAAAATATTGTCCGTATACTCAAAATTTAACGGATAAAAAATACTGTCTTTAGACAAGTTAATTTTCTGAGAATCGACCGAAAGAATAGGATGATTAAACTGCAATTGCAATGGTCTGTTTGGCTTAAGATTTGATAAATTCTTCACTTTAAATGTAAAAATACTCTCAACAACTTTTGGTGCTAAAGTTGGTATTGAAATACTTCTTGTAGAGTCTAAAAGTGGAGAAGAAATCTTAAACGTTTGGAGTTTTGTAGTAATGGAATCTATCCAAAATTCAACGGAGTCAGAGGGTTGGTTCCGGACCATTTGAAAAAGTTTTTTCTCCATTGAAGAAACATTAACTGCATCTGTCTTCTGGTTAAACAGTAAAAGTATTTTTCCAGGAAATAGGTATTTTTTATCAATTAGTTTGAGTTTTTTTTCTTCAGAAAATAAAGCTAAAGAAGGCGCTTTTGAACTGCTATCTTGCTTGTTAAGTGGTACTATTTGCGAATTGATAAAACCTATTCTTTCTGTTTTGGAATCGTAAGAATTATTTTCATTTTCATCTTCAAAAGCAACAAGGAAAAATGGGGAATCCTTTAAATTTTCTAATGCAAAGCTTCCATCCTCTTTAGCCATAGAAAAGTAATTTGGAAGTGCTTCATCATTGAGCGTATCTATTTCATTTTCAAACAACAATACTTTTGTTTTTTCAATTGGTTTTTTTGAAAAGGCATCGTAGGCAAAGCCATTAAAGAAATTGGAATCAATAAAAGCTCCTGTTGAAATGACGTATTTAAAATCCTCTAGAACATTTCCCTCGGTAATATCTTCAATGGCATTTCCAAAATTAAAAGTGTAAGTAGTTTGGTTTTTAAGCTTTTCATTAATAGAAATTAAAACAGTTTTATTTGCTGCTTTTACATCGATGTTTTGAATGGGCGGATTGACGAAAAAGTTTTTGGATGTATTTTTTAGTTTAATGTATTCATTGAATTCAACTTTGACTGTGTTGGATTGAAAATTGGTGGATAGATTTTTTGGATTGGTTTTAAATTCAATAATTTTTGGTGGTACTGTATCTTTGTCACCGCCTGTTAAGGGAGCTTGTTGAGCACAAGACCATAAAAGAAATACAACAGCTATTTTAAGTAGAGCTTTCAAATTAACCCTTCAACAATGGCAACAATTTTTTGCAATTCTTTTTCGTCTTCATCATCAAAATCATTGAGTTTGTCACTATCAATGTCTAAAACATAAACTACTTCTCGCAAATCATTTTTAATAGGTAAAACAATTTCAGATTTTGAAGCACTATTGCAAGCAATGTGCCCATCAAACTGATTTACATCTTCAACTACAATACTTTCATTTTTCTGCCATGCAGTTCCGCATACACCCTTTCCTTTTTTGATTCTTGTACAAGCATGCGGGCCTTGAAACATGAAAAGTACCAACTCATCGCCTTCAACTTTATAGAGTCCTACCCAAAACCAATTCATTGAAAATTTTAAACAGGCAAGTACATTACCAAGATTGGCAAAAAGATTTGATTCTCCGGAAATAAGGGCCTTAATTTGAGCGATTAGTTCAGAATAATTTCGATTTTTTGAGCGTTTGGTTGGTTTGATCATTATTGGCTATTCTTCTATTGTTGGATGCATGGTGTGGTACACATTCTGAACATCGTCATCTTCTTCAATTTTTTCAAGGAGCTTATTTATTTCTTCCTCTTGATCGGACGAAAGCGTTTTAGTTGTTTGGGCTATTCTTTCAAACCCAGAGGACAAAATTTCTTTGTTGTTTTCTTCAAGGAATTTTTGAATATCGCCAAAGCTTTCAAAAGAAGCATAAATTATTACCCCATCGTCGTCTTTAAATACTTCCTCTGCACCATAGTCAATTAAATCTAGTTCCAACTCCTCTGGGTCTGAGCCATCATCAGCTATTCTAAAGTTACATGTGTGGTCAAACATAAAAACTACAGAACCTGAGGTGCCTAAGCTCCCATTGTGTTTATTGAAGTAACTTCTAATATTGGCTACAGTTCGGTTATTGTTATCTGTAGCAGTTTCAACTAATATTGCTATTCCATAAGGACCATAACCTTCAAAAATGACTTCTTTATAATCGCTTGTGTCCTTGTCAGATGCTCTTTTAATGGCACGCTCCACGTTGTCCTTCGGCATGTTGGCAGCTTTTGCATTTTGAATTACCGCTCTTAATCTTGAGTTGGAATCAGGATCTGGACCACCCTCCTTTACAGCCATTACAATGTCTTTGCCAATTCTTGTGAATGTTTTGGCCATTTGGCCCCACCGCTTGAACTTGCGTGCTTTTCTGAATTCAAATGCTCTACCCATAAAAATTATTTTTTTAAAAGTAAAAAATCTATTTTTTATTTAGTTAAGCATGCATACAAATTAGGCTGCTCACAGTTTTTTTTCATATAAGGAAAACAATAATACACACTTCATGTATTTATCGTGTGAGGGATAATAGTCAAGAAAATCAACTTCCTTAACCAGATTAAAACCAAGGGATGAATACCAATGTTTAAGGAATTCTTTTTCAGAATGAACCCAGTTTAAAGGACTCAGAATTTCAAGTTGCATTTTGGTTTTATTGTTTTTTTTTGCTTCCTGTACAACATGTTTTACTAGCGCTTTTCCAATGCCTTTTTTTCTGTGATTAGGGTGACAAATTAGCATAGAAAAAGAGGAGGTTTTTGAATCTACTTTTTTCATCAAAACACAGCCAACAATTTCATTTTCAATTTCTCCAACAAAGAGTTTGTTGTTGGCAATATGATGATTAAATTCTTGTTCATTTAATCTATAGTATCCTTCTTTCCAAAAGTCTTTTTCGGATTGGTAATAAACTTGATTAGCTAATGAAATAAGTACGTTCTTGTCATTATAAGTTGCCAGTCGGATAATCATTTCTGATTTTGCAATGAATCTGCGCTTTTTTGAAATTCTTTGTATAGAATTTTTATATCATTTTGAATACCTTGAATGTACTTAACAGCGGTTTCAATTTCTTGCTGAACGATGCTAACATGAGCATATAAGGGATCAGAGGAGTAGATCTGTTCGTTATTTTTTGTTAGTTCATTGAATTTTTTAATTGAAGCGCTTAAAATAGTTTCTTGGGATTCAATAACATTTGAATTTGAATCAATAGCAATGAGAATTTTTTCAATTTCGTTCACTTTGTCGGGAAAGGAATTGGAATATTTTTTTTGGAGTTGTGTAAAAATGGATGTGTAAGTGGCTTGTGTTTTTGAATTCTCAGCATCAAAAGTAACCATTTGCTTGGCGATTAAACCTAGCGATTTTTTGGCTTCTTTTACGTTTAAGACGGTAACTTTAGAAATTATTGAGCTATTCACATACTCTTGAAATGCTTTCGATATTTCAATGAATTCATTCGTCTTTTTTTCAATTTCTTCGCTCAGTGTTTTGATTTCTTGTTTGGTGTTTTTCAAAAGCTCCCATTCTTTGTCTTTGGAGCTTATTTTAGGCTTTTTCTCACTGTAGAGTTTAAACTTTTTGTATTCTGAAATGAGTTTATTTTTTGTTGTTGAAATGCTACTAAACTTTTTTTCTAAGTTGTTTAGTTTTTCTTTACCCTGAAGAAAAGGGTCCTGGGTTAAATCTGCATTGAAAGAAGAAAAACGTTGTTTGATTAGCAAAAATCCATCTTTAGTAGTTGAGTAGTTTTTTTGTACACTGTTGATGATTTGCTTAAAATTTTTATCAAAATCTGAAGTGTTATAGTACACACTACAGGACAGTGTACAAGTTAGAAATGCAACAAAAATTAATGATAGCTTAAGCCATTTTTTTGCGTATCTATATAACAGTCTTGTCAATTGCATGCTAAATAATAAGTTTAGTTAAAATTAATCCAATCTAATTTAATAAGCTTTTTTATTGTTGGTGAGTTGTTTTCAATGCACAAATGCAATACCAAAAGTCAAAAATTTTTGATTTGAAGGTTCAACAGCGAATAATTTATTATTAGAGTTTAAATGTTTTTTTTGATTATTTTAATTTAAAATTTAAAAATGAAATACATTCTCGCCCCTTTGGTCTCAATTTCCTTATTTTTTGGGTTTTACTCTTCCTTTTCTCAAAATACGATTTCATTCAATTCTACCGATAATTGGATGGGCTACATGAACGTTTTTGATATGAATGGTGGATTTCAATTTGGAAGTAATTGGGCAGTACAAGACCTTAAAACTACAATCGATCAAAATGCAAATACCATTACTTTGCAACCCAATTTTAATGCATATGCAGATAATCCAGGAGATCCGTACTGGCAAAATGGAGCAATTGGGGCTAAAATAATGGAAGCATCCACTCTTGTAGAACCTGGTGCCTCTTTCAATGGAAATGATTTAACATTTTCTGGTGAAGTGGTCTCTAATACATTAGACAATACGTTGTATAATGCAAAGTTTTTTATTAAAGCGTTAGACCCATCTAACGGATATGCAGACGCGCTTTCTGGATCTGCAGTTCAAGACTTACCGCTCAATGGTATTTTTTCCATTTCAGTTCCAGCTTCAAGTCTATCAGCAGGACTAATTGTTCAATATGGTTTTATGGTAAATGGGATTAATGCAAACCCTGCTGATGAGTCTGTTCTTGGAAGTATTGTTATTTCGGGACCTACATCTCCTCCAGTTAATTTTAATCAGCTGGTTTGGTCTGATGAGTTTGATGTTGACGGTCCTGTTGACCCTTCAAAATGGTATCACCAAACTCTTTTACCGAACGGAGTTAGCTGGTTCAATGGAGAACAGCAGCATTATACAAATAGAATTGAAAACTCATATGTTGATGACGGTAATTTATACATCGTTGCGAAAAAAGAAAATTTTACAGACCAGGGTCAAACCAAACAGTATACTTCAGCAAGGTTAAATTCGAAGTTTGCGTTTACTCACGGAAGAGTTGAGGTTCGAGCTAAACTCCCTGATGGAATAGGAACATGGCCTGCAATATGGATGTTGGGTAAAAATATAAATGAAAATGGTGCCTACTGGTACAATCAAGGGTTTGGGTCTACGAATTGGCCAGATTGTGGAGAAATAGACATTATGGAGCACTGGGGAAACAATCAAAATTACATTCAGAGTGCTTTACACACACCATCTTCTTTTGGTGCAACCATTAATCACGGTGGTTTAATGGCCAGTGATGTATCCAATACTTTTCACACTTATGCCATGGAATGGTCCGAGGATAAAATCATATTTAGCCTAGACAGTCTTGTATTTTACACCTATTCACCATCTTCACAAAACATGTCCAATTGGCCATTCATTGAAGACCAGTACATTTTATTAAACATCGCCATTGAGCCCAGTATCGATCCTAATTTTACACAGAGCCCAATGGTAATCGATTATGTGAGAATTTATCAGCAGGGAAGTGCTACTGGGGCTATCCAAGAAGCACCTTCGAACTTGAAGGTTTATCCTAATCCATCTGATGACATTATTCGGATTAAAAATTTCGAAAACCAGCAGAACCTAAGCGTCCATCTTTTTGATCTGGATGGACAACTATTGCTTTCGACTACACAACCAGAGCTATCAATGCGACCTTTTTCAAAAGGAACATACATCGTTAAAGTTTCTTCTGCTTTTTCAAGTGAGGAATTTAAAGTTGTAAAGCAATAAATTTTTTCTAAAAACAAAAAAGTTCCAAGTAAATTGCTTGGAACTTTGGTGACCTCCATAGGAAAGAGTTCAAACTTTTACGAAGATTTTATTGAGATCCAAAAGCTTCAATTCAGGCTGAAATAATGAGCGTAAAAAAGGCCTTTAATCCTTTTTAAAAATAAACGTTCACAAAAAAGCCAATGAGTGAACGCAATTCGGGTCAAGAGCGAATATAAACATGTAAAAATTAGTAAATTTGTTAGAGCATATAAAAAGTTAGCAAATAACAATAACCAAAACAGAAAAAATGCACAAACCAATTACTATATTGATTTCCTTGCTACTTACATTAGGTATAAATGCTCAAAATCTAGAATGGGCAAAATCCTTTGGGGGTACTGGAAGTGATTGGGGGAGATCCATTACAGTAGATGCTTCAGGAAACGTCTATACCACAGGATTCTTTCAAGGGACGGCAGATTTCGACCCTGGAGCAGGAACAAACAACCTTACCTCACAAGGAAGTAATGATGTTTTTATTCAAAAACTAGACCCTTCAGG
>JAZADZ010000073.1:0-39542 GCA_036123135.1 Bacteroidota bacterium | reverse complement strand
TCAGAATTTACATTTTCTATTGTCAATTCAAAACCAGAAGAGAAGCTAGGGAATCTTTCCTTTAAAAGTGGAGCTATTTGATTTCTAATAAAATTTCTATCGTATTTTGAATCTAGATTGCTGCTGTCTATCGAGTAAGGGATATTATTTTCTGTAGCAAAATCGATGATTTTCTTTTTGGATGTTGTTAAAAATGGACGAATGAAGTGAGCTCTTACAGTAGGAATTCCTGAAAGGCCTTTAGTTCCAGAACCTCTTATTGCGTTAAGTAAAAAGGTTTCGATGTTGTCTTCTTTGTGATGTGCGGTAACTACATAGTTAAATTCATGCTCAACAATAAGCGCATTAAAATAGTTGTAGCGAATTTTTCTGGCAGCTTCTTGAATAGACAATTGATTCTTTTTAGCAAATTGATCTGCATTTTCATGAAGCACGAAATGGGGTATTTGATGTTGATTGCAAAATTTGGTAATAAGTTCTGTTTCTGAGTCGCTTTCTTCTGCTCTGAGAGCATAATTAACATGTGCTGCACAAACGTTGAGGCCCTGTTTTTTTGCAATAAATAGTGCGGTCATGGAATCGACTCCACCAGATGTAGCAACAAGAAACTTGGAATCTGCATCAATCGCATATTTTTTAAAAAAAGTATGATATGTTTGTTCGATAGATTTCATTTACAGGCTTTTATTAATGCATCTGCTTTCACTAAAGTCTCTTGATATTCTTTTTCAGGATCGCTATCATTTGTAATTGCTCCACCCACATTAAAGCAAAGTGTTTCTGTTAGCTTGTTGTAAATGAGTGTTCTTATAACAACGTTTAAATCAAAATCGCCATTAGGATAAATAACGCCAATAGATCCGGAATACAGCCCCCTCTTAGTTGTTTCGTATTTTTCCATCAGTTGCATTGCCTTAATTTTAGGGACGCCAGTCATTGAGCCCATAGGAAATAGTGCTTTCATAATAGCTGAAAAAGATATGGACTTTTTGGATTTACAACTTACTGTTGAAATAAGCTGGTGAATGTTTTCAAATGAATATACTTTACATAATTCGTCAACAGTAACCGAATTTTTTGTAGCAATCTTGCTCAAGTCATTTCTTACCAAATCGACAATCATAATGTTTTCAGCTCTTTCTTTTAAATCGTTTTCCAGTTTTAGAACAATCTTTTCATCTAGTTTTTTATTATGTACTTTTTTGGCGGTTCCTTTAATAGGCTGAGAAGTAATTTTATCACCTCTTTTTTCTATGAACCTTTCAGGACTAGCACACAATACAGTATGGGTTTCTAAATCAGCATAAACAGAAAAGGGAGCTTTTGTGATGGTATCTAATTTTTGAAAAAGGGCATAAGGATTTGTTAGTTTGCTCTTGGATTTCCATCCATAGCAAAAATTGGTCTCGTAGATGTCACCAAGCTGAATGTGCTCTTTTATTTTTTTTAGACGTTTAATGTACTCATTGTTGCTAATTTCAGGACGAAATACAATGGAATTATTTTTTTTAATAGTAGTTGGAGAAAAGGATTGTTTTGGTGAAATTTCTATAGGAACAATGCAATGTAAAACAGGAAATTGAGCTGGGTCTGTATTCTTTGAAGTTAAAGCTTCAATACTATTTTTTAAATCATAGGATAAAAAAATAAGCTTTCTTTCAAGTGGATAGCTATCAATAAAATTATCAAGCTGCTCAAGGGTATCTGATTCTGCTGAATGGGCAATAAATTCATCTTTTATTCCGCTGTAATAGTCTTCTCCAATAATTGTATGCATGAGAAAAAAGAGGTTAAGCAGTTAGTTTGAGAAAGACGATCTTATGATTGCATCTAGGCTTTTTGCCCAATCATCGTCGTCATTTAGGGAAGGAACTAAATCCAGTTGTTCACCACCATTTTCCTCAAACAACTCTAAGTATTCCTCAGAAATTTCAATTGTTGTTTCAAGACAATCGGCAACAAATGCAGGAGAAAAAACCAATACTTTTTTATTTCCTTTTTTACCTAAATTCTCAATTACATCATCCGTATATGGAACTAGCCACGGATCTCTTCCTAGCCTAGATTGAAAACAAGTTGAATGTTTTGAGGGTTCAAGCTTTAGTTTATCGGCAATAATTCTTGTTGTAGCGTAACATGCTGCCTTGTAGCAGTGAGTATTATCGTCATTAATTTCTGATTCACAAGAGTGATCGGCACAAGGTTTTCCATCAAGATACACTTTGTCCACATGTCTTTCAGGAATTCCATGATAGGAAAAGACAATGTGATCGTATTTCGATAGATCAAATTTATTGGCTCTGTTCAAAATACATTGAACAAACTCTGGATGATTGTAGAATTGACCAATCACACGAACTTCTGGAATTACCCACCATTTATTTATAATTCTAAATGCTTTTTCAATGGTAGAACCTGTAGATGCTGAGGCATATTGAGGGTAAAGAGGGAAAAGGTAAATTTGATCGTAATTTTCGACTCTCATCCTTGCTAAAACCTCATCCATACTTGGATTCCCATAACGCATCGCCAGTTCAACAGTATAATCGTTGTTAGAAAGTGAACCAACTTTGCTCGTTAAATTTTTACCGTAGGTAAGTAATGGCGATTTGCCATTACCAATTTTGAATAATTTTTTGTATTCCTTTGCTGATTTTGGAGCACGAAAAGTAACTATTATTAAGTTAACCAAAATTAAACGAGCAATTGGATTTATGTCAATAACCCTAGGATCATTGAGAAACTCTCTTAGGTAAACTCTAACATCTTTTACAGATGGGCTATCCGGAGTCCCAAGGTTAAGAAGTAGTACACCTATTTTTTTTCTTTTCATTATTTTTAAATGTGAAGTGGGCGCTCTGCGGTTGCAGAGAGTGCAGCTTCTTTTACAGCCTCACTGTAGGTAGGATGCGGATGACAGATTCTGGCGATGTCTTCAGCACTAGCTCTATATTCCATTGCTACTACGGCTTCCATAATTAAATCTGCAGCTCTTGGAGCGACCATGTGAACTCCAAGCACCTCATCTGTTTTTTCGTCCGAAATAATTTTAATGACTCCCTGAATGTCCATTGAGGCTCTAGCTCTGCCCAGCGCTCTTATTGGAAATTGTCCAACTTTATATTTAGCTCCACTTTCTTTAAGTTGTTCTTCGGTTTTCCCAACTGCTGCAACTTCAGGCCAAGTGTAAACGACCCCCGGAATTAAATTGTGGTTAATGTGTGGTTTTTGTCCGGCAATTAATTCAGCAACATATACTCCTTCTTCCTCAGCTTTGTGAGCAAGCATTGCCCCTTTAACAACATCACCAATGGCATATATATTATCAATTGAGGTTTGAAGGTTCTCATTGACATCAATTCTTCCTCTTTGATCAGTCGTAACTCCGACTGCATCAAGATTTAATCCCTCTGTGTAAGGTTTTCTTCCAACAGAAACAAGACAATAATCTCCAGTAAATGATACAATGTCACCTTTTTTATTTTTGGCTTTCACTTCAACTTCAGTACCATTGTTTACAACACTTTCAACTGCATGATTGAAATTAAATTTGAAACCTTCTCGCTTTAAAACTTTCATTAGCTCTTTTCCGATAGTTTTATCCATTGACGGAATTAGAGTGTCAGCATATTCAAGCACAGTAACTTTCGATCCCAATCGGGCATAAACCGAACCTAATTCCAAACCAATAACACCACCTCCGATAACAACTAAATTTTTTGGAATCTCGTTTAAACTGAGAGCTTCAGTGGAGGTTATGATTCTTTTTTTGTCAGGCTCCATTCCTGGAAAAAAATTAGGTTTAGAACCAGTAGCAATAATTACATTTCTGGTTTCAATTTTTGAAGATTTATTGCCATCAATTTGGATATTTGTTGCGTCTATAAATGAGCCCGTTCCTTGAATAACATCTATTTTATTTTTATCCATTAAGAATTTTACTCCATCACATGTTTGGCTGATAACTTCTTTTTTTCTTTCCATCATTTGAGCCAAGTCTACCTTAGGTTCTCCGATAACAATTCCATGCTTTTGAAAATCTTTTTTTGCTGTGTGAAAATGTTCACTAGAATCCAAAAGCGCCTTTGAGGGAATGCAACCAACATTCAAACAAGTACCTCCTAGGGTTTCGTATTTTTCGATTAAAGCAGTTTTTAATCCCAATTGTGCGCAACGTATTGCTGCAACATAGCCTCCTGGACCAGAACCTATAACAGTAACATCGTATTTACTCATCATTCAAAAATTTTACAGAACACAAATGTAACTATTAAAGAGAAAAGTGAGTTGTTTGTTAAGGTCTATTCGTAAGTTTTTTTGAATTATTAAAAAGAAAATAATGAACTAATGTATATACAATAATTAAAGGACGAATTGCTGTATTAAATTCTTGAGGCGAGATAATCCAGAAAAGAACAACCATAAAAAATAAAATGGTCATAGATAAGAAAAAATAAGTAAGCTTAGCCTGTAATTTTTTTGAAAAAATTGATACGAAGGATAGTAGAAGAAGTGGGTTTGCCCACAATAGATTCAAATTATCCTTTGTGGCGTCATGATCAGTACCAACCCACATAAATACAAGGACAATACTCAACAATGACCCTATGAGCAGTATGAGTCCGAACCAAAATTTGGAAAATCTATTTCGATTTATTATTCCAACAATTAATGTAAAGACTAATAGTACCCAGAAATAGATTGAGATTGATGAAATATCAGAATCGATTTCAATTTCATTGGTGAGTAACTCTGTTTTATTTTTAACTAATGGTACTTTTCCACCCAAGTTGTTGATTACATAACTTGCGTCTAGAATTTCTTCCAAGTAAGAGGGCAGAAACATAAGATGATGGTTACTAACTATAGTATCTATTTTTTTCCCAAGAACTAAGTCAATACCTAAGTCCAACCAAGGGGTAGAATTTAATCGAAAATCAATAATTTCTCTGAAACTGTATTTATCAGCATCTGGATGTTTTGCAAGAATAAGTTTATCACCTATTGAAGTAATGAGTAAATCTCTTATTCTTGAGGAGCAATTGTCGTAAAAAAAGTCGTATTTGTAATTTCTATTTTCTGGAAGATAATTTTTCAGAATGGCATCGTATAGTTTCTGTTTCTGCTGTAAATTGAGATTTAATTGTTGCTCTCGAACTCCTCTTTTATAATAAATGTATTCGTAAATGAAGTGTTGAAATTTTTGTCTACCTAACTTGTATACAAGCTTTCCTTTAGCGAAATCATATCCAAATTCAGCTTGATTCTCAGAAAATTCAAACATTCCCCAGTTGTAAATTTCATCGATGGATTGGCTTTTATCTTGAATACGAATGGCACCATGACCAAAAAGAGCATAAATCTCAGTTCCCTCATCACATGTAAGCAAACTAACGGTACTGTTTGAGGATAATGAAGTGGCACATCCAATTAAGGGAATCATCACTAGAAAGAAAAAAAGCTGCTTATAGTTTAAAGACATCAATAGTATTTTTTGAAGTTGTAATTGCTATTTCATTTAAGCTACACTTATAAATCGAGGCTAGTTTTTCGGCCACTAAAATTAGATGAACACTACTATTTTGTTTTCCTCTGTATGGATGTGGTGCTAAGTATGGAGCATCTGTTTCAATAACAAGGTGCTCTAGACTAATTGTTGAAAGTGTTTTATCTAAACCAGAATTTTTAAAGGTAACCACTCCACCAATTCCCAATTTAAATCCTTGGTAATCAATTATTTTTGACGCTTGTTCAGCATTTCCTGTGAAGCAGTGAAAAACTCCAAATAAATTCTCATCGTTGTGCTCATCTAAAACATCAAACAGCTCATTAAATGAATCTCTTGCATGAATTACAATTGGGAGATTGTATTTTTTCGCCCAATTTATTTGCGTTATGAATGCCTGTTTTTGTATTTCAAGTGTGCTTTTGTCCCAAAACAAATCAATTCCAATCTCGCCAATTGCAATAGCATTTATTTTTCTAATAAAGGGTTCAATTGTTGAGAGTTCCTCCATGTAATTCTCTTTAACTGAACAAGGATGAAGTCCTACCATGGGATAACAAATTTGAGGGTAGTTTTTACATAGGTTTGCTAATGGTTTAATCGAAGAGCTATCTATGTTGGGTAAAAGAAGTTTTTGGATGTTTAAATCAATACAAGTTGAAATGGTAGTGTCGATGTCAGCCGAAAATTCTGGTAGATAAAGGTGTGTATGTGAGTCAATAAACATGGATGTATCAGCTTGCAGAGCAAAGATGAATAATATTTTATATAAACTCAGTACTGTTTTTTAACTATTTGGATAATTATATTTGTTTTATAAAAATTGAATATGTCGTTTGTTGCGAGTTCATTTATCTTTTTTTTAATCATTTTTTTTATTCTATTCTATGTTTTTCCTAAAAGGTTAAGATGGATTGTTGTATTGATAGGATCATATATTTTTTACTCATTTGAAGACATTTTTTTCTTAATCCCGCTGTTTCTTTCAACGGTTGTAGATTACTACTCTTCAATACAAATTGAAAAAAATAGATCTTCTCCAAAAAAATATTTATTTCTTGTACTGAGTCTTTCCACCAATATTGGCATGTTGGCCTATTTCAAGTATGCTGATTTTGCCATGTCAATTTTTGACCTTTCTCAGTCGATGAGTTATTCATCCAATCCATCCGGTCTTTATGCAATTCCAATAGGCATTTCATTTTATACTTTTCAGACAATTTCATATACTATTGATGTTTTTAGAGGAAGTAGAAAAGCGGAAAGAGATTTCGGAATTTTTGCTGTTTTTGTTTCTTTTTTCCCTCAGTTGGTCGCAGGCCCGATTGAAAAAAGTTCAAGTTTAATTCCACAAATCAAGTCACTTCCAAATGTTAAGTTTAACCAAATTCTCTACTCACAAGCATTCAGTTTGATAATATGGGGGTTTTTTAAAAAATTATTAATTGCAGACAGACTAGGAGTAATTGTAGATAAAATTTATTCAACTCCTGCTGATTTTTCTTCAATTACACTTATAATTTCAGGATGTCTTTTTATGATTCAGATTTACTGTGATTTTTCTGGATATACATTGATTGCAAGAGGTATGGCTCAATTATTTGGCATTGAACTTTCGAAAAATTGGAATTACCCTTTATTTCAAACTTCTTTTCGAGATTTTTGGAAGAATTGGCACATTACATTATCAAACTGGTTTAAAGATTATATATATATTCCTTTGGGTGGAAGAAAAAATTCATTTTTTGTTTGGAGTTCAGTTGTGTTGTTGGTTTTTCTTTTGAGTGGTCTATGGCATGGAGCAAACTATACATTTATCGTATGGGGCTTACTAAATGCAATTGCTTTGTTAATTGAAAAGTTACTTTCTAAATACATTCAACTGGTCAAGATAAATTTTATCTCTTGCATTTTTGTTTTTTTCTTTTGTGGAGTTTTTTTTATCTCATTTAGATCAAATTCAATACATGAATTTGTCGAGATTTTGAGAATGAGTGTAAGTTCAGGTTCCAATCTTATTCAAGATTATGTGAAATTTGATATGTGGATTGTTAGCCATCTTGTTAATGCTGTATTGTTGTTTGTATTTTTTCTTTATGAGTGGACGTGCTTTAAAAATAAAACAGAAATTAACCATTCGCTTATTTCAAGACCTGAAATTCAAGCAGCTCTTTTTTTGGTGATTGTAGTTTTGGCAGAATTTCAAAATAAACCATTTATATATTTTCAATTTTGAGAATTAGAATAATTATATCCTTTGCAATAATTATTATTTCAACATATGGAATTCATTTTTTTCTAATGAATACATTCAGAAATGCTGATTTTGGTCAGTATGGAAAGCTAAATCTTTTGTTTGAAAAATCTGGTGATTACGATGTTGTTTTTTTCGGATCATCTAGGGCAGCTTTTCACTTCAATTCAGTTGCTATAGATTCGATTACTGGAATGAGTTCTTGCAACATGGGAATTGCTGCAACCAATGATGTGATTTCTTTAGGTGCTATAAATTCGTATCTATCCTCATGTAAAATTAAACCTAAAGCTCTTGTTGTAAATTTCGATTTTTTTCTTTGGGACGATCCCTCCATCGATAGTATACGGAATGAACTCAGATTTTTCCCATATCTACATCATAAAGACTTATGTTATTCTCTCAGTGAGCTTGATCGATTTTTTTTAAGGTATAAGTATCTTAAACCCTTAGCTTTTGCAAAGTTCAATGATTTTTATTACTACGAGTGTTACAGGGTATTAACTGGAAAAAAAATTGCACGAGACAATGAATTCAAACAAAAGGGATTTCAAAAAGTTCCTTTTGAAAAAGCCATCAATTTTAAAAATAAAAGTACCGCAGATAATTCAATAGTTTCTAAAAGACAACTAAATGCTGTTGAAAGAATTTTTGCAACTGCCAGTAATCAAGGATTGAAATTAGTTCCAGTTATTACGCCTGTTCATAGCAGTTATACATTTTCTAAAACTGATAGTTTAATGCTAAATAAATTATATGATTTATGCAATCAATACGACATAGATTGTTTGAATTACCTAAACAAGGAGATTTGTAGTAATCCCTATAACTTTTTCGATGAAATTCACCTCAATTCAAAAGGTAGAAAGATTTTTGATAAAGCTTTTAGTGCAGCTTTAATACCGTTAATTAACAATTAAATCTAATGAGGGTTTGTCAATTTGCCTCATTGACTTTCTATTGTACAGTAGCATTAAATCGTATTTTTTTTGGTCTTCTTCAAAACTTAAAGCTATACTGTCTGAGTAGTCGATTTTTGAATCGAAACATCGCAGCTGATTATTTATTAAATCAATGCCTCCATTTTCGGAACTAAAGCTTTGAAAATATAATGCATTAATTGAGCAATTTTGTTTTATTAAACTAAGGTATTGGTCAATTCCTTTTCTAAGCACATAAACACCTTTATAATTATCTGGAACATTGATTAATAAAACATTTTTATTTTCTATAACTTGATTTGTTAATTCTTCAAGATAATTTGAGCAAATATCAGTAGCCTTTTCCCACTTCTTTGAATCAGAATATGTGGTAGTTACGAATAGTGCAGCTAAAAGAATAAAGAGTATATACCGTTTTAAACCGTCCCAAGAGCAAACAATGGCAGCAATTGCTATTGCCCAAACAACAACGTTAAAATATCCATAACGATCAGATTGAATCGAGAATAGCGAGGTGATTTCTAAATTAATAACAGGAAGAAGTGTGACAATAAAAAGTGTAGAAATCAATACATAAGGAACATAATTTTTTTCTGAAATTGTTTTTCGAATGAACGGAACTGAAATAAACAGTAAGAAAAGTAAAATCAAAATTGAACTAAAAATGTGTTCTGTGTATCTGTAGAAAAAGCAATACTTTAAGAGGTATGCTCCTAGAGTTTTTGGAACCGTTAATAAATCAGCCCTTAGGTGAATTCCTTCACCATAGCCACCAACAATAGTGTTTAGCGTTAAAAAACGAATCAATAGACATCCAATTACAATTGAGAAAAGTAAAATAAACCTCTTTTTAAATAGACTTATTTTGTGTGTGCTATAATCAATCGTTAAAATAACAAGTGGAATTACATATCCCATTTCTTTACAAAAAATAGAAGCTACAATACAAAGACAACATGGAATCAAGTTGTTTTTATAGTAATATCGAAGTGCGAGCAATCCAAAAAATAAGCTAAATACATATCCTTTAGATGCTAGCCATATTACAGTTTCTGTTGAGTAAGGGGATACAAGAAAAAAAACTCCACAGCAAAAAGCGAAAAATAGATTTTTTGAAGATTTAATTTCTTTCAATAAAAGAAACAACTGCCATCCACACAAAATATGAAAAAACAATTGCAGTCCATGAAATACAATGGTATTGACCCCAAATAACTGATATATGATAAGTTGAATAATGTGAGATAAAGGAAGAAAAAAAGGATCGTTAAAATTTTTACCTATAGAGCTCCATCCATCATTACTTACTCCAGCAAAATAACCATAATCGTCAGAAAGTAATCCAACTGAAAAACATTTAAAATAAGTGAGAATTGAAAGGATTGAAAAAATTACAAAAACATAGTATTTATTACGGATAATTTGATCAATCATTACCTAAATAAATACATTTTTCCAAAACCTTTTTTGAAAGATACATCTCCACTGGTTTCACGATGATCAATGTCTTCACCATTGATTTTAGCAGTTACTTTATAGAAGTAAATGCCATTGGCCAGTCGGTCTCCATAGTGGTCTGTTCCGTCCCAAAAATAATCTGTTTTGTTGTGACCAATTTTAATGTTTCCAATTTCAGATAAATTTATTTCCTTCACTACTCTTCCAGAAACTGAAAATATTTGAATTAAAATATCATCAGGAAAAGTACTTCCAGTTAATGTAAAGACAAAGTGTGTTTTTGTACTAAATGGGTTTGGATAATTATAAACATTTGAGATTGATGATTCAGTTATCACTTCAAAATTAATTTGATACTCATTGTCTCCAGAATAATTGTTGTTTTTATCTCTAGCTTGAACTTTAAATGAATAGTTCCCATCAATGATGAATGAAGGATTAAATTCTATTGAACATTTATTCTTAGAGCTTGTGGCGGGGTAAAAGCGCATAATCTCTTCTCCAGCTGAATTCATAAAGTAAATTCTTTGCCAATTATTTGAGTTGGGATAGAGAATATGAATACTAAAACTAGAGGTATCTGTATCTTCATTTAGTAATACAAATTCATTTTCATCGTCTAGTGTTATTACAATATTAGGACTTGGACTTACTATATCATTGTCTAAAATATGATATCCATCGAACGTAATGTCTAAAATTGGATTGGTGATATCTTCAAGAATTTTAAAATCTTTTTGCAAAATATTATTGAAATAAAACTGTTCAAGTTGATCTTGAACTCCAAGTAAATTTTTTGGATTTGCAGTTACCCATAAAATATTATCATTGTTAAAAGGAAGTGTTGAGAAGGTAAGTGTATCCATTAGAATTTCGCCAGCTCTTAGAGAGTCCTGTCTTGGGTACGCTAAATTATATTGCACTAGATTTTCATTGTAAGCTGTATAATTGACCAACAAACTGTCCATGTCAAATGCGGAAATATTTTCAATTGCAATGGCTAATTTCCCTGAATCACCTTGTTGCATCCCTTCTTCTGGAATATTTAAATAAAATCCTTTTTTAGGATTAACAGCTAGTTCTGGAACAGGGTCGTACAATAATTGTATTCGATCAACTTGACCTGCAGTTAAATCTACTTGGTCATTTATTAGTACCTCAATTTTTATTTTTGGATAAACTTGAGCATTAATAATATTATTTAGGTTGTTAATTGAGTCTAAAGGTGTCATTAGCGTATCAACAAGTAAGCTTTGACCACTCAATGTATCAATTCCAAATATTTTAATTCTAAGCGAATCTGATGTAGGATCTTCTAACGCATGTTGTTCCCAATAAATTGAATTCCAATTGTATGCTGGGCCAGCTGTTTTTGTAAGAATTGAGCCATTAGTTTCTGATCCTTGAATGTAAGTTTCATATTCAATCAATTGCGCATTTGAACTTAGAGTTGGGTCGACAGTATTTGTGGTATGTATCTCAACAGTGGAAGAAGGATTCCCTTTTTGAGCATATACAATAAATCCATCATTGGGGCTTGAAGGGGTGATGTTAACGGCTCCAAGGTTGTTAAACGCTGAATACAATTGGGGAGTCCAATTTTCCCTAATATTCGAATTCAATGCAGAAGTGAAAATACCAAATTGATCATATATAAATGAATAAGCTATGATGTAGGAACTATCTGGAATGTAGTTGTCTAGAAAATTTGCAAGTGAATTCATTTGTGTGGAATCAGTCATGCTAAATATGAAAAAACCATGCCTTCTGTTTCTTCCAATATTATTAACACCATATGGCGGACATCCATTGTATTGCCCAACGCTGTGATAGCTGTCACAAGGACTTGATCCATATGTTATACCATTTGGACAATCAACACACCAATGCTTTAAGGAAATTGGATCAACAACACCTACAATTACACAAGGCATTATATATCCCCCATAATCAATAAAAGAACCATTTAATTTTATTCCAGAGGAATTAATTTGATTACCTGTCTGGTATTCTACATAATTGACAACTTCTAATTGAGAAAGAGAAGGAAAAAAATCGAAAGATCTTCCTGGTCTATTGTATGTTATGTTTGAATACGTATTGTTTTTAAATTGAAAAAAATGTGATTGTCCCCAGCCCCATTTATCAGGAATGTATTGGAATGAATTTTCTTGCCAATCAATCGTAGAACTATCTGGAGCACACCTCCAAAAATATACAGTGCTGTCTGTAAAAAATAATGGGTCTGCAGAAAGTGTAGTACTGTTAATCCAGTTGTTTGGGGAAGCTTCAATAATACCTCCAACTGAAACAACCTCCTGATTTTTTTTAAATGGAGAATTGAACTCGTCTGTAGTATCTATCTCAAATAAATACGTTTTAAGAGGTTCAAAAGGGTTCATAGTAGAACCCTTCAAAGTTTCAATTTGGTTGCCAACTATTGAATAATTATAAGGCCATATTGGAAATATTGCATTAGATGAAAATACAATAGATTTATTTTGGATTTCATTGTTGGTAAACTCGTCCTGCTGCTCATCAATAAATGAAATTGGGAGGTCTGCTTTAATGTTAAAATTGTTAATTCCAATGCTAATGTTATTGTTTGTTGGAATTTTAAACTCAATAGTATCTCTGAAATAAACTCCACCAACAGTTTTTTCATAGGTAGAATCTTGACCACCAGGAAATTGTCTATTAACAGAAATAAACAAAGAATCTTCGAAAGTTCTCCCTATGTTTCCAACAACAACGTATAAGCTAAAAGTATCAACAGATAAATTTATGTTGCTTGGTTCATGCCAAACTCGCGATTGATCTAAAACTATTTCAGGTTTGTTGTGGTGATTCACTTTTAAAGCTGGATCTCCCTGTAGTGCCATCCCATTGTAGTTTCCTTGATATATTGGTCCCCAATAAATTCCGCTGGTAAATTGGTCTAAACTATCGATGGTCATTTTCATTTGCTGTCCAATCGTTTGTCCATATCCCTTTGAGGAAACAAAATCGTACAAAAAATTGATGTACTGTCCAGCTATGGTGTTTACACCCTGTTTTATTGTTGAGACAAAACCAATTGCTCCTTCACTTCTTGGTGCAACCAATGCCTCTGCGTAAACACTAGTATCGGTAAGGTGAACGTCTCCAGAATAGCATCCAATTCCAAAAACAAAGGGATACTTTCCTTCATTGTTCCAATTATCTGGAGAATCAATATTTTGACTAAAACCACTTGCTGCTGATGAGTGTCCAAAAAATGTGATTAGAGAAACTCCATCCTCAAGTAGTTGAGCAACTTTTTGAAAATCGTTGTTGTTCAATGTGCTAGAAAAGGGATCCTTCCCAAATTTATTCACATAGCCTCCGAATAACGAATCCTCAATTGTTTCCTCATATAGTGAAAGTATATTTTGTATGTCGTTTTGCTCCACTGAGTCTGCCCCTCCTCCAAAATGTATTATATTTTTCTGCCATTCTTTATTGCTTAAGCTATACAAACTTGTTGGATCTTGCTGGGCTTCGTATTCCTGAACTTTTTCTAAATAGTTTGACGCAGAAAATATAGAACTGGAGCTTCTTCTTCCTGTTGGAATACTAAATCCTTCACTTCCATTTACAATACCAACAGTAAAATGATTGTCTGAAGCTGGCTGTCCCCATGATGGAACAAGACAATTGGCAAATACAGACGATTGTTTTCGAGGAGTAAATCCACCTTGAGGAGCAAAGGATATGGACTTTCCCAATAAAAATAAATGTGACGGCCAGCTATTCCATTTGTTCATGGCCATATGCATGAATCGTTTAATTGATAACGGATGAAGGTAAATTCCACCTCCAAACTGAAGATAAAGTTCTTCAATATCAACAACAACAGTGTCGTATTCAGATGAACGATAAGCTCCGTAGTCAATGGCAGTGGGCATTAATTTTTTATGACTTACAATAACATAAGCATTGTTCAAATTAAGGCCATCAAGATTTCTGAAAAACCCATTATTTCCAACAGGAGATAAGTCATTAACAGAGATAAAATTTAAAGAATCTGTTATAAAACAAATTAAACTATCCCCAATTGTCGTATTTGGAATAAGCACTTTTCCAATCGAGTTGTTGTAATCAACCCTAACTCTTTTTACTTCATTGTTTACAACATATAAAATAGGGTTATTAACTGAATTGTGAAGGTTAGTAAAATCAATTCTTGATTTTGAAGCAATTGGATTATTTCCGACTCCAAAAGTAAATGTCGAATCCCCATTAAAATCTAAGTTATGGGGATACCATATAGTAATTTCAGAAATGTGCTGTCTGTCGGCCCCTTGTCCAATTGTGCCGATTTCATGTTTAATTGCTGAAGAGGTTGAGCTAACTGTTGCTGGAAATTTAAAATTTATTTTTTCGTATCCATAATAGGAAGTGTCGATTATTAGAGAGTTGTTAAAATACAGCTTAGTGTTGTGGTTATTTGGAGGTGGATTTACTGGGGGAAGCACCTCAGCAGAATTTGAACTTACAATGGTAATCCTGACATTTGCATCTGGGCCTCCATTGAAACTGTTTGGCGTTGATAGATTCTCAGTATTTGCATTTCCTTTAGTTAAAACTGGACCGACCCAGCCCTCTCCATTTTCAAATAATGGACTTGATAGTCCATCTTCTTGCTCACCTAAAGTGTAGTCTGAAGAAAATTTGGTGTAGCTTTTATTCCAACAATAATCTAGTGGAGAATAAGAAGTAAAATTGGTAGAATCTTCATTTATCATTCTCAATCCAAAACCCTGAGGATTCCAAGTTAAAAAATATCTAATTGTATCGTTAAAAAGGCTGTAATAAGGATCTGGAACATAATCTGGTGAGCTATAAACAAGGCTATCAAGCCAACTAGAATTTTTTTCAGCATAAAATTCAATGTAGTCATCACCGTTTAAAAACCCATTATTGTCCTCATCTTCAATGAAGAGAGCAACTTCTTTTTCTCTTCCAAAGACTTGAAACTCATTGATGCCTATATCAGAAATATCTATTCCAGCCTGAAAAAAAGAAATCTTAATGGTGCTGTATTCCAGCCGGTGAATACCCGTCTTATAAACAGGGATTTTGAAATACTGCTGAGAAAAATTAATCCACTCATTTCCATATTGTTGTGCACCAATTAAAAATGGGGCAAATAAAAATATTAGAAAAGCTTTCCTCAATTCTTAATTGGTTTTGGATTAAGGTTGAAACGTAAAGAGAAGATATTACTATACAATGCAACAGATGCATCTCCGATATCAGTTAATGCATAATCAATGGACAACCCTTTAATTTTGATTCCTAGACCTATGTTGGGTTGAACGGTAGTAATTTCTTTTCCATTAAATTGGGACGATTGCTGAATGTTACCAACTCCAGTTCTTAAGAAAATCATTTTTTTAAACGAAAGTTCCATCCCAAAATGGGGGTCTATGGAAAATGGATTTGCTGAGATCAACACATTCCTCATACCATCAGTAGTGATGTCTGCGTCAAGCTCAGTGATAAGATTAAAATTTTCTGAAAGCTTAAATGACCTTGCTGCACCAACAATAATTCTAGGGAGGGTAATTTCAAGACCACTTTGTGGAATTTCATTTCCTGTTAAAGCAAATGTTTCTAGCATTTCATCAGAAAGATTGTAGCTCCAAGCATTGAAAGTTGAGGTAATATCTCTTGTCAATGCAGCAAATTGCCATTTTTTGTAGCTGTATGAAATGGAAAAATCTAATCCAAATCCCCAAGCTCTAGCAAAATCTCCTACTTGTCTGTGTATGATTTTAGCTGAGCCTCCAAAAATCAGCCCTTTCTTAAGTTTTTTCCCATAGCTGAGCAGCAATGCCATATCAGCAGCACTGAAATAAGAAATTCTATCGTAATTAATATTTCCCTGTGCATCGATTAACTCAGTTGTATTTGGAATATTATCCACTCCGAATCGAACAAAAGAAACAGCAAACGCACTGGACGAATCAATTCTTTTAGCAATTGCTCCATAATCATATTTTGCGATACCGGCAAAATATTCGGCATGCATTAAACCTATCTGAAGATCTGAATCTAGTTTGGTTAATCCACATGGATTCCAATACCCAGAATGAACATCATTTGAAGAAGCAACAATAGAATTGGACATTCCTAAAGCTCTTGCTCCTACACCGATATTAAGAAATTCATTACTGTACTTTGGGGCACTGTTTTGACCAACAAATTGCGTTACAAAGACGATGAATACTATTGATATGGAAATTCGCATCTTATAAAATTAAGGATATTGTTAGAAAATTTTACTTTGATTACTGTTCTATAACCTGTATATAACGAGTTAATTGCTTAATTGTTTGTTTTTTTAATCAATAAAATCAAAACAAAAAGTTCATATATGTTTTTTTAAATTTTTACAAGTGAACAAGCATATGGTGTTTTGGATTTCAATCTTTGGTTATTTTTGTACGAAACAAGATGACTTTGTTATATGTCAAAACATCTACCGAATCTTTTTACTTTAATAAACCTATCTCTCGGGTTTTTTTCTATTTTACTTTCATCTCAAGGGAATTTCTCTAGTGCAGCACTTTTAATTTTATTTGCATCCATTGCTGATTTTTTAGATGGATTTCTTGCCAAAAAACTTAATGCAGTGAGTGATTTAGGAAAACAATTGGATTCGTTATCCGATATGATAACATTTGGTTTATCTCCTTCAATATTGATGTATTATTTCTTGTTGGAGCTTCCTCAGACGATTTCACCCTATTCCAATTATTTAGTTGTATTAATTCCAATCTTTTCCGCTCTTCGATTGGCTAAGTTCAACATTGATGCGAATCAAGACCAAAACTTTAAGGGATTACCTACTCCCGCAAATGCTTTATTTTTTGCTTCACTTGTTTACTTTCTGTCAAACAATCAGACATTATTTTCAGCTGAAATTCTGTACAAAACACTTCTTGTTTTGATAATGATTTTTTCCTATTTATTAAATTCAAACGTAATGTTCTTCTCTTTAAAATTCTTTAGTTCTGGATGGGTAGGCAATGAATTTCGTTATGCTTTTCTACTTATTTGTTTGTTTGTAATTGCTATTGCATTTTTTATGAATATACTGGGTCTTTCAGTATCAATTATAATACTTTTGTACATTGTTCTGTCACTATTAAATAATATAAATATTAAAAATGAAATTTAAAGCGGATATTGATATTATGCCTTTAGAAGCACTTTTGGATCCTCAGGGAAAAGCAGTTTCAAAAAGCATGGGAAACCTTGGCCTAAATGAAATTTCTAATGTTAGAATCGGTAAGCACATTACATTACACATTGATGCTGATTCTAAAGATGAAGCAGCTGAAAAAGTTTCTGAAGCTTGCAACAAGCTTCTCTGTAATAAAATAATGGAAAGCTATAAGTTTGATTTATCTGAGCTTAACTAATTTAAAGCTTGTAAAGTTTTTTCCAACACCTCTTCAACCGAAATTAATGACATAGTTTGCTTTGCACATTCCTGTTGTTTTGATGTGGTGATTTTCCCAAAAATGCTCGCTGGTCTGCAAGGACATTCTTCTATAGATTTTTCAATTATTAATTCCTCGTTGTTTAAGGGACCAAATCCCAAATAATAGTGAGTAGGCCCCCATATTGAAATCACTTTTGTGCCAACAAGAGCAGAAAGATGCATGTTTGCGCTGTCCATAGAAATCATCAAATCAAGCTCAGCTATGATGTCTAATTCCTCTTTGAAGGAGTAGTTGCTCGAAATAAGTGTGCAATTGTCGAACTTTTCAGTCAATATTTTAAGCTGTTTGATTTCTCTATTACCGCCCCCAAAGAGATATATATTATAGCTTGAAAGTCGTTCAATAAGTAATGTTATCTTTTTAATTCCCCATTCCTTACTTTGATGAGCTGCAAAAGGTGCAATTCCAATATTCCCTCTACTTTTTTTATCAAATACAAATGGACTTTTTTCGGTTTCCAACCAGTTTTTTTTATTTAACTCAGCAAACAGATTAATTTTTTTGAATACGTTTAAATACCGCTCTGTTGTATGAGGAAGTTTTTTAAAAGGAATTTTACCTTTCAAGAGCAATTTTTTTTCCTTTCTTCCTTTATCAAACCGAATTGTATTAACTCCTTTAATTTGAAACATGAAGAGAAGAAATTTTGTTCGCAACACATCATGAATATCAACCACAGCATCAAATTTTACCTTTGATAAAATTGCTTTAAATAGGGCATATAAACCAATTATTCCTTTGTGCTGATTTTTTAAATCAGCACCAACAAAGTGAAGTCTTGGATTTTTGTTAAAAAGTGGTTGATAAGAGGATGTTGAAAGAAACCAAATGGACAAATTGGGGTTTGCTTCCAATAAAGCATCCGTTACCGCTGCTGCGAGGGCAACATCACCAAGAGAAGAAAAACGTATGACAAGAAGCTTCAAAGCTTGTTTTTTTTGTAAAGAACGGGATTCAAGGTCTTGTCATTGTACATTTTCATTTGTCGGTACACTTTAATTTTTTTATTCCCTTTTCGATAATCTTCAAGCAGCTGATCAAATGCAATTGACAAGTCCTTTAGCTGATCTTCAAGTACGCAAAGTTTAAGGAGACATTTTTCGTTGTGGTCGCCATCAACATCTTTTCTATTTACTTGCTCTTTCATGTGGAATATTTTAAGGCACAGTATAGACAATCGATCCACAACCCATCCAGGACTTTCGGTGTTGAGTTTTGCATCTTTTATTAAAGTTGAGGAAGAAAAAATATCAATGTAGTAATCGTCTATTTGTTCTACTAGGTCTGTTCTTTCTTGATTGGAATGGTCTATTCTTCTTTTAATTGACATTCCTTTTTTTTCGTTAATATTTGGAGCTCTAATCATATCCTCCAAATGCCATTGAACTGTATCAATCCAATTTTTTTTGTAGAGCAAACCTTTAAATCTGGAATCACTAAATGGATTTGAAAATTCTGAATCCACATTGTCTTTTATGTGATAATCGTCAATACATTGGTTGAAAATGTCAATGCAGTCCTTTGCGTTCATTGTTATAATTTTGGAAATAACGCTGCTTTGAGTTCCAGTGCATCTTCAGGGTTTAATCTTCCAGCTAACACTAAACTCAATTGTTTCCTTCTTAATGCTGAGTCGAAACGATCTTTCTCCTCAAGACTTTCAGGAATTAGTGCAGGAATATTAATGGGGTTTCTATTTTGGTCAATGGCTACAAATACAAAAATAGCTTCATTACATTTTTCTCTTGTCCCATTGGAATTTTCAACATAAACATCTACAAAAACTTCCATAGAAGAAGAAAAAGCTCGGCTTACTTTTGCTTCAAGCGTTACAATTTCTCCTGATGAAATAGGTCGGTCAAAAGAAACATTATTGATGGATGCAGTTACAACAACCCTACCACAATGCCTATGCGCAGATATGCTTGCAATTTCATCCATCCAAGCGAGAAGACTTCCTCCAAAAAGTGTATTCAACGTATTTGTATCATGGGGAAGTACAACTTTTGTTTGTACCGATAATGACTCAATGGCTTTCTTTTTCATACATCAATTTTTATTCCATGAAGTGTTGATCTTGTTTTGCTTTATCCCCTGGATTTACATAAACTGGAGGGCAATTAGCTTTTGATGGGCTTCTAAGCCAAGCAAATCTACAAGAAAAGATAATTGGACGATACCTACTGTTGTTAAATATTCCATAAGTAGACCTACCATTTTCCCATTGGCGAATGTTAATCAGCGGAGTTTCAAGTGTTGGAATCACAAATAATTTTTCACTCAACTTTATTCCATATCCTATTCTGTAATGAATGGAAAAAAGTAGTTTTTTTGAGTTAATTGGAGCTGGTGTTCCGTTTTCCCAAAGCTGAAAATCTGCATTAATTCCAATACTGTTCTGTAAAAAATGTCGATCACCAATCTGGTAAATGTTGTTGATGTTAAAATTGGCTGAAATATAATTTTTTTTAAATAGAGACTTTTGAGTGTCAACTTCCTCGCTTCCAGAAAGTCTTTTATATGAAATGGAATAATCCATATAATTAAAGAATGCACCTCCTTCAGGAAAAATATGGTATCGACCAATTTCAAGATAAAGCCCTATTCTTCCTCTTGCAACTGTGTCGGCTCGTTTTTGGCCACCAAGCCAACTAATTTTATTTGGCCACATGTAGGTTAAGCCAGGAGATAGTAGCCACCCATTCATACTGTAATTGCCATTTAAATCCATTAATGGACGGTTCTTTCTTTCGTAAAATTGACTTTTAGCAGAGAAGCAAAATAGAACTATAAATAAGCTTGATGCTAGTATTCGCATTAGAGAAAATTTAAAATTTTATTTTCAATATTTTCAGAATCCCAAACTTCTTCAATGTTTGGAGTTTTCAATATTTCCTTCATTATTTTATCTTGCTTTTTCCCAATGGCAATGGCCTCAGAGTAGGGTATGTGGCTGAATGTTACTTGACTGTATAAAGGCATCCATTTGTCAGGGTGTTTCTCAAAAATGCGAGCTTCAATTTTTTTCTGTAGTAAAAATTTAGGATCAGCTACATAATCTCTCATGACATGGTAATTGTGAAGCGATAAATCTTGAAGAGCATCTCCATTGGGCTTATGTGTTTGCTGGTATTCTGAAAATACTTTTTCCCAATCTTCATTGTGCTTTTTCATGAGGTCCCATAGTACGGTACAATCTTCAAAACCAGCATTCATACCTTGCCCGTAAAATGGAACGGTTGCATGTGCAGAGTCACCCATTAAAGCTGTTTTCCCATATGTCCATGGATAGCACCTTACTATGGCTAAGGAAGACAATGGATGCATATGCCAGTTTTCAATTAAATTAGGCATTATCGCATGAAAGTCCGGGAATACATTCTTAAAAAAGGCATCCACAAGTGTGTCATTTGTTAGCTTATTGAAAGCATACTCGTGATTATCGTAAGGCATAAAAAGGGTACAGGTGAAAGAACCGTCTTCATTTGGAAGAGCTATTAGCATAAACCTTCCTCTTGGCCAGATGTGAAGAGCTTTCTCATCTAATTTATATGATCCATCTTCATTTGCGGGCAATAAAAGCTCCTTATATCCGTCTTCAATGAAATTTTGACTGTAATTGAAGCGATTTAATTTCTGCATGGCATTGTATCTTATTGCTGAGAATGCTCCATCTGCAGCAAATACTAAATCTGCTTGGTCTTGTTTTTTCTCTCCGGTTAAAGCATCTTCAAAATAGACAATTCCATTTTCTAGGTCAGCATCATAGCACTTGTAGTTGTAGTGTATTTCAGCATTTCCTTTCTCCTCCGCCATTGTCATCATGATGGAGTTTAAAAGACCCCTTGATACTGAGTAAATAGCTTGATCTTTTTTACCATATGGTTGAGTAGTAAGATTCCCCTCTGAATCATGCATTATTCTGTTGTACATGGGTAAAGCAATTTTTTTTACTTCATCGTCAACACCAGCACCTCTAAGAGCCTTCCATCCTCTGTAGGATAGTGCTAGATTTATTGATTTCCCCGCTGAAATCTCAGCTTTTCGAATGTCTGACCTTCGTTCATAAATAGTTACTTTATAACCTGCTTTAGACATGTAAATGGCCCACAGACTACCAACGAGTCCTGCTCCAACAATAATTACTTTCTTCTCCATTTCTTTTTGTAGTTTGAATCAAAATATGTACTTCCTTTTGGTTGATTATTTTTCCTAGAATATCTTGCCATAATTCTCCACAGCAAAAGACCAATCACTAAAACCAGTAATGTTTCTAAAGCTAAATCCATTATGTTTTCTTCTGAAATTTTATTCATTGATAGAACTTTCAAGAATTTTTCCAAAATTAAATGCATCCACAAAGCTGTTGTATAACGGAACAGGAGCTATTCGGATTACATTAGGTTCTCTCCAATCTGAAACAACTCCTTTTTTAGAAATTTTTTCAAATAATGATTTCCCTTGTCCGTGAGCAACAATTGAAAGTTGACACCCTCTTTTATTTGGATCTTTTGGTGTAATAATTTCAAGATTGATGTGTGCGTTTCTTTCACTGATATCATTGATTATGAATTCTTGAAATCTTGTTAGTTGAACACTTTTTTGTCTTAATGCATTCATGCCAACTTCGTCAAATATTTCAAGTGATGCTAAATGCGCAGCAAGCGAAAATATTGGCGCATTACTTAGTTGCCAAGCTTCAGCAGTTTCAATAGGTTTGAATTGGTCGGACATTAAAAATCGATCATTTTTATCGTGACCCCACCAACCTGCAAACCGAACTAAATCTTTGTTTTTCACGTGTTTTTCATGAATGAAATATCCGCTAGCTCCTCCAGGACCTGAGTTCAGATACTTGTATCCACACCATGCAGCGAAATCAACATTCCATTCATTTAGCGATAAAGGAATATTTCCAACTCCATGCGCAAGATCAAATCCTACAGTGGCTCCAACTGAATGTCCGAGCTGAGTAATTTCTTTCATAGGAAATACTTGACCAGTAAAATAGTTCACACCACCAATCATAATCATTGCCAACGAATCACCTAGCTCATTTATTTTATTAAAAATATCCTCTTCTCTAATTAAAAACTCACCCTCCCGCGGACCAACTTCAACAATCGCATTTTTTGGGTTAAAACCATGAAATTTCACTTGACTTTGTAATGCATATTGATCGCTTGGAAATGCTTTTTTTTCGCAAAGTATTTTATATTTTTTTTTTGAGGGTCTGTAAAAGGAAACCATCAAGAGATGGAGGTTAGTGGTTAAACTATGTGTTACAACAACTTCATTGTTTTTTCCGCCAACTATTTTTGCGGCTTTTTCAGTTAGAAACTCGTGATAGGGCATCCAAGGTCTTTGGGCATGAAAATGTCCTTCAACACCCCATTTTGCCCAGTCATTTAGCTCCTGATCAATAAAAGTCCTAGTTGATTTTGGCTGTAATCCAAGAGAATTTCCAGTAAAATATGTGATGTTTTCACTATGGAAAGTAGGCATGTGAAACTTTTCTCTGTAGTGACGAAGGGCATCATTTTTATCAAGATTTTCTGCAAATTCTAAAGTATTTTTCCAATTCTTCAACGCATTAACTTTTTAATGAATTTTGTTCTTACTTTGCACCTGCAAATATAACCTAATTAACCATTGAACTATAAATTGTTTAGTAATGGAAATAAGCAAATCAATACAACTTTTTAATCGGGCAAAAAATGTAATTCCAGGTGGTGTAAACTCACCTGTAAGAGCTTTTAAATCAGTGGGGGGAAATCCGATTTTTGTAAAGTCTGCCAAGGGGGCATATTTGTATGATGAAAATGACAATCGATACATTGATTACATTTCTTCTTGGGGACCTATGATTTTAGGTCATGCACATCCAAAAGTTATAGAGTCCATTCAGTCAGTTTCATTAAAAGGTACTTCTTATGGAATTCCAACTGAGCTTGAAATTAAAATTGCTGAGCTTGCTACTTCAATGATTCCCAATGCTGATTGTATTCGTTTTGTGAATTCGGGAACTGAGGCATGCATGAGCGCTGTTCGACTGGCTAGAGGATACACAGGGAAATCCAAACTCATAAAATTTGTTGGATGTTACCATGGGCACGCAGATTGTTTTTTAATTGAAGCGGGAAGTGGTGCACTCACTTTTGGAGTTCCCAATAGCCCCGGAGTAACTGCCGGAACCGCAAAAGATACATTGACTGCTCCATACAATGATGTCTCTGCTGTAAGACAACTATTTGAGGAAAATAAAAATGACATTGCGGCTGTCATTATTGAACCTGTTGCTGGAAACATGGGTTGTGTTCCCCCTGGAAAAGACTTTTTAGAAGAACTAAAGCAACTTTGTATTTCAAACGCTGCCCTTTTAGTCTTTGATGAGGTAATGACAGGTTTCCGATTATCCCTTGGTGGTGCTCAAGAGTTGTTGAATGTTGATGCAGACATTATCACATTTGGAAAAGTAATTGGGGGAGGATTACCTGTTGGAGCATTTGCTGCTCGAAAAGAAGTCATGGATTTCTTATCTCCAAACGGACCTGTTTATCAAGCCGGAACACTCAGTGGTAACCCATTGGCAATGACTGCTGGATACGTAACACTTTCTTTGTTAAAAGAAAACCCCGAAATATTTCAGTCTCTAGAAAATAAAACAGCATACTTAAATGAAGGATTTGAAAACGCGTTAAAAAAAACCAATATCCCACACACAATAAATCGTCTGGGTTCGATGATGTCCCTTCATTTTACAAGTGATAAAGTTGTTGATTTTACTTCCTCATCAAAGGGAGACAATGATTATTTCAAAAAGTACTTTCATGGAATGCTTAAAAGAGGAATATATTTACCTCCAAGTGCATATGAAAGTTATTTTTTGAACGATGCCATTTCTTATGAAGATTTGGATTTCACCATTAATGCTTTTGATGAGGTTTTACATGAAGATTTCTCAGCATAAATCGTAGACGTAAAAAACTTATGTTCTATTTCAATTGCTTTGAATAAAAAAAGCGATGTTTGTAAAAGTTTATGGATGTGCTATTTCTGGAATCGAAGCACAACTTATTACCATAGAAGTCAATGTAACAAGAGGAGCAAAAATACATATGGTAGGTCTACCAGACAATGCAGTTCGAGAAAGTCATCAAAGAATTTCTTCAGCGCTCAGAAACATTGAATGTAAAATTCCAATCAGAGAAATCACTATAAATTTAGCGCCAGCAGACATCAAAAAAGAGGGTAGTGCCTATGATTTGCCAATTGCAATTGGAATTTTATCTGCAACAAACCAACTCAAAAATTCTGCAAGTTTAAATGAATTTTTAATAATGGGAGAGTTGGCTTTGGATGGTAAAATCCGTCCAATTAAAGGAATTCTTTCAATAGCAACTTTTGCTAAAAAAAATGGATTTAAAGGACTCATTATTTCCTCAGAAAATGCTAAAGAGGCAGCTTTAATAAAAGGATTAGAAATATATGGAGCAGCAAGCATAAAAGACATCCAAAATCATTTAGATGGAAACCGTAAGCTAAAAAAAACCTATAATTATCCTACTTTTTCTGAGCAATCTGCTTTTCCGTTGGACTTTTCTGAAGTAAAGGGACAAAACTATGCTAAAAGAGCTCTTGAAATTGCTGCTGCAGGAAATCATAATATTTTACTTGTTGGACCTCCTGGCGCTGGGAAGTCAATGCTTGCCAAAAGAATTTCATCTATACTACCTCCTCTAACTACTAATGAGGCAATTGAAACTTCCAAAATTTATTCTTGTATTGGAAAAGTTAATTCAGATTCAGGTGTGATTAAAAGCAGACCATTTCGAAGTCCACATCATACTGTATCAAACGTTGCTTTGGCTGGTGGTGGAAGCAATCCTAGTCCAGGTGAAATTTCTCTTGCTCACAACGGAGTTTTATTTTTAGATGAGTTGCCCGAGTTTAAAAGAGATGCACTTGAAGTATTAAGACAGCCCATGGAGGATAGAAAAATTGTAATATCTAGAGCCAACAGATCAGTTGAATACCCAGCTAATTTCATGCTTATTGGGGCTATGAATCCTTCTCCTAATGGAAATTTTGAAGACTTAAATTCTATTGATCCAGAAAAAATAAGTAAAATCAAAAAATACTTAAATAAATTGAGTGGGCCCTTAATGGATAGAATTGATATCCAAATTGAAGTTCTTCCTGTTTCATATGATGATATTTCATCAAAAATAAATCAGGAGTCTAGTCTTGAAGTTCGCAAAAGAGTTACTGCAGCAAGGAAAATTCAAAACAAAAGGTTTAAGAGCCATAATATTCACAGCAATGCAGAGCTAACTCCAAAATTAATTGATCAGTATTGTTATTTGAATGAAGGTTCAGAGAATTTGATTAAGCTAGCCATTGAAAGGTTAAAATTTTCCATGCGCTCTATCTCGAGGATTAAGAAAGTTGCTCGAACAATTGCTGATTTAGAAAATAGTGAACAGATTCAAAGGCACCATGTAACAGAAGCGTTACAATACAGAAAACTAGACAAAGTTAAATTCTAAAAAGTTGACTATTGAATAATATTTCTTTTTAGCCGATTGTCTTTTGCTCCATAGGATTTGTAGAGAGAGTAGTAGTACCATTGATCTACAATTCCTCTAAGAGTTTCAGTTGCTTCCTTTGTTTTTTCTGTTAAATCATTGGCTTGAGCAGCCTCAGTTTTGGAATTAACTTGAACAATGTAAACTCCCTCATTGCCTTCAATAGCATCGGAAGTTGAGCCTTGTTGAAGGTGAAAAATATTGGCCATCAATTTAGGTTCAGCAACGCTTTGATAGTTGTTTTTAAGGTTGACATAAGAGTAAGAAACATCAGCAGTTTGTATTCCAGATTCCATAACTTTTGCCGCAGCGTCAAGCGATTTTATAGAATCAAGTTTTTCTTTAATGTATAGAGCTTTTAGTTCGTTAATAAGTTTGGGTTTCATTAACGATTTAATATTATTAAATGTCATGTTATTTTCTTCAATTGATTCAGAAAGTGAACACACCACTAATTGTTCATTATTTGAAATGTATTCAGGCTCCATTATTGACCCGACCTCACTATTAAAAGCCCATTTTACAATATTTAAATTTCGTTTCAGTTCAGCTGGACCAAATGCACCATTATTTCCTTGTCCATCAGGATAGGTTAGAGGAATATATCCAGATTTTTTTACCTGAAGCCCAAATTCATTTGCAGCCTCTTCAAAAGAAGTTTCTTTTGCTTTGTTGTAAAAGTCAACTGCAGAATTTGCATAAAAGTTTTCTTGTGTTTCTTCGCTAACTTTGATTGATAAATCAACAGCTGCAATTTTTTTATAAGAGCCAACTTCTTGTTCAAGCACCTCAATAACGTGGTAGCCAAATTGTGTTTTGACAACGCCTATTGATCCAACTTTCTTGTCAAAACTAAAATCATTGAATTCTTTGACCATTTGATCTCTTGGGAAGTTTTTGTAAACACCTCCAGTGGCAGAGGACCCAGGGTCATCAGAATATTTCAATACTAAATCGGAGAACTTGCTGGTGTCTCTTCGAACTGCAAAAAGAATGCTATCGGCAAGTTTTTTCTTCTTTAAATCTTCGGAATCACCATTTCCAGAAGATTTAATTAGTATGTGTCTAACCGAAGCTTCGTCTTGCTTACCAGTATCAAAAATCTTAACCAATTGAAGAACGTTTTGATTTGGAACCTTGAATGGTCCAATCACATCTCCTTTATTGGCAGAGTCAATCTGGGCATCGACATCTGCAGAATATTTTCCACCTGAGTAGGGTTGGTTCGAATAAATACCAGTGGGTTGATTTCCGTAAGGAGTAACATTAACTACGGGTGTTTCGGCATTGTTTACCACGAACATTGAATCATTTACGGCATTTTTAAAATCTTCTTTAATGGCAAGTAAAGATTTCATCGAATTTTCTTGATCTTTTAAAGACGGAGAGATGTTGAAAATTACATAATCGTAATTTCTTACTTCGTGAGGTTGGTTCCAAATTTTTTCGTACCTGTGGGTATTGAAGTAATTCTTTAAATCCTCATCCGAAACATTGACCAATGTATCATCAATAGCGTCATAACTTTTAAAGACATAACTTATGTTAGCTTTGGTGTTTTCTTCAGTATACAGTCTTTTAGCTTCTTGAAATGATCCAATAACTCCATTTTTCATCATACCAAGGTATTTCAATCTTTTTCTTTCTTCATTGAGTGGATCCTCATAGTATGCTTTTAAATCTTGTTTTCCTTTTTTTGTGTTTAGTAGTGGGTCAATGACCTTTCTTTTCCAAACAGCAAATGAATCGGCATTGTAAATTCCATCCTCAGTGAAGGCGTCTTTTAGTGATGAATTAACCGGGTCAGTAGGATTTAATATTCCAAGATTTAATTCTCCCTTTTTTCCAGATGAAATACCTACACCAAGTTTTTCAATTTCTAAGGCATGAATTTTTTCAGAAATCATCTGATTCCAAACGCTTTGTAGTATTTTATCCTCCTCGCTATCGGATAAAATTCCTTCACCTCCATTATCTTTACTGCTCTGTCTTGCTCTATTTTGAGAATTCATTAGTCTGAATTCATAATTCCATTCTTGGGGGTTAATTTCTTCATCATTGAATAAACCAATACCACTTGATTGATCCTCATTAAATAGTTGCATTATTTTATCAACAGGGATAATGAATGCCAATAATCCAATGCCAACAAAGGTTAAGATTAAACCAGATCTTTTTCTTATGTTATTTATTACTGCCATTTTAAGTAAAATTAAGTTCGCGAATATACAATTGTATAGGGATAAATGAAAATTACTTTATGAGAAAGTATTTCAATAATTTTTTTTTGTGTTTTAGACCTAAAAATATGCTAAAATTTATGGCTAATTTTACGTGTAGAAATGCGTGTAGAAACAGTAATTATCGGTTCGGGAATCAGTGGATTAAGTTTGGCACATTTTATGTCAAAAAAAGATAAATCTTTTGTGGTAATTGAAGCAGAAAGTAAAGTCGGAGGGATTATTCAAACAAAAAAAAACAGAGAGTTTATTTGTGAATTTGGACCAAATACAGTTTTGTTAAATAATGACGCTATAATCGAACTCATTAAAGATTGTGATTTATGGGATGAGCTCATTTACCCTTCAAAAAAAAGCGACAAAAACCGATATGTAATACACAATGGAAAATTAGTTGCTGTTCCAACTTCAATTGTGAGTTTTCTTTTTTCTCCCATACTTTCTGTACGCGCTAAGATTAGATTGTTTTTAGAGCCTTTTATTCCCAAAAGCGAAAAAAATTTGAGTGTTTACGATTTTATTAAAAATCGTTTTGGAAAGGAATTTCACGACAAACTGATTGAGCCTTTCTTAACAGGTATTTATGCTGGAAATACAAAAAAAATGAGTGCTAAGCATGTACTAAAAAAATTATGGACCTTAGAACAAGATTATGGCAGTGTTTTAAACGGGTTTTTTCGCCGAAAGTCTTCAAAAGGTAAATCTTTACCAACCTCATTTAGTTTTCCAAATGGATTAGCTCAGCTAACAAGTTCAATTGAAAAGAACATTGAAAAGAACATAATTTTTAATACAAAAGTTAAAAATGTTGAAAAAGATGGAGATGAATACATTGTTCGTTGTAATTCTCAAAATTTTACATGTAAAAACGTTATTTCTACCATTCCATCATATGCTTTAAAAGAAATAATTACTAAAAAAGGTTTAAAAGATGAACTTGAAAGTATAATTTACAGTCCAATAACTGTTTTCCATTTTGCTTTTCAAAAGAAAAACATCAGAAATTCCCTTGAGGGTTTTGGTGTATTAACTAAGCCATCGGATAAAAAAAACTTTTTGGGCGTGCTATTTAACACACAGATATTCAATCATGTTAGTCCTGAAGATAAAGAACTTTTTACTGTACTAGTCGGGGGTGAACGCCAAAGAGAATTATGTGATTTAGACATAGATGATCTTCAAGAAAAGGTTTTAGCTGATTTAGAGGATTTAATTGATCATAGCGGTGATTTAATACTAAATGAATGCTACAAGTGGAATTATGGGATACCGCAGTACGGAATGCGTCAAGACATGTTATCTCAGGAAATTTATTCCTTCGAGAAAGAAAATAAAGGCTTTTACATTTTAGGTAATTTCTTCAATGGAGTTTCTGTTAGTGATTGTGTAATGAATGCAAAAAAGTTGTCTGACCTTATTTGATTGAATTTTGCACTGTTTTATGAATGGATTTTAGGGTTAATTTTTAACATTTTTATTCAACTTATTAACAATGTTGAATATGCCATGAATACCTGAGAAAATTGTTAGTAAAATTGTATCTTAATACTACTTTAAAATGAGTAAAAAAATTAATAGTGCATTGATTTCAGTTTTCTCCAAAGATGGATTAGATGAACTAGCTTATGAACTTAATTCGTTGGGAGTCCAAATATATTCTACTGGGGGAACACAATCCTTTCTTGAAGATCTTGGTATTCCAGTAAATGCTGTAGAGTCTCTTACAAGCTATCCTTCAATTCTGGGGGGTAGAGTTAAAACACTTCACCCTAAAGTATTTGGTGGGATTTTAAGTAGAAGAGAAATGGATTCAGATGTGGCTCAGCTTGAAGAGTTTGAAATTCCCGAAATTGACATGGTAATTGTTGATTTGTATCCTTTTGAAGATACAGTTCAATCTGGGGCATCTCATCAAGATATCATTGAAAAAATTGACATTGGTGGTATCTCATTAATTCGAGCTGCAGCTAAAAATTATAAAGATGTACTCACCATTTCTTCAAAGAAAGATTACAAACCTGTTCTTGATTTGCTTCGTTCGAATAATGGTCAAACAACTCTTGAGGAAAGAAAAAGATTTGCAATGCGAGCATTTGATGTGTCATCACATTACGATAGTAGTATATACAGTTACTTTTCAAATAATAACGAAAGCTTAAAAGTATCTCTAGGCAACAGAAAAAAGCTTAGATATGGTGAAAATCCCCACCAAAAAGGAACTTTCTATGGAGACATTGAAAATCTTTTTGATCAACTTCATGGTAAAGCGTTGTCGTATAACAATTTATTGGATGTTGATGCTGCCGTTAATTTAATGAACGAATTTAAAGACCAAAAACCAACATTCGCTATTTTAAAGCACAATAATGCTTGCGGTCTTTCTACTAGAAATAATCTTGTTGATGCTTACAAGGATGCTCTTGCAGGAGATCCTATTTCTGCTTTCGGTGGAATATTGATTTCTAATTGTCCCATTGATCTAGAAACTGCGAATGAAATAAACTCCTTATTTTGTGAAGTAGTCATTGCACATGAGTACAGTAATGATGCATTAGAAGTTTTGAAAAGCAAAAAAAATAGAATAATTCTGAAACAAAAAGAAGTTCCTTTTTCTAGCCATATTATCCGAACGTGCTTGAACGGCATAATTGTTCAAGATAGAGACACTCTCACAGAAAATAGTACCGACTTCAAAAGTACTACAGATCAAGAACCTAGCCATCAAGAAAAAATTGATTTGGTATTTGCCAACAAGCTGGTAAAACATACTAAATCAAACACCATTGTTCTAGCAAAAAACGAACAATTGTTGGCGAGTGGAACAGGCCAAACATCTAGAGTTGATGCTCTAAATCAAGCTATACACAAAGCAAAATCTTTTGATTTTAATTTAAAAGGAGCAGTGATGGCATCTGATGCATTTTTTCCTTTTCCAGACTGTGTTGAAATTGCGTCAAATGAGGGAATAAAAGCTGTAGTTCAGCCCGGCGGATCAATCAAAGACCAACTTTCCATTGATTTCTGCAATAATAATGGTGTTTCAATGGTTTTTACTGGTAACAGGCATTTTAAACATTAATATACACTAATTATGGGTTTATTCAACTTCTTTACACAAGAAATAGCAATTGATTTAGGTACTGCAAATACCCTTGTTATTCACAACGATAAAGTTGTAGTTGACGAGCCCTCCATTGTTGCAAAAAATAGATCTACTGGTAATATTATTGCCATTGGCAAAAAGGCGCAACAAATGCATGGTAAAACCCACGAAGACATTAAGACCATTCGGCCTTTAAAAGATGGTGTTATTGCTGATTTTCAAGCTGCTGAACACATGATTCGTGGTATGATAAAAATGATGAATATTGGGAGTAGATTTTTTTCACCCTCTATGCGAATGGTAATTTGCATTCCAAGTGGAATTACTGAGGTTGAAAAAAGAGCTGTTCAAGATTCTGCTGAGCATGCTGGTGGAAAAGAGGTTTATCTAATCCATGAACCAATGGCAGCAGCTATTGGAATTGGTGTTGATGTTGAAGAACCAATGGGGAATATGGTTATTGATATTGGGGGTGGAACCTCTGAAATTGCTGTTATTGCTCTTGGAGGAATTGTCTGTGATAAATCTATCCGAGTGGCAGGAGATGATTTTACCAACGACATTGAAGAGTACATGAGAAGACAACACAACATTCTCATTGGAGAGCGCACTGCGGAACAAATAAAAATCGAAGTAGGTGCTGCTCTTCCAGAACTCGAAAATCCTCCGGAAGACTATGCTGTTAGAGGTAGAGATTTAATGACAGGAATCCCAAAAGAAATCTATGTGAGTTTCAAAGAAATTGCTCATGCCCTTGATAAATCAATTTCAAAAATTGAGGAAGCTATTCTTAGTGCCCTTGAAATGACTCCTCCTGAACTCTCTGCAGACATATACAAAACTGGAATCTATCTCGCAGGAGGTGGATCAATGTTAAGAGGTTTGGATAAAAGGATTTCTCAAAAAACTAAATTGCCTGTTCACATTGCAGAGGATCCTTTAAGAGCTGTTGCCAGAGGAACAGGGATTGCTCTTAAAAACATTGATAAGTTTCAATTTTTGATTAAAGCTTAACACTAATTAATTAGGAGAAACTTATGCGAAATATTATCCGGTTAATTCAGAACAATAGTAATTTATTATTGTTTCTATTAATTCAGATAATTTCATTTTTCTTTATTTTCAACTGGAGAAACACACTTCACCACTCAAAATACTTAAGTTCTACCAATCAATTGTTTGGTAGCATTATAAATTTAAATTCCTCTATCACTTCATATTTTAGTTTAGCTCAAATAAATCAAGGTTTGCAGAAGGAAAATGAAGAGCTAAAATCCAAATTATTTAATCAGGAAATTCTAATTAGCAATGACTTTGTTTTTTTAAATGATTCAGTTTTTAAAAATCAATATGGTTTCGTGTACTCAAAGGTGATAAGCAGTCAGTTTAAAAACAGAGAAAATATATTGGTTTTGAATAAAGGATCAAAAAATGGAATTCAAAACGGAATGGGAGTTATTGGAGACATTGGCTTAATTGGCGTTGTTTCAGGAGTTGGAAAGTATTATTGTTCCGTATTACCCATTATAAATAACAAATTTGAGCTAGCAATTCGCCACAAAAGTACCCACAGCTTTGGCGTGGTAAAATGGTTAGCTGATGATGATTGGCAAACTGCAACTGTGGAAGATATTCCTAGCTACATGAAAGTTTTCCCAGGCGATTTAATAGAAACAAGTGGAGCAACGGGAATTTTTCCTTCAGGCATTTTGGTTGGTAAGGTAATTAAAGTGGATGAAATTGAAGGGTCTCAATTTTTAAACATCAAAATTGCAATTTCTGAGAATTATGCATCACTGTTTAATTCATACATAATTCAAAACAAGTTGAGGGATCAATTCAAATTACAAAAACAGGAAGAATGATATTTTTTTTACAAAAAATACTTATGTTTTCGGTTTTGTTACTTGTTCAAGTTTTTTTTATTGATCAACTTGATATAGGAAGAGCAAATTTTTTTATTTCTCCATTGGTATATGGCCTAGTCATCATCTGTTTACCGCCTTCAATTGAAAGATGGTTGCTTATGGCATTAGCGTTGTTTATGGGCTTCAGTATTGATTTGTTTAGAAATACAATTGGATTAAACATGTCTTCCTTGGTATTTGTCGCATTTTTTAAAAATCCGCTTTTAAATTTTATATTCTCCAAAGACGGATATGATCCAATAAAAGAATTAAATTTTAATACAATCGGATGGGTCAACTTTTTGTACTATTCAATTTTAATTACATTCTTTCATCACTTTTGGTTTTATACTATAGAGGAGTTTCATTTCAACAGAATTCATATTTTATTTCTCAAGGCAATTACAAACGCTTTAATTTCAACCGGTATTTTTTTTACAATACAATTAATTTCTATAAAACGAAAATAAAATGGATCCTTTTCAAGGAAGAAGGTGGGTGATAATCTTGATAGTGATTTTGATTGGAATGGTTTTTATTTTTCGATTGTTGTTTGTTCAAGTAATTGATTCTAAGTGGAAAAACAGAGCCAAAGTTATTACGCTTACAGAGAAGAGTATTCAACCACCAAGAGGATTAATATACGATCGGAATGGCAAGCTATTGGTGTCTGCCAATCAAGTTTATGATATAATGGTCACACCTAAAGAAATTGGAAAAATTGATACGCTTGCCTTGTGCTCTTTATTGGGAATTTCGAAATCGCAATTTGATGATAAAATAATTGAGGCTTCATCTGGATACAATGTCTCTTATAAAGCCTCTTTATTTATTGAAGGAATGTATAAAGAAGACTATGCAAAGATTTCTACTGCCTTAAAAAAATACAGTGGATTTGCTGCAGTTCGATCTTCAGAGAGAGGATACCCCAAAAAAATTGCTGCTCATATTTTAGGATACATTAGAAAGATTAGCAAAGAGCAATACGATAATCATAAAAACGATGAAGAACCATATTTTAAGAACGATTATATCGGAATTACTGGTCTGGAAAGTGTATATGAGAATGATTTAAGAGGCCAGAGAGGAAAGGAATTTTATTTAAAAGATTATAAGGGGAATAAAAAGGAGCAAATTGAAGAAAATAAACCTGTAAAAGGGAAAAACCTTTATACATCTATTGACAGCGATTTACAGCAACTAGGAGAGCAATTGATGAAAAATAAATTAGGGTGTATTGTAGCTATTGAACCAAAAACCGGTGAGATCCTCTCAATGGTTTCGGCACCAACTTTCGATCCATCCCTTCTTTCTGGGAAAAATTTTAGCAGTAACTATAAAGCGCTTTTAAAGAACGATTCTTTAAAGCCGCTCATAAATCGACCCATATACAATGACAGTTACAGACCTGGTTCAATTTTTAAATTGGTTCAATCTCTAATTGCACTCAATGAGGGAGTGATAAAATTGAATTCATATTTTCCATGCAATAAACAAATTATTGGCTGCCACAATCATGAGCCACCATATAATTTAAAAATAGCCATTCAGCACAGTTGTAATCCTTATTTCTACCAAGTTTACAAACGTCTAATTTTGAGGGGGCAAAACTCAAATATTTTCATTGACAGTAGATTAGGGCTAGAAAAATGGAGAAATGCAGTTCAAAAATTTGGAATAGGTGTAAAATTGAAAACGGATATTCCAGGGTTAAAAAAGGGGCTTTTACCATCATTAGATTTCTACGACAGCTGGTATGGTAAAAATAGATGGGCTTTTAGTACAATTTACTCCAACAGTATAGGAGAGGGTGAGCTTGGTGTTTCTCCTATACAAATGGCTAATTTGGCGGCAATAATCGCCAATAAGGGATATTATTATACTCCTCATTTGGTAAAAAAAATTGGTAAGAACGGAACAAAGAGACCTGAATTTTTAAAACAACTTTCTACAGAAATCGATTCTGTTTTTTACAATCCTGTAATCGATGCAATGGAGCGTGTGGTTTTGTATGGTACAGCAAAAAGTGCACAAATTGATAGTATTTCTGTTTGTGGTAAAACAGGAACAGTTGAAAATAAAAACTTTAATGATCATTCTGTATTTATTGCATTTGCCCCTAAAGAAAATCCAAAGATAGCTTTAGCTGTATACGTTGAGTTTGGAACTTGGGGAGGAACATGGGCGGCACCAATTGCAAGTGTTTTGATCGAAAAATTTCTAAAAGGAAAGTTGAGTGAAAAAGGAAAAGTAAAAAAAATGAAAATTGAAAAGGCAATCATTTTAAATAAAAACAGTGATTTCACATTTTAATAATGGCTAGAGGAAAATCAATATGGAATTTGACTGATAAATACTTACTAAGTTTATTTTTAAGTATTCTGTTTATAGGTTTGCTGACTATTTTTTCAAGCACTCATGAGGGCGGATCTGTTAATATCGTTGATTTTTCTACAACGTACGGTAAGCAAGCGATCTGGGTACTAATTTCATTATTTTTTGGAATATTTATAATGCTTTTAGAGGGGCAATTCATTAAAAATAGCGCTTATATTTTTTATATAATTGTTTTAGCCCTTCTAATAGGTGTTCTTTTTATGCCGTCCATTAAAGGCGTTCGTTCTTGGTTTCAATTTGGTAGTATTTCTATACAGCCAAGTGAATTTGCTAAACTAGCATGTTCCTTAGCTGTAGCTAAATACTTAAGTTCTGTGAATGTGAAAATACAGGATATCAAAACTAAAGTTGTTGTATTGCTAATTCTCATTGTCCCTTGTTTTTTAATTTTAATGCAGCCCGATGCTGGAACTATGCTGGTATTTTTTGCATTTATTTTTGTAATGTATAGAGAGGGTCTTTCCGGGAATGTTCTTCTGTATGGATTTTTTGCTGTTTTAATTGTAGTCATTGCAATTTTTTTAAAGGCATCCGAGTCTGAAAATTTAATTTTGGGGATCCCAGTATCGGGGAATATGATTTTTGCTTTTGTTCTTGTATTGTTGGGTGGGATATTATTCGCTGTTATAAAGCTACTTGTTTTACCAAGGTACCGAAAACCAAGGTACATAGCTTTGATTTGGTCGATTTTAATAGGAATAGCTATAAATTTGAGTATTGATTACGTCTACGATTCTGTTTTTAAAGAGAGACATAGAAACAGATTTCAAATTATGTTTGGAATCGTTGAAGATAGAAGAGGAGATGGATACAACATGTGGCAAGCCTTATCTGCCATTGGATCGGGAGAAACCTCGGGTAAAGGGTTTTTAAATGGTACGTTAAGCAATAATAAATACAGACATGTCCCAGAACAAAGCACAGATTTTATTTTTTGCAGTTTTGCAGAGGAATGGGGATTTTTAGGTTGTTTGTTTTTTATAATACTTTATTTGGCAATGCTTATTCGAATTGTGATGATTTCAGAAAGACAGAGAAGTAAATTCACAAGAATTTTTGGGTATTGCACAGCAAGTATTTTATTTTTTCACTTTATGATTAATATTGGAATGGTAATAGGTTTGGCACCTGTCATTGGAATTCCTTTACCTTTTTTTAGTAAGGGTGGTTCTGCAGTATTAACATTTTCTGCGCTGATATTTATTTTTATGCGATTGGATGCAGAAAGGCAGAAAGTTTTAAGATAAAATTTACACATCTTCATTTTTAAATTTTGCTTTCACATCCTGAACATATGATTTGATGTTTTGCTCATTCTCTTTCTTGCAAATAAGAAGCGTTTTGTCATTTTCAACTACTATGTAGTTTTCCAAACCTTCAATAACTACAAGTTTATTTTCACTAACTCGAACGATATTTTTAGAAGCGTTGTACAGTATTACTTTCTCACCAACAATAGCATTATCGTTGGAGTCTTTCTCCAAATTTTCATAGAGAGAACCCCAAGTACCCAGGTCGCTCCAACCAAAATCCGATGGAACAACAAGAACATTATCCGCTTTTTCCATAATTGCGTTATCGATAGAAATATTTTTGCAAAGCGGATATATTGTATCTACAGTACGCATTTCCTCTTCAGTATTAAATTTACTTGAAGATTCGTCGAATAATTTATGTAAGTCTGGGCTGAGCTTTGTAAAAGCATTTATAATTGAGTTACTTGACCAGATAAACATCCCAGAATTCCACAGAAATTCACCAGATTCTACAAATTTGATTGCCATCTCTTTGGGAGGTTTTTCGGTAAATGTTTTGACCTTTTTTACATTAGAATTAGCATTACTTTTAAACTCCTCAAATTGAATGTACCCGTATCCAGTATCAGCGCGAGTTGGAAGTATTCCAAGTGTAATTAATTGATTATCATCCGCTTTGTCAAGCGCAATATGAATCGTATTTTCAAATTCTTGTTGATTTAGTATGATTTGATCACTTGGAACAATTATAAGCTTTGCGTTGTTATTTAAGGAATGGATTTTATATGTTGCATAGGCTATGCATGGGGCTGTGTTTTTTCGAAAAGGTTCCAATAAAATCTGATTACTTTCCAAAAAAGGGAGCTGATCTTTAACAATATCTTTGTAGTCTGAATTAGTAACAATGTAAATATTTTTTTTCGGACATATTTTTTTAAATCGTTCGGCAGTTAATTGCAATAGTGATTTTCCAACTCCTAGAATATCGTGGAACTGTTTTGGAAACGATGTTCTACTCATGGGCCAAAATCTTGAGCCAATTCCACCAGCCATAATAATAACATAGTTGTTTTTCATTGTAAAAAAAATATTCGAGAAGAGCTCAATTTATTTAAGCTTTTACACGCTTTGGTTAAAATCTTCTTCATAGTGATTTTGATTATTTGTCCATTTGGGACAATCACAATTTTTTTTCTTTTTAAGTATTGAACACGAACTTAAGCTAAGAAGAAAGAAAATAAACAATAATGGGAGTAATTTATTTAGAATAAATTGGGACATAATCTGCTAATAGAAGTTTAAAATTAGGTAATGTTGATGCTATTTCCCAACTTATATTAATTATTTTCGTTATAGAATTATACCACAAATTATGTTTTTTCATATCGGTCGATATACTACTATGCTTTCCTTTCTTTTTATTAAACCTGAAAAGGTTTCCTCCTATTGGGATAGGCTTGTAGAAGAAATTATTCAGCTTGGTATAAAGTCACTTCCTATGGTAATACTAATGTCAGCTTTCATGGGTGCAGTTCTTGTTATTCAGACGGCAAGCGCAATTGAATCTGCTTGGATTCCAGATTACACAGTGGGCTTTACCGTCAAACAATCTTTGATTTTAGAGTTTTGTCCAACAATTATTTCTCTTATTCTTGCTGGTAAAGTGGGGTCGAATATCGCTTCTGAATTGGGTACAATGCGAGTTTCAGAACAAATTGACGCGCTTGAAGTAATGGGAGTAAATTCAATTGGGTTTTTAATTGGGCCGAAGATTTTAGGTTCTCTTTTTATTTTCCCAGTAATTATTCTCTACAGTATGTTTTTTGGATTTACTGGGGGTTGGGCAATTTGTCAGTTGACCAATATTATCCCTGTTGAACAATACATTATGGGAATTCAATCCTTTTCATATGAGAACTATGAATACATAAAATATGCACTAATAAAAACTGTATTTTTTGCCTTTATTATAACTAGTGTTTCTGGTTATTTTGGATATTATACCTCAATTTCTGGAGGTTCATTGGAGGTTGGAAGACAAAGCACTAAGGCAGTTGTTTACAGCAGTATTTTGATTCTTATGTTTAATGTGTTATTAACTCAATTACTTCTAAGTTGATAGAGATAAAAAATATTTCAAAATCATTTTCTGGAGTTAAGGTTCTTGATGACATTAGTTTTACCTTCAAAAAAGGTCAAACAAACCTTATCATTGGGAAAAGTGGATCGGGAAAATCTGTGCTAACAAAGTGTATTGTAGGTCTTCTTGAACCTGATCAAGGAGATGTTATTTTCGATGGACGAAGTTTTAGGGGAATTAACGCGAAAAAAAGAAAAAAAATTAGAAAAGAGATTGG
>JAZADZ010000072.1:0-10646 GCA_036123135.1 Bacteroidota bacterium | reverse complement strand
TATGAAAAAAGCAATTCTAGAAGCAGAAATGGCTTTTGAGAAAAATGAAGTTCCTGTCGGAGCAATAATTGTTAGTAAAAACAAGATTATAGCAAGGGCTCACAACCTGACTGAACAACTCACAGATTTTACTGCCCATGCTGAAATGCAAGTTTTTACTGCTGCGAGCGAATATCTTCAAAACAAATATTTAAACGAATGCACGTTGTATGTCACTTTAGAACCTTGTTTAATGTGTGCAGGTGCAGCTTTTTGGACAAGAATTGGTAGGATTGTTTATGGGGCAAGTGACCCTAAAAGAGGATTTCAGAGTAAAGCAAAAGATGTTCTTCACCCATCAACAGTTTTAAAAGGTGGTGTGCTTGAAAATGAATGTAGTACAATTATTAAAACTTTTTTTCTCAATAAAAGAATAAATCCAAATTAATTGATTGACTCAAATTGATTAAAATAAATTGGTTTTTAATTCAGCTTTTGTCGCTCATTTTATTCAACCAATTTCAAAGATTACAGCTAGAAAACATTAATTTTACAAAAAAATAAACTTATGTATCCTGCAGATTTAGTAGCCCCAATGAGAGAAGATTTAACATCAAAAGGTTTTAAAGAACTCACCTCCTCTGAAGAAGTTGATCAATCCTTGAATAACCTCAAAGGCACAGCTCTTGTTGTTATTAATTCAGTTTGTGGATGTGCTGCAGCTAATGCAAGACCAGCAGCAAAAATGGCTTCTGCTCATACTAAAATTCCTTCAAATCTTTTTACTGTATTTGCAGGTTTCCACAATGAAGCAACAAATCAGGTTAGAAAATATTGCTTACCCTATCCACCATCATCACCAAGCATGGCATTATTTAAAGATGGAAAGCTGGTACATTTTATTGAAAGACATCATATCGAAGGAAGACCAGCAGAAATGATTGCAGAAAATTTAACGGCTGCCTTTGACGAGTTTTGTTAAGCTACTTTTTCCCAAGAACTTTTGGGATTTTAAAATAAGTTGAATCTTTTGATGGCGCGTTTTTCAATGCTTCTTGCTGAGAAGTACCAGTAATTGCATCGTCCTCCCTTAATATATTTTCATCTTCAGTCATATGTATCAGCGGATCAATGTTAGTAGTATCTAACTCTTTCAACTGATCAATAAATTCAAGCATTTGGTTCATATCCTTCAAAATAGCAGTTGTCTCATCACTCGTAAACTCTAATTTTGATAAATCAGCAATCCTCTTAACCGTATTTTTATCCAACTTCATTTGATAATTCCTTATTAATTACATTAAAGGTTTGGTTACGCAAAGATATTAAATCTTTTTCTTCATCAGAAATGGGAAAAATGGGCTCGTGAACAACTACTCTGGCTATACCAGGTCTACAAATACCAGTAAAATCTAAATGATCGGTAAATAAATTAAAATTATTTTTGAAAGTAACTGGAACAATGGGCTTGCTAGATTCAGTAGATAAAATAAATGCTCCATTTTTAAATCTTCTTAAACTTTTCTCTCTTTTTTGCCACCCCCCTTCAGGGAAAATTGCAATACTTCTATTGTCTTGAAGCGCCTCTGTTGCAAGTACCAAACATTCTTTAAGTCGCTTTACACTGTAACGGTAAACAGGAATATCAATTCCTCTTTTGAAAAAAAGATTAATAATTGGCCAGCGAAGTACTTCAGCTTTACCAAGAAATGCGAATTCTTCAGGAACAACTAAATACATGATAATGATATCTAAGTAGGAAGAATGATTGGGACAAATGATGTAATTAAGATCTGTTGGGAAATGCTTGTTTCCAGTTACTTTAACACGAATAAAAACTAAAATGCATAGCACCTTTGCCCATGTTTTTTTTAGCACAAATGCTGCATCGTATTTAATTTTTCCATTCACAAAAATCACAAACAAGGGAAGAAACAGTATCCCTGTAAATAAAAAAATTATTCCAAAATACAACCTGTAAAAAAACGAAAGTAAAATTCCCAAATAGTACATTAACAGCTTGAAAGTTAGACAAAAACAAAATTATTAGAAAATCAGTAATCATAGACTAATATTAAGGTAAACACTTACTTTTGTTAAATCTATTCAACACCAATGGCAAGAATATTAACAGGAATACAAAGCACTGGAACACCCCACCTAGGAAATATTATGGGGGCTATTATCCCTTCAATTGAAATTTCAAAAGACCAAGAAAATGATTCGTTTTTATTCATTGCTGACTTACATTCTCTCACTCAAATAAAGAATCCTGTACTGCTGAGGGAAAATACATATAAAGTTGCAGCAGCATGGTTGGCATTTGGTCTTGATCCTAAAAAAACTGTTTTTTATCGTCAATCAGATGTTCCTGAATGCAGCGAATTAGCATGGTACTTAAATTGTTTTTTTCCATATCAAAGACTAAAACTAGCCCATTCATTCAAAGATAAATCCAATAGACTCAGTGACGTAAACGCAGGTTTATTTGTTTATCCAATGCTAATGGCTGCAGACATTTTGTTGTACGATGCCAATTTGGTTCCTGTTGGTAAAGATCAGCTTCAACATCTTGAAATGGCAAGAGATGTGGCTTCTAGAATCAATCATAAATTCAATAACCTGTTCGTTGTTCCAGAACCCATTATTAAGGAAGAAAATATGTTGATTCCTGGAACTGATGGCGAGAAAATGAGTAAATCTAAAAACAACACGATAGATGTTTTTGAAGACGAAAAAAAACTAAAAAAAATTATAAATAAAAATATAATTACAGATGATACTCCGCTGGACCTCCCAAAAGATCCTGACTCATCAAATTTATATCAATTGTTTTGTGCAGTTGCTGAAAAAGAACAAGCATCTAACATGGCCAAGAAGTTAAAGGCTGGTGGATATGGTTGGGGACATGCTAAAAAAGAATTATTAGATTTAATCAACATAAAATTCAGTCATCCAAGAGAAAAATTTCTTCACTATATGAACAATAAAAGTGAATTGGATTTAATTCTAGAGGAAGGTTCGATAAAAGCAAAATCTGTCGCTTCCAAAACCATGGAAAGAGTAAGAAACACCATTGGTTACTAATTCTTCAACTTACATATTTAATCAACTTTTAGTAAAAAGTGGTGTTTTAGTTTTAATTTTAAAGTAATAATTACATAACCTATGTTTAAAATTAAGCTAATAATTTCCCTCATCGTAATTGTTTTGTTCTCTTGCAACAAAGTTGAAGGAGTCGGTGGAAATGGAACCATAAAAGGAAAAGTCTCTGTCGCTAACATTAATGTTCTAGGTACAGTTACAGATACGTACGATGCTCAAGGTGAGGATGTTTATATTATTTACGGAGATCTTGACAACACTCACGATGACGATGTAAACACAAGCCACGATGGCACTTTTGAATTCAAATATTTAAACACAGGAAACTACGAAGTATTTGTCTACAGCGAATGCTTAATGTGTCCAAATGGACAAGACAGTTTGATTAAAATCAATACCTCAATTGAAAGTAGATCAGATGTCATAGACATAGGAACAATTACCATTGCTAATTATTGAACCCTATGCTTCGCTTTCTAGTTGCGTTTATATTTTTTCCAATTGCCTTTTTCTCACAAGACGACTTTGGAATATGGTCTAAAGCAAGTTTTCAATACAAGCTGAACAAAAAAATTTCGTTTACCTCAAAATCGGAAATCAGAACGAAAGAAAATGCTCTAAGAAGAAATCAGCTTTACACCCAGTTTTCTGGAAAATATAAAATTAATAAATCATTTTCGGTTGTAATGGCATATAGAGTAAAGTCTCTTCAAAGGGAATACGGTGATGAAATACAAAACAGATTTCATGTGGATGTAACCAAACGAAAAAAATTTAATGAGCTGTCTTTTTATTTAAGGTCAAGAACGCAATACAATATGGCACGTTTAGACCTAAATGAATGGTGTGAAAGGTTCCGCTTAAAAGCTAAATACGATTTCAGTAAAAAATTAAATTACTTTATTTATCATGAAATCTATCTATTGTTAAACAACAGAGAACAAAATCCCTACAACAAAAATAGATTTGGAACTGGACTTGAATACAACTTAAACAAGTCTTTATCGGTTGAACTAAAATACCTTAGAATTAGTGATGTTAACACCTCAAATCCTGAAACACTAAACATAATTGGAGTTACAGTAAACCACCAATTAAATTAAAGCTCAAATTTTATTCCCTGAGCTAGTGGCAATTCCTTACCCCAATTTATAGTGTTTGTTTGTCTTCTCATGTAAACTTTCCAAGCATCTGATCCAGATTCTCTACCACCACCTGTTTCTTTTTCTCCTCCAAAAGCACCTCCGATTTCAGCTCCAGAAGTACCAATATTAACATTAGCTATTCCACAATCAGATCCCTTATGAGATAAAAACTCTTCTTGTTCTCTCATATCAGTAGTCATTATTGCTGATGATAACCCTTGAGGCACATTGTTTTGAATTTCTATAGCATTCGATACATCACCAGAATACTTCAACAAGTACAAAATAGGAGCAAACGTTTCCTGCTGAACAATAGCATAACTATTTTCAGCCTCAGCAATTACAGGCTTCACATAGCAACCACTTTTATACTCTTCGCCTTCCAATACTCCTCCATCAATTAGAACATTAGTTCCTTCATTTTTACCTTCACTGATTGCGTTTAAATACATGTCAACAGCAGCTTTATCGATTAATGGTCCAACATGATTCGATTCATCAAGAGGGTTTCCAATTTTCAATTGTCCATACGCATTAACAAGCACTTCTTTAACTTCATTGTAAATACTATCATGAACAATTAGCCTTCTTGTTGATGTGCAACGTTGACCAGTTGTACCCACAGCACCAAAAACAATAGCAGGTAGCAACATTTTTAAATCTGCACTTGGAGTTAATATGACAGCGTTGTTGCCTCCAAGCTCCAACAATGATTTTCCTAATCGAGCACCAACAACTTCACCAACCGACTTACCCATTCTAGTTGACCCTGTTGCAGAAACGAGTGGTACTCTTTTGTCTTCAGCCATAAGCTTACCCAAATTTGCTTCGCCAATAATAAGCGATGAAATTCCATCAGGCAGCTTATTATCCTTAATAACTTGGGCAATGATGTTTTGACAAGCAATGGCGCACAAAGGAGCTTTTTCAGAGGGTTTCCAAATGCAAACGTCTCCACAAACCCAAGCTAATGCAGTATTCCATGCCCAGACAGCAACAGGGAAATTAAATGCAGAAATAATTCCAACAATTCCAAGAGGATGATATTGCTCATACATTCGGTGAAGAGCCCTCTCTGAGTGCATTGTTAGTCCATGTAATTGTCTAGAAAGACCAACAGCAAACTCACAGATGTCAATCATTTCTTGAACTTCTCCCAAACCCTCTTGGTAAGACTTTCCCATTTCGTAAGAAACTAACTTCCCAAGGTCTTCTTTTTTTGCTCTTAGAAGCTCTCCAAACTGTCTAACAATCTCCCCTCTCTTTGGAGCTGGAACCATTCTCCAAGATTTAAATGCCTCTTGAGCTTTTTCTATGCAAGCTTCATATTCCATGTTGGTAGCAGCATTGACATCGGCAATTAAATTGCCATCAACAGGAGAATAAGAAGAAATTTTCTCACCCCTTGTCATAAACCAATGCGCACCAACAGCAGAACCACTGTTTTGAGATTTTATCCCTAAAGAATTTAAAACATTTTTAATATCCATTTGTTCCATAACTTCTGTCATTTGTGTTCTTTAAATTTTCGGCAAATGTAGCATTTAATTGACTCAAGGACAACATAAAAAATAACGTAAAAAATTATTTACTCTTCATCATCTGAATGATAATCGTCGGAAAGTGCATCTTCAATTTTACTAACCACTTTATTGTCGCCACTCTTGAGTTTAATTGAATCCAACAAAACGTCTTTTACTTTTTCTCCTCTTGTTGTAATAAGTGAAATTGTCATGATAATACTTGTAAGTAATATTGTATACAATAGAATTCCCTGATCAAAAAACGGTATAGTACAGTCGTACAATGGTGTATATTCATTGAGCATTTCGCCATCAACATCAACCCATCCATTTGGTATGGAGAAAAACAATAAAACGGTAATTAATCCCCTTGGGGCAATCCATAGCTGTGGAGAAATATCTTTTCCAGAAAAAATCCTCAACATTAACCATCGGATTAAAAACAAAATCGCAACTATAAGAATACTTAAAAGACCATATCTGTAGTCAAATAAAGAAGCAATTGAAATGGTAACTCCAAAAACTACAAAGAAAAAAGTTCTTAAAACAAAGGCCGTTTCCAATGTGATTACATGAAGTTCGTGTAAGGAGCTTTTAAGCTTTTCTCCAACTGAAAGTCCTTTCAATGGTCCTATAAAAAACACATTGCTGTTGTTTAGAACCAAGCCAAAGAACAAAATGATGATTAAAGAAGAAAGATGAAATATTTTTCCAATTGCGTAGAGCAAAACGAGCACCGAAAACATTAAAAAGTACTTTGCTTGCATTTGAAGCTTTTGAAATAAAATAACAAGTAAGTAGCTTATCACAAGGGCAATTAAAACGGTTGCTACAATGTTAATGGAAACATCTTTAAATACCTGTTCAGCAGACTCAACGTATCTATTGTTTTTTAGGAAATAAAAAAACATTATTCCAAGTATATCTGAAAACGTGCTTTCATATATCATAAATTCTTTTTTATTTTTTGTCAATTTTGAAACTGAAGGGATGATAATAGCACTACTCATAATTGATAGTGGAACCGCATACAACAAGGAGGTTATCCAATTTACGTTATTTGTGCCATTACCATCAGACCACAAAAACATAAAAACACTGGCTATTGCAAATGAAGAAAACAATAAAGCAAACAATGCAATTATAAAGCTCTTTGAAATAAGACCAATTTTATCTTTTTTTAATTTTAAGTCTAGAGCCGCTTCAAGAACGATGAAAATTAGACCAACATTTCCAAGAATCTCAAGTCCCATCATAAGTTGAGAACTTTTTGATGCTGTATCAGGTGACCAAACAACAAGTTGTATAAATACTCCCAACACAATTAACATTAATACGCTTGGAATATTCGTCTTATTGGAAATAATATTGAAAATAAAGCTTAGTATAATAATTAAAGCCGCTGCAATTATGATAACATATGCACTCATTGATTGGAGGTCTTTTGTTCCGTGGGAAATGAAACTCTAAAGGTGGTTCCATTGTTCAATTCCGAGTTGAGCACAAAAATTTTCCCATTGTGGTGTTCTTCAATTATTCTTTTTGCAAATGAAAGTCCGAGACCCCAACCCCTTTCTTTTGTTGTATACCCTGGTTCAAAAACATCTTTTAATTTTGAAGAAGACAATCCTTTTCCCGTGTCTATAAAATCAACAAAGATATTCTTTTCCTGTAACCCAAATTCAATGGTTATAACTCCTTCACCGTGCATAGCATCAACAGCGTTCTTTATTAAATTTTCAACCACCCAGTCGAACAATGCTCTATTTAAACTGATAAATATAGGTTGCTTATCGTTGACATAATTGATTTGAATTTTTTTAGAAATTCTAGCTTTTAGATAATCAACTCCAGAAGATACTGCCTCAACAACGTCAAGCTTTTCTAATTTAGAAGAAGCTCCAATCTTTGAAAATCGATCAGTTATGGTTTCCAATCGCTGAATGTCTTTATTCATTTCAGTAATAGAATTGGGATCCACACCACTTTCTTTGAGTATTTCTAACCATGCCATTAAAGACGACAATGGAGTGCCGAGTTGATGCGCTGTTTCTTTGGCCATTCCAACCCAAACTTGATTTTGTTCTGCCCTCCTAAATGTGCTAAAAAGCAAATATGCCACAATCAGAAAAAGCCCAATTACTGCCAACATTACAAAGGGAAAATACCGTAACTGCTTCAGAGTAAGTGATTCAAAATAATAGATGGTTCCCAAATTCCTGTCACCAAGATCAATTTCAATTGGAGGATTTTCCTCTTCCATTTGTGCGATGGATTGTTCTAAATTTTCTGTTTTGTAATTAGTAGCAATTAACTTAAGAGTATTTGAATTGAGAAAAATTACTGGAACAAGTGCGGAGTTTTTTGTTAGATCATCATTAAATGATTGAATTAGTGAATCTCTCTTGAACTGTAAATCATAAAACTCTTTAGAGTTAGAGTAATAAACTCGCTGACTTTTGGATTGTAAATAAGAAATTTCAATTGGCTTATTTTTTTTACTCCATTTATTTATTAGACTATCAAGAAGCGTAATTTTCAATGCACTCAGTTCATTGACATTGGAATTCAGTTTGCTTGTTTTAGCCTCCTTTATCCTCTTTTCTAAATCTTCAATAATAGGAACATTTACATAAGAAATAAATCGATCATAATCATCGGTTAAAATAAGTGGAATATTATCGTTTTTGTAAATGGTATCGACGTTGCTCTGAATTATCGAAAGTGCAAAACCATAATCTGAAAGTGGCTTTTCAAATTCCTTTTCTGCCCTTGCCCATAATTCTACGCTCTCTCTTTCTTTTTCAGCAAGTGCACTGAACGATTGATTGGTTAATTTCACCAATGCTGCCTTTTTACGAATTGCCTGACTCCATAGCTTTATCTTTTGTCGCTCCTCCTTTTGAACTTTATTGGCAATATTTGAGGTATACCAAATTGTTCCTGAGGCTATCAAAAGAGCAACAATGGTAAGAAAATATTTCCACCTTTGTTTTTGAGAATATAAATTCATCTACAACAAATATAAAAGGAAAAAGTAGTAAAAGAAGATTACAACCAATTGGAAAAAAGGTGTGTTAGATTAGGCAATTTAAATGCAAAATCTACTACACTTATGGCTTTATCTGAGGAGTTGTTTGGTGTCGATTTTGAATCGATTTTTTCTGAAGATGATATCTCTGAAATTGAGTATCTACCGTCCATTAAGGTTGAAACAGATTCAACCAACGTTTTTACATTTACCTCGTTTTCATTGAAATCAACGATTAATGTTTTTTCTGAGAAGTTAATGTCACAATTTTGTACTCCAGGAAATTTTTCAATTTGAGTTGTTAAATAGGATTTGCACCCTTTTTCACACATCATTCCATCGACAGCAAACAAGGTTGATATACTTTTGGTGGGCATGGTACTTTCATTATCTGATGAAGAACAGCCATGGAATAATAAACAAACCAGAAGAATTGTAAAAATATTTTTCATTTTTGCGTTTTTACAAATCCAAATATACAAATGATACGTTTCATTTTAAGGTAAACGCATTATTTTAAATTTTTATTGCCCTTTGCTATTGAATGATAAAATTAAATCTTGGTTTTTTCTAATTTCTCTCTCAATAATTTGGGGGAGTTCATTCTTATTGATAAAAATCGCACTGATGGATAACAATGGGATAAAGAGATTATCTCCCGATGTTCTTGCATCTTTAAGGTTATCCTTAGCCTTTTTGTTTTTAAGCCCACTCATATTCAAGTATTGTAGGAAAATAAAAAAGGCTGATCTTCCTTACCTTCTTATCTCCGGTTTTTTGGGAAATGGAATACCCTCCTTTTTGTTTGCTTATGCAGAACTAAAAATCTCAAGTGCCGTTGCAGGAATGCTCAACTCTTTGGTTCCTGTTTTTACAATTGTTATTGCAGCTGTTTTTTTCTCATTTGCTTGGAAAATTAAGCACATTATTGGAATTCTTACAGGAATTTTAGGAACTTGTTTGATAGTTTTTAAATTCAACCAGCCCGAACAAATATCAACCCCAATGCTTCCTATTTTAATGGTTCTAGCTGGATCTTTATGCTATGCAATAAGTTTAAACATAATAAAATACAAACTCCAACACTTACACCCTAACTTAATTACATCTGTTTCTTTTTTATTTATAGGAATTCCTTCTTTGTTTTATCTTCTAAGTACTGATTTTTATGGTTTAATTTTAATAGGTGAAATTAGCAATGAGGCATTAATAGCTGTATTTTTGCTAGCATTAATTGGAACATCGTTGGCTGTTCTTGTCTTCAATCGATTAATCAAAATTTCTAGTCCAGTTTTTACCTCATCAATAACATACCTAATTCCAATTGTGGCTGTGGTATTTGGAGTTTTTTATGGAGAAAGTATAAGCGGTCAACAAATGATAGGTTTATTCACTTTGCTTGTCGGCGTATTAATTATCAATGTTAAAAAACCATTTCGTAGAATTAAACAGGTTTTTATCTTTGGTAAATAATTCGCCCGAAATGACTTTTAATTATTCGCTTTGCACATTAGTGCTTTTCTGTCTATTGTTTTCGAACTGCGAAACGGAAATTAAAAGAGAAACCGAAACCAGCACAACGTCTTCCAATAGTGCAAATAAAAAAGAAACTTCAAAACAAAAAATAACAGTACCAAAATTTGACGCTGACTCTGCCTTTTTTTTCGTAAAAAAACAAGTGGATTTTGGACCTAGAATACCCAATACCAGAGAGCATATTTATTGTGCAGATTGGCTGGAAAAAAAATTAACAAACTATGGCTTTAACGTACTTTTACAGAAAGGAAAAGTAACTGCCTTTAATGGTGCAAAACTAAATATTGTCAATATTATTGGAAGATACAATTTGTCTTCTCCTGAAAG
>JAZADZ010000071.1:0-21798 GCA_036123135.1 Bacteroidota bacterium | reverse complement strand
AAATACATTTCCTGGGGAGCGGGTCCTAGGTCTTCACAATATTTAATAATTGGTGCAAAGTGTCATGCTGCTATTAATGGAAAGTATGCTCCAGATATTGAAGATGTAAAAGCTGTTGCTGAGCCAATTCTCAGGCATCGAATGGTTCGTAATTATATTGCCGAAGCTGAAGGTTTTACCATAGAAAAAATAATTAGTGAAATTTTATAATTGATGCGCATGCATCTTCAATACTATAAATAATGAAATCTTTTTTAAAATCCATTTTTCTACTATCTACTGCTTTTTTTATTGTTCTTTTTCTAAGCAATTGTGAAAACAACAAAACAGCTGTCATTCAAAATAAGTCAGTTTTTAAAGGACACATTTCAGGATACACGTCAGGCCTCATATCAAATTCATCAACAATTAACATTCGTTTAATTGACGATGTTAGCGAAGAGGTATTTAGCACACCTCTTGAAAAAAATCTCTTTGATTTTGAACCAAAAATTGAGGGCACAACGAAATGGATCGACCGCAGAACTATTGAATTTACGCCTAGTGATCCACTTCCTTCTGGTACTAAATATAGCGCTAATTTTAAATTAGGAAGTCTGATTGATGTTGACGATGATTTCGAAGATTTTGAATTCGCATTTCAAACAATACAGCAAGCTATTTTCTTTGAATTTAATGGTTTAAAAGCAGTTAATGAAGATGATTTAAATTGGCAAAAAGCGCTTTGTAAAATTCACACGGCTGATCACGTAGATGCGGAAAAATTAGAGTCTATTGTAGATGTTTTACAGTCTAACAAAAATCTGTCTGTTTACTGGGAACACTCCTCAGATGGTTTATTTCATGAATTTGTAGTGGATAGTATCCAGAGAAAAGAAACTTTGGAAACCGTTGATGTGTCTTGGAATTCTGTGGAAATTGGTGCAAAGGAGAATGGAATTGAAATTATTTCCATTCCTCCTCTTGGAGAGTTCTCTGTTACCAATTCGACTATTGTTCAACATCCTGATCAAATACTCACACTTCATTTTTCAGATCCTTTGAAAAGGAAACAAAACATTAATGGATTGGTTCGCTTTAAAAACCAAGATGTAAATGTTCGCTTGTCAGTTGATGGCAACGATATAAACGTTTATCCAAGAAAAAGATTAAGTGGTGAATACACCATTATCGTAGACCAAGGCTTAAAAAATATTATGGGATATAATCTCCAAAGCTCATTTGAACAAAAAGTAACTTTCACAAGCATTAAACCTGCAATTGAAGCTCTTTCTAGTGGTGTAATCCTTCCCAGTACAGATGGTTTAATTTATCCATTCAAAGCGGTAAACTTAAAAGGTGTAAATGTTAAAATCATTAAAGTTTTCGAAGACAACATTGCTCAATTTTTTCAGGTAAATCAATATGATGGTTCAAGAGAAATCAAACGTGTTGGTAGAATCATTTTTAAGGACGAAATTGAATTGATTTCCGAAAAGGCTATTGGTTATGGCTCATGGAACACTTTCTCGATTGATCTTTCCAAATTTATTTCAAGTGAGCCTGGTGCGATTTATAAAGTTCAGCTAAGCTTTGATAGATCACAATCAATATATCCCTGCGACCAAAAGTACGTTGAACCAGAAGTAATTTCTCAGGGTGAGGATTCAGAGCTAGCACAGTATGATGGACCCAATTCATATTATTGGGACGAATATTACGATTATTATGATGATTATTATTATGAATATAGGTGGGAGGATAGAGATAATCCTTGCAAAGATTCCTACTACAATGTAAATAGAAGATCTGTATCCAGTAATATTTTTGCTTCTGATTTGGGAATAATTGCCAAAAGATCTGCTGATAATAAAGTTAGTGTAGCAGTTACTGACATTAAAACAACAAGTCCATTGAATGGAGTAACTATAGCAGTATACAATTATCAAAATCAGCTGATTCAAGAAAACCTTACTGACGGAGATGGCCTAACTGAATTAGATTTAAATGCTAAGCCCTTCTTTTTGGTGGCGACAAAAGGCAATCAAAAAGGATACTTACGCTTAGATGACGGTTCTTCATTATCCTTGAGTATGTTTGATGTTAGTGGAAATAGGGTCAACAAGGGAGTTAAAGGATTTTTATATGGTGAAAGAGGTGTTTGGCGTCCTGGCGACTCTTTGTATTTGTCTTTTATTTTAGAAGATAAAAATGATGTAATTGCAGAGAATCATCCTGTTGTTTTCGAGTTGTACAATCCCGACAATCAGCTTTATGAGCGAAGAGTAAAGGTTTCGTCTGTTAATGGACTTTATGACTTTAGAACCTCAACTGAGCCTACATCACCAACTGGAAACTGGTTGGCAAAAGTAAGAGTTGGCGGTACGGTAGTTTCAAAGAAGATCAAGATTGAAACTGTAAAACCAAATCGTTTGAAAATCAATCTTGACTTCAATGGAAAATTTATTTCGAATGAAAATCAATCTTGTGAAATTCAATCCACATGGCTTCATGGGGCAAAAGCTAAAGATCTTAAAACTGACGTTGAATTATCTTTAAAAAGTGGTAAAACCTCTTTTAAAGAGTTCGATAAATATAGCTTTGATGATCCATCTAAATCGTTTCAATCCAATGACCGTTTAATTTTTGAGGGAAAAACAAATCTTGATGGTAAAGCCTTTTTTAACTCGGATATTAATGTTGGTGAACAATCACCCGGAATGCTTCAAGCCAATTTTAAAACTAGGGTTTTTGAAAAAAGTGGAGATTTTAGCATTAACAATCAAACCATTAGTTATTCTCCTTTTTCATCTTATGTTGGGGTGAAAGTTCCTGAAGGTGATGGATGGAATGGGGCTCTATTTTCAAACGATGAAAATTTAATTTCGATTGTTACTGTAGATGAAAATGGTAATTCAGTCGATCGAAAAGGACTTAAGATTGAAATTTTTGACGTTCGCTGGAGATGGTGGTGGGAAAGATCCTACAATGATGATTTAGCCAGATATGTTTCCAATAAATCAAAACATCTAATTAAATCTGATATTGTAGATACAAAGAACGGGAAAGTAATCTATGAAATGCGTTTTGATAAAAATTACTATGGAAGAAAGCTAATCCGAATAACAGATCCAGTTTCAGGTCACAGTACTGGCGAAACTTTTTATCTAACTTACCGCGGATGGTGGAATAATTCTGGAAATGATAATCCTCAAGGTGCAGAAATGCTTGTTTTTTCGACTGATAAAAAAGAGTACAATGTTGGCGAAAAAATACATGTTGAATTACCTGAATTTAATCAAGGTCGCGCTCTAGTGAGCATTGAATCTGGTTCTAAAGTTGTGCAAACCTTTTTGGTAAATCCTAATGAAAATAATCACAAGTTTTCATTTGATGCTACTCCTGAAATGGCACCAAACGTGTTCGTTAATATTTCTTTAATTCAGCCACACGACAATAAACAAAACGATCTTCCTATTCGACTCTATGGAATTCAATCAATTAAAGTTCAGGATCCAAACACCTTGCTAAAGCCAATACTTGAAATGGCGGATGAATTAGCTCCTGAAAATGAAGTTGAATTAACAGTTAGTGAGAAAAACGGAAAAAAAATGACTTACACCATAGCTGTAGTTGATGATGGGCTGTTGGATTTAACCAATTTTAAAACACCAAACCCTTGGTATCATTTTTACGCTAAAGAGGCATTAGGAATTAAAACTTGGGACATGTACAAGTATGTAATTGGTGCTTACTCTGGTGAAATGGCTGGACTTTTGGCACTTGGTGGAGATGAATTTGAAAAAGAAAATGATGTAAGTAAAGTAAATCGATTTAAACCTGTGGTCATCTTTCTGGGCCCTTTTACTGTTGAAGCAGGTCAATCCAATACACACAAGTACATCATGCCAAATTATGTTGGTTCTGTTAGAACTATGATTGTTGCTGAAAATAATGGTGCTTATGGAAGCACTGAAAAAACAACTCCTGTCAAAAAGCCTTTGATGGTTCTTGCCACTCTTCCAAGAGTAGTATCTCCTCAGGATTATGTTACACTCCCCGTTACAGTTTTTGCAATGGATAAATCCGTTAAAAATGTATCAATTTCTGTTGAAACAAATGATTTTTTTACAGTTGAAGATCAATCCACTAAAAGCCTTGCTTTCAATGAAGTTGGAGATCAGGTAATTAACTTTAAACTAAAAGTTTCAGATCAGATTGGTAAGGGAAAAGTGAAAGTGATGGTTAAAAGCGGAAAGAAGGAAGCTTCTCATGAAATAGACATAGCCGTGCGGATACCAAATCCAAGAATTGAAGACATCACTGAGGCAATGATTGAACCTGGAAGTTCATGGTCAAGTAATTACAATCTTGTTGGAATAAAGGGAACAAATTCAGGAGTTCTAGAAGTATCAAGCATTCCTCCGTTGAATTTAGAGAGCAGGTTGCAATATTTAATTAGGTATCCACACGGATGCATTGAACAAACAACTTCTTCAGTTTTTCCACAGCTTTTCTTATCTAATTTATTGGATCTAACTAAAGATGAAAAAAATAACATCCAAAAAAACATTGATCAGGGCATTAGAAGAATCAAAACGTTCCAGCTCAAAAATGGTGGTTTTTCTTATTGGCCAAATTACAGTAGTAGTGTTTCTGAATGGGGAACTAATTATGCTGGACATTTTTTAATTGAAGCAAAAAATAATGGATATAATGTTCCTGACGAATTGATAAAAAAATGGGTGAAATATCAAAAACAAAGAGCTAATACTTGGAGTAGATATTACGATAGCGGTGTTTCAAGTGAACTTGTGCAATCGTATAGGCTTTATACTCTCGCACTTGCTGATAAACCAGCTCTTGGTGCTATGAATAGGATGAAGGAGATCAAGGATCTTACAATTGCATCAAAATGGAGATTAGCAGGTGCATATGTACTTGCAGGTAAAAAAGAAGTTGCCAAATCCATTGTTAGAAATTTAGGCATTACCATTGAAAATTACAAAGCTAGTTCATATACTTATGGCAGTAAAACTAGAGACGAGGCAATGATTTTAGAAGTTCTAACGCTACTTGGAGATTATGCTACCGGAAAATCCATTATGGATAATATTTCCAAAAGACTCTCATCTAACTCTTGGTACAGTACTCAAACTACTGCATATAGTTTGATGTCGATTAGTAAATACGTTGGAAATGATTTAAACGAAGAAATGTTTTATGAAATAACTGTTAATGGAAATACCAGTTCCGTTTCAACCAAGTCTCCAATTAGTCAGAACGTCCTTTCATTTAAAAGCAATGGAACAGGGACTGTTAAGCTAGTTAATAATTCTAAAAAGAAGATTTTTATCAAACAACAATTGAGTGGTATTCCTATTAGTGGAGATAATTCTTCTGCCCAGAGTAATCTTACAATGAAAGTTACTTATCTTGATTTAAAAGAAAATATAATTAGTGTAAGAGAAATTGAACAGGGAACAGACTTTATCGCTGAAGTTGAGATTTATCATCCTGGTTTGAAGTCCAACTATACTAACCTTGCTCTAACTCAGATCTTTCCATCAGGTTGGGAAATAAGAAACACTAGAATGGATGTTAACGCTTCAACTTTACTTAAAGATAAACCTGATTATCAAGACTTTAGAGACGATAGGGTTATGACTTACTTTAACATCAGTAAAAATAAGAAAAAGAAATTTAGAGTTATTTTAAATGCTTCTTATTTAGGTGAGTTCAATCTTCCTACTGTTTATTGTGAGGCAATGTATGAAAACGAAATTAATGCTCGAGTTGGAGGTTATCGAGTGAAAGTTGTTCAGCCAGGTGGTGAATTAACAGTTCTCAAATAATAATTTGTATTTAATAAGGTTGACAAAACCATTGAATAAAAAAAGATTTATTTTTTTGGCCTTTGTGCTGCTTTTGTTTTTCTTATTTTGGTTTTCATCTCCTAAAGTTCTCTTCAATGACCCATATTCAACTGTTGTTGAAAGCAGTGATGGTAGACTACTATCTGCCAGAATAGCAAGTGATGGACAGTGGAGATTTCCTTCATCTGACTCAGTCCATTATAAATACCAACAAGCTGTTACACATTTTGAGGATGAATACTTCTTTTATCATTTTGGCGTAAATCCAGTTTCCATAATAAGAGCTTTCTATCAAAATTTATTTTCAGCCAAAGTTGTAAGTGGTGGAAGTACCATAACAATGCAATTAATTCGTCTCTCTAGGAAAGGAAAACCAAGAACATACAAGGAGAAAATAATTGAAATTATATTAGCAATCAGAATTGAATTATCGTATTCAAAAGAAGAAATTCTTAATGCATATGCTTCTCATGCACCTTTTGGAGGAAATGTTGTTGGCTTAGAAGCTGCATCATGGAGATATTATGGCAGATCTTCAGACTTACTTTCTTGGGGAGAGATTGCAACTCTTGCTGTTCTTCCGAATGCTCCTTCTTTGATTTATCCAGGAAAGAATCAAAAACGTCTACTTTTAAAAAGAAATCGTTTGTTAGATAAATTGGCTCAGAATGAAATTATTTCACTAGAGGATTGTAATCTTGCCAAGGATGAGCCTCTGCCACAAAAACCACTCCCTCTACCACAAAAAGCATTGCATCTAATCAATAGAGTAGCAAAAGAAGGGAATTCAAACCGTGTGGTACGCTCCAGTATAGATAGCGATTTACAGCTTGCCTTATTTGATTTAATCGAACTTTATCATCAAAGACTAGCTTTAAATGAAATTCAAAATGCTTCTATTTTGGTTTTTGATGTTCAGAAAGCTAAAGTTATCTCTTACATTGGAAATACTAAGTGTTCTTCTGAGGACTGTGGTTCTAATGTTGATATTATTGAATCAAGAAGAAGTACAGGAAGTACCTTAAAACCTTTTTTGTTTATGTCGATGCTTGAAAATGGAACATTACTTCCAGATGCTTTGCTCGAAGATGTACCAACAAAAATTTCTGGATATTCACCTCAAAATTTTTTTCGAACCTTTGATGGTGCTGTATCGGCATCTGATGCATTAATACGATCTTTAAATATTCCTGCTGTAAGACTTCTTCAAAATTATGGAGTCCCAGAATTTTACAAAAGATTAAAAGAGCTTGGTTTTACAACAATTGATAAAAAACCTTCACATTATGGACTTTCCTTGATCTTAGGTGGTGCTGAATGCAAACTTTGGGAGCTTTGCTCAGCATACTATTATTTGACTCGAAAATTAACCAATCAAACATTAGAAAAACCAAGTTATTTGAAAGATGTTGAGCCAACTTCTGAGATAGACTTGAGAAATTTTTCAAAAGCGTCAATTTATCAAACTTATCAAATTTTATCTCAGGTAAATCGACCAGTAGAGCAGGGAGCTTGGAAAATTTTTGATTCATCAAGAGAGATTGCATGGAAAACAGGAACAAGTTTTGGGCAACGAGATGCTTGGAGTATTGGTATTACTCCAGAGTACGTTGTAGGAGTTTGGGTTGGAAATGCCGATGGAGAAGGTAGGCCTGGTTTAACTGGAGTTCAGATGGCTGCTCCGCTCATGTTTGATGCGTTTGAAAAACTTCCAAATACCTCTTGGTTCTCTTCACCGTCCAATGAGCTTTTTCCAATTGAGGTATGTGTCAAAAGTGGATTTCGAAAATCAGATTTGTGTCCAGAAACAAAGTTTATAAATAGTTCAGAAATGGGGGTATATTTTCCAACTTGTTCATTTCATAAAAAAATTCATTTGGATCAGCAACTTAAAAATAGAGTCAATCGTAAGTGTTATTCTATTGACGAAATGGTTGAGAAAGTTTGGTTTACTCTTCCTCCTTTGCAAGAGAGATACTATAGACTTAATCATCCTGATTACAAAAAGCTGCCTGACATTCATCCCGAGTGTATTGAAGAAAATGAAAAAGTAATGGATTTAATATACCCAACAGATGGACTAAAGATTTTTGTACCCAAAGATTTAAACGGCGAAATTAGTGCATCTATTTTTGAACTTGCTCACAAGAATCCCAAAGCTGAAATATATTGGTATATGGATCAAGACTTTTTAGGAAAAACAGTTGGTTCACATAAGAAAGAAATTGTAGCCAACGAAGGGAAACATGAATTTGTTTTTATTGATCAGTTTGGAAATACTTTTGAAAGAAAAATTGAATTTATATTCCGTTAATGGCTCTTTTTACCAAGCAAAAACTTCGTTGACAAGTCTGCTCATCCATGGACTGGACTTGGCTCTTTTTTCTAATTTGTCTCTAAGTTGCTTTTCCTTAAAGATTTCCTTTTTTCGAGTTGATGGTTTTAAATTGTCTGGGTCAACGTAAGCTTCTTTTATATTTTTTGCAAAATAAACCACCCCTCCATCTTCAGTTGCAAGGCCAAGAATAGTTCCCGGAAGACCATTGAAAGTCTCTGGACCAGTAGAGGGGACAATTTTATTGCTAAACCAAGCATAAATTTTAGTGGTATCATCTTTTTCCCAGATAGCTCTTCTACATTCGTATCCTGAGATTACTCTCTTACGATCTGTTATTTTCCATTCCCTTTTCACTATGGAGTCTCCAACATAAACAGATTCTCCCCAAATACTATAAATGGAAAGTCTTGTATGATTATCTAAATTTTGGTAAACAGTATTCTTTGAAGTTACCCAGTCGGACTTAGAGGGTGTTAAATTTTCAGCAGGTTTAAAAAGAGACTTGTTGCCACTAAAATGAAGCTCGAAGTAATCTAATTTAACCTTTTCATCTCCAAGCCATTTTTTAGATCTGCTGTTTTCAAATTTTTTTAGAAGATTTACTTTTCTCTCGTAGGTGATAACTCCACTTTTAAGCTGACCAAAAATAGAGTTGCTTAAAGTCAATCCTAAAACAGCTATTAATGCATATTTTCTATTTATAATTATCATTACTTGCTTTTGTTTTGGTGTTGTTGAATCTGTAGGTCAATCTAGCTAAAAAGTATCTTGAGATAATTCGAGTTTGGTTGTCAGTAATTACGTTGTTGTTGATTGTTCGCCTTGATAAAATATTTTGATTTAAAATATCATTTCCTGAAATAGATAAAACTAGATTTTCTGTTTTTAGAAAACGTTTACTCAGCTCAAAGTTCCAAATCAATAATTTTATATTTCTATCTCTACTTTGAGGATAATTTTGAATTTCGTAATTAGCTTCAGTTTCAAATCGCATGTTAAAGGGAAGCTCTAATCCGATTTCCACAAAATACTCTTGGAAGTTGTAGGGTTGATTACTTGAGAAACTCAAAGTACTAGTAGGAGAGAAGTAAGAATAATTTGCTCCTATAAAAATATCTAAAGAATCGGTTTCAATTTCAAATTCAATTTTTCCAGAAGCTTCGTACGTTTCAGTGATGTTTTCGTTTTGATTAACAAAGTTGGTGTTGTTGGTATATCCTAGGTTTAATCCTGGATTTACACTTAAAATAGTACTGATTAAGGGAATTCCGCCTCCGAAATAGAAATAGCCATTTTGATTGTTGTCGATATTGACAGTTTTAGAAATTGTTCTTCCAATGGAGTCGTATTCAACTGATGACGAAAAAGCGTCCTGAGTAAGTCTGTATGTTAGTCCCGTAAAGATGTAACTTCCTGTAAGTGCTTTCCATGTGTTATAACGTAAGTTAAAGTTATGGACGTAGTTGGGAACTAAATTGCTATTTCCAACAGTAATTCTATTTGGGTTTGAATTGTTCAAAACTGGTTGGAGCTGATTGATTGAGGGTTGTGACGAGTTGGTTTTGTAGTTGAATCTGAAACGTTTTGAATTACTAAACTTGTAAGTATAATTAACTTGTGGAAGGAAATTAACTATTGATTGATTAATTGTTGAGTCGTTTAGAACGAAATTTTCAATGCTTACATTTCGGGCAAATGCACCAATTTTAATTCTTTGTTTTCTGAAACGATAGTTCAAAAACAATCCGATTCTATTGGTGAGTTTATTTGTAGTAAAGTCATTTGTGAAAATGTCGTTAACAATGTCGTATTGTTCAGAAATTGAGTTAAAGTCATTGGTCTCTTTAATTTGTCTATTTGTCGTGTATTTAATGTAATATTCAGAAGAAAGGGTAAATATTTTCCAAATAGGTTCTCTAAAGGAAATCATTGCGCTGTGATTTTGATTTATTGATTTCTCTATTTGTTGTTGATCTGTAGTATCGTTGAACAACAATGGAAAGTTTTGAAAATCGTTTAAAGAATACAGTGAACTTGAATCTGATGCCTCTGAAATGCTGTTTTTTATAGTTAGTGTTAGTTCTCTTTTTTCTTTTTTAAATTTCTTTCTAAGCTGTAGTTCGTTGGAAATAGTTTGAGAAGTTGAATTAGACGCATTTAAAATCCCAGTATATGAGCTAAGTTGTCCCTCCTGATTTATAAATCTTGTAGAATCATTTGCAAGGTAAGTTCCATTGCTTTGACTGTATCGAGGCTTTATTTCAAGATTGGTTAATGAGTCTAGCTTGATGTCTAGTGTTAAGTTCAAACGATGAGATTCATTTTTTTGGTAATTTGATCCTAAGTCTTCAGTAAAATAGGTAGTGTCTGTGAGAAAGTATTGGGATGCTCTGTCCGTGATGCTCTCCAATTCATTGTTGGAATACGTATAATTTGCACCTAATTTTACTTTTTTTGAAATTTTATCTGAATAATAAAAACCTGATCTGAAAGTCCTTGGAATACCGTTTGAATTATTCGAGGCAAAATCTTGCCACCATCTTCCATTGTTAAAATTAGATTCATTGGTAAGCCCAAAGCTGTTGGCATCAGAATATCCGAAATTAGATCGTGGTGTATTTGTTCCCAAGGCAAAAATGGATAATTTAAAGTCATTTTTGAAACGGTTGAAAAGGAGTTCTCCTTCGTAAAAATTCTGAAAATCTGATGCTGCTGATACTTTGCCAAAATATCCCTTTTTAGATCCATCTTTTAGCCTTAAATCCATTACTTGAATGGTTTCATCGGCAGTTTCACTTTCATCTTCATTCTCTTCCTCATAAATATTTACAGATTCTACAGTTTTTGCACCTAGATTTTTTGTCGCAATGGTTGGATCATCACCAAAAAATTCGTCGCCATCAACCAAAATTTTACTTACTGCTTGACCTTGAGAAGTTATAGTACCATTTTTATCGACATCAATTCCAGGAAGTTTTTTTAATAAATCCTCAACTACAGCATTTTGTTTTGTTTTGAACGAATCGGCAATGTATACCAAAGTATCTCCTCTGAAAAATATCGGTTCTTTGTTGGCGTAAATGGTAACCTCATTTATCAGCTGGCTTTTATCTGGTAAAATGGTGTTTTTTAAGTTGAGTTGGTTGTTGGTTGTACTACCCATGAAAAAGATAATTTTTTCGTCAAAATTATGATGAGAAATTATGATTTCAACGGTGTCACATGGAAGGTTTCCGATTGAGAAATTTCCCCTAGAATCAGACCTGTCAAATCCAAGAAGGACTGAATCGCTTAATCGAGTAACCATGATTACTGCGTTTTCAGTCGGTAATCTATTATTGAGTGTATCAATAATATTGCCTTTTATCTCCATTTTTTGACTAAACCCTAATGAGCAAAATCCAAGTAAAAGCAGTAAATAAAATATTTTCTTCATTGAATAAATGTGGTAGTGTTTGGATCTAAATATAATCTTATCCTTGGTTGAATAGTTTTATTTGTTACAAACGGCAATAGTTAGATACTGCTTTTAAGAAAAGGTTTAATATCTAATTGGCAATCGATTTTTTACAAACTGGTTAATACGCTGGTTTCTTGTTTTGTGTTTGTAAAAATCATTTTCATTATTCCATCGCTTCCAAGCTCCATCATTTTTACACTGCCAGTTTCATTGATCATATATGGGTTATATCCAGTTTTCACTTTTATATAATTGGAAGTGAAACCATACATCAGTCCACTGTGAGGTTCCTTTTCAAAGACAACTTTTTCAGTTTTACCAATTTGTGATTGGTAAAATGCTCTTTTTTTCTTTTCACTTAGATTTCTCAATTGTTTGTTTCTCTCTCTCCTAATATGAACAGGGACGCTGTTGTCCATTTTCAGCGCGATGGTATTTGCTCTTTCGGAATATGTAAAAACGTGTAAATAAGCAATGGGAAGATCAATTAAGAAATTCATTGTTTTTTTGAACTCAGCTTCAGTCTCACCAGGAAATCCAACAATAACATCTGCACCTATGCAAGCATCGGGCATAATTTGAAGTATTTTATTAATTCTACTTTTATATAAAGTGGTATCGTATTTCCTTCTCATTTTTTTAAGTAGATTGTCGGATCCACTTTGTAAAGGAATATGAAAATGAGGAGCAAATTTATTTGATTCACCTACAAATTCAATTATGGGTTCTTTAAGAAGATCGGGTTCGATGGAAGAAATTCTAAAACGCTCAATACCATTAATTTGATCAAGATGTTGAATTAGATCAAAAAACGTTTCATCTGTTCCACAACCAAAATCTCCAATGTTGACACCAGTTAAAACAACTTCTTTTACATTTTGTCTAGCAAGCTCCTTTGCTTTATTTACTGTTTGTTCAACACTAGCAGATCTGCTTTTTCCTCTTGCAAGAGGAATTGTACAAAAAGAACAGTAATAATTGCATCCGTCTTGGATTTTTAAAAAAGAACGAGTTCTGTCTCCAACACTATACCCAGGAATAAATTTTTTGGTTTCTTTGATAGGACTGTTTTTGACTACAGTTTGTTGTTGTTTGGTTGAATTTGATAAGTAGTTGTTGATATTAAATTTTTCATTAGCTCCTAAAACAAAATCAACTCCGTCAATAGCTGCAATTTCTTTTGGCTTTAGCTGAGCATAACATCCGATTACAAAAACTAGCGCTTCAGGATTATAATTCAATGCCTTTCGAACAATATTCCTGCATTTTTTGTCAGCTTGGTCGGTTACCGAACATGTATTAATTACGTATACATCTGCACCATTATCGAATGGAATTTTTGCATAACCTTCTTGTTCAAGATTTCTTGAAATGGTACTTGTTTCAGAGAAGTTCAATTTGCAACCAAGTGTGTAATATGCAACTGTACCGAATTGATTCATTGTGCAAAAGTAGTTTAATCCGATTTATTTTCACAACCGTCTACTGCAACTATAAGTTGATTATTTAAAGCAACAGGAAATAAATATTAATTGTCAATGCAGTATCTTTAAAGTATGCGTTTTTCAACACTCTCTGTTGTTTGTTGCATCGCAATGCTTTTTTATGCATGTTCAGGCGATTCAGCTTATTCGACAAAATCAATGAAGGTATTTCGATACAATGAACCTGCAGGAATTCAATGGCTGGATCCAGCAAAAATGACTAAATATGAAGACTTTTTAGTTGCTCAGCAGTTATTTAATGGTTTGGTTGCACTTGATGACAGTTTACAGCTAATTCCATGTATTGCAGCATCATGGATGGAGAGTAATGACGGAAAATCCTATACCTTTTTTCTTCGAGAAGATGTTTTATTTCACTCTAGCGATTTGTTAAACAATGAATCGATTAAGGTGAAAGCAGAGGACGTTGCCTTTTCGTTCAATCGAATAATGGATGAAAAAATAGCCTCGCCCGGAAAATATATATTCAATAATCTTCTCGAATACCCAAATGGAATTGAGATAATTGATAATTACACCCTCAAAATAAATTTAAAAACTCCACAACCCTCATTTCTATATCAGCTTTGTCTGCCATATGGTTCAATACTTCCTTCAGAAGTTGTTGAGCATTTCAAAGATGATTTCTCTCAAAATGCAATTGGGACTGGTCCATTTCAGCTCAATAAGTGGAAAAAAGACGTTAAACTAATACTGTCTAGGAACCCTTCTTATTTCGAAGTGAATTCAATGGGCGAAAAACTTCCATTTATTGAAGGTATTTCAGTAACATTTATAGCTGATAAAAATCAAGAATTTATCAACTTTAGCTCTGGTAATCTTGATATGATTTCTGGTCTAGATGAAGATGGTAAAGATATTTTATTGACAATGAATGGAGAACTTAAAGATGAATTTAAATCTAAATTTCATTTGCAAAAACAACCATGGCTAAATACCGATTATATCGGTGTCTTAGTTGACGATAGCATTAATTCAATAACAAATAATCCATTGAGAAGTAAACTGCTCAGAAAGGCAATTGGTTACTCTATCGATAGAAATACATTGGTCAAATTCTTAAGAAATGGAATAGGTTCTCCTGCTATTCATGGATTTATTCCTAAAGGGATGCCAGGATTTGAAAAGTATAAAATAAATGGATTTAATTACAACCTTCCAAAAGCCAAAGAATTAATTTCAGAAATAAATAATCTTTCAAGTATTTCAATTAATCTTGCAGCAACTGAGCAATACAAAACCTTATGTGAATATTTGCAACATCAAATTCAACAATTGGGTGTTCAAGTTAAAATATCTATTTATACTGGCTCTGGATTAAGACAGCGAATAGCTAATTTTGATGCAACATTTTATAGAAAATCTTGGGTTGCTGATTTTCCAGAGCCAATTAATTATTTTCAACTTTTTTATAGCGGAAATCTTTTTCCTGAAAAAGGGTACAATTACTATCGTTTTCAAAATGAAGTCTATGATAGCTTATACGTACTTTCTCTTTCAACACCAGATGAACGCAAAAGGTTTGAATACTACAAAAAAATGCAAGAAATTATTCATGAGTGCGTTCCTGTAATTCCACTTTTTTATGCGGAAACAATTCGATTTTTTCAAAATAATGTAACAGGTGTATGTAGTAATTCCATGAACACATTAAGCTTAAAAAAGGTTAAAATTTTAGACAATATTTTTGATAAGTAAAAAGTTTCTTAGCTTAGAATAAAATATTTAACAATGAAAAAATTTACAATTTCCTTTTTTTTAGTTCTCCTAATACATTTAATTATGGCTCAAAAAAGTATACACGAATTTAAATTTACAACTATTGATGGAAAAAATGTTTCCTTTTCCTCTTTCAACGGAAAGAATATACTCATAGTTAACACGGCTAGTAGATGTGGTTTCACTCCGCAGTACATGGAACTTGAAGAGTTGCACAATACCTACAAGAATAATTTAGTCGTAATTGGCTTTCCTGCCAATAATTTTGGTGGTCAAGAGCCGGGAACAAATAAAGAAATTGAAGCTTTTTGCAAAAAAAACTATGGAGTTTCTTTTATAATGGCAGAAAAGGTTTCCGTCAAAGGAAAAGATATACATCCAATCTTTAGCTGGCTAAATGAACAAGAAAACGCTGGTTTTAAGGGTGGTATTAACTGGAATTTTGAAAAATATTTACTGGATGGAAATGGTATACTGGTCGATCGATTTAGAAGTATGACAAAACCGATGTCTAGTAAAATTACCACGTATTTGAATTAATTTTTTATTCATTTACAATTAAGTTTCAATTAATTGAATCGTTGTATCTAGTATTTATTTTCGCAGAATTCTAAATAGTTTAACGCTCTTAAATTAAGATCATGTCTAATGTTTCTGGCTTAAAAATATTAATAACCGGAGGGAGTTCGGGTATTGGAAAAGCAACTGCTCAGCTCTTTACATCTTTAGGAGCTGTTGTTGCTATTACTGGAAGAGATAAAAAGAAACTTGAAAAAGTTGCACAAGAAATCAAAGCAATTCCAATTCACTTAGATGTAACTAAATATACTACAATAGATGCAAAAATTCTTGATGCATTTCATTCAATGGGAGGAATTGATGTGCTTATCAATAATGCTGGTATTGGAAGTTTTGGAGTATTATCTGAAGTTAAAATAGCGCACTTTGAGCAAACTTTTTCAACAAATGTTTTTGGTTTAACTTTTATAACACAAGAAGTTGTAAAGTTTTTTAAAGCTCAAGAAAAAGGCACTATAATTAATATTGGATCTACTGCTGCTTCTAGAGGTTTCGCAGGAGGAAGTGTCTATTCTGCATCGAAATTTGCTCTTAAAGGGTTAACACAGTGTTGGAGGAACGAACTTAGAAAACACAATATTCGTGTGATGTTGGTGAATCCTAGTGAAGTACCCACAGCATTTAATACCAAAGACAGAGTTGAACGAAAAGAAGTGTCCAACAAACTAAGAGCCAAAGATATAGCGCATGCTATTCACGGAATTATTTCTTTAGATTCCAGAGCTTTTGTTCCAGAGCTTGAAATATGGGCCACAAACCCATTTTAAGCGTTTTCTCTTTCCATATTCTATTATCTTAGTACTTCAATTAGAAGTTATGAAACTCTTGTTTAATTTATCTTTCGTTGTAATTCTATCGATTTTCTTTTTTTCTTGTAACGAAAATTCTGATAATATTATTCATGATTTACCCGTATCTACTTTAGATGCATCAGATATGGTTTATCCAACTAATATCATGCATTTTTCTCAGGATTTTTATTTAGCGGTTAAATACGATGAACCGATAGATGCCTTTGTAGATACATTGTCAAGGATAAATTCAGAAATCCTTGCATCAGATTTGATTTCATTTGAACATGAATTATCATTTTGGATTAATATTTACAATTCCTTGGTTCAGTACAAACTATTAATTGATTCAAATGCATTTAAAAAAACTGATGATTTTTTTAAATCTTCTAACCTTGTAATAGCTGGACATCCAATTTCTTTAGATGAAATTGAACATGGAATTATAAGAGGAAAAAAATATTCGAATCCAATTGTTGATTTGTTTCAGCTAGAAAAACTGGATTACAGAATACATTTTACAATGAATTGTGGCGCTTCTTCTTGCCCTGCAATTGCTTACTATAAACCAGAGTCTCTTGAGCAGGATTTATCTGATGCTGAAAAGGTTTTTATTTCTTCCACCTCATCCTACGATTCCTTGTCGAACACCTTGAATGTGAGTGAGCTATTTGATTGGTTTAAAGAAGACTTTGGCGATGAAAAAGGTGTTCTATCTATCATGATTAGAAATAACGTTCTTCCAATGCATGTTGTTCCTGAAATTAACTTCGTTCCTTACAACTGGAATTTAGAATCCAAAAACTACAAATAATAATTTATTTGATTGTAGATGTTGTAATACCAGCTTATAACGAACAGGGTGCAATAGGAAATGTAATTGATGATATTCCAAAAAATTTAGTTCGTCACATCATTGTTGTTGATAATAACTCTTCAGATAAAACAGCCGATATTGCCCGAAGATCAGGGGCTGTAGTTTTACAAGAGAACAATAAGGGTTATGGATTTGCTTGTTTAAAAGGAATTGATTATTTAAAATCTCAATCAACTCAACCAGATTTAGTTGTGTTTTTAGACGGAGATTACTCAGATTTTCCTGCTCAGATGGAGCAGTTGATTGATCCATTTACTAAAGCTAACGTTGATATGGTAATTGGATCTCGTTCGCTTGGAAATAAAACCAAAAAAGCAATGCCCATTCAACAACGATTTGGGAACTGGTTATCTACGACACTTATTTTTATAATTTTTGGACATAGGTTTACAGACTTGGGTCCGTTTAGGGCAATTAAATTTTATCGATTAATAGAGCTTGAAATGAGTGATAAAACATTTGGATGGACAGTAGAAATGCAGTTGAAAGCTGTGAAGAAAAAAATGCATGTATTAGAAATTCCAGTCGATTACAGAGAACGGATTGGAGAGAGTAAAATTTCAGGAACCCTTAAGGGAACAATTTTAGCTGGATACAAAATTATTCTAACTATTTTTAAATACGCTTTCATAAAAATCTAATGTTCTTAGTACTATCTCTTTACTTAATTTCTTTGAGCTACATTTTTATTTATAGCCTATATCAATTCCTTCTTTTAATTTATTTTTTTAAAAGTGATTTTAAAAAAGAGTCTTTTGTTGTTTGCGAGCACTTTCCTATGGTTACCATTCAATTGCCCATATACAACGAAATGTATGTAGTCGAACGTTTAATAGATGCGGTCTGCCAAATTGATTGGCCAAAAGATAAATTAGAAATTCAACTCTTGGACGATTCCACTGATAATACTAAGGAAATTATAGCCGAGAAGGTTTCTTTTTATAAAAAAAAGAAGATGTTGATTTCCCATGTTCACAGAAAAGACCGTTCTGGTTTTAAGGCTGGAGCATTGTGTAATGGATTGTCTCTTTGTAAAGGAGATTTCATCGCAATTTTTGATGCTGATTTTCTTCCAAAAAAGGATTTTCTACTGTCAACAATTGGATATTTTCAAAACAAAAATATTGGGATGGTTCAAACTAGATGGGGTCACATTAACGAAAAATTTTCGTTGCTGACAAGGCTTCAAGCTTTTGCATTAAATAGCCATTTTTCTATAGAGCAGAAGGGTAGAAGTACAGCAGGTTTTTTCATTAATTTTAATGGAACTGCTGGTGTTTGGAGAAAAAAATGCATCATGGATGCTGGCGGTTGGCAAAGTGACACACTTACTGAAGATCTTGATCTGAGTTACAGAGCACAATTAAAAGGTTGGAAGTTTATTTACAACAGCAGTATTAATTCACCTTCTGAACTTCCAATTTCTTTCGAGGCATTAAAAAACCAGCAGTTTCGTTGGTCTAAAGGGGCTGCTGAATGTGCTAGAAAGAATTTGATTCGCACTTTACGATTAAATAATCTAACTTTTCTACAAAGAATTAGTGCTTTTTTTCATCTTACCAATTCATTGATGTTTGTTTGTATGATGGTATTAATTATTTTATCTATTCCTATTGTATACATCGGCTTACAAGGCGGCGAACATGATTTTTACTTAAATTTTGCAAAGGGTTTTGTGATTTCTACTCTTTTGCTTGGAATAACATACTTTATTTCAAATTTTAAACCCTATTCTCCTGCCTTGAGTTTAGTAAATTTTATTTTATTGTTTCCTTTATTTCTCTCTTTTTGTATGGGATTAGGACTTTATGTCTCCGTTGGAGTTGTACAAGGTTTTTTTGGAATTCAATCAGATTTTATACGAACACCCAAGTACAACATAATCAATCGAACTTACTCCGGACTAAATGTATACGATAAGCTTTCCTTTAAGCCCATTTATGTTATCGAATTTCTTCTAATGTTGTATTCTTTTTTTGGAATTTTTTATTGTTTTATTCACGGATCCTATTTTATGCTAGCCTTTTCTGTAATGATAGCAATTGGTACAAGTTTTTCAAGCTTTAATACAATTCGCCATGCATTGGTTAAATAGAAATAGTAGGCTTTTCATTGTTTCTATCTTTTTTTTGGTTGGAATTTTTTTTATTGGGTTTTTCCTTTCTAGAGATCAAGAGTTTTATCTTCTATCTAGTTACTTTATTTGCTTTTGTTGCTACTTGATGGCTTTGTACTATCTGCTGATTAAACAAGTTAATTTACGTTTTAGCTCAGTAATAATTTTTGCTGTTTTTTTAAGAATAGCATTGTTTTTTAACTATCCTAATTTATCTGACGATTTTTTTAGATTTTCATGGGACGGTCAAATTTGTTTAAGTGGTGTTAATCCATACAAGTATTTACCTGAAAATTTTCACTTTTCAAATCTCGATATAGAGCATTACGCCAATAGTAATCTGAAAAGTAGTTCAATCGAATTTTTTTCTAGTGGAATGAATTCTAAAAAATATTTTTCGGTGTATCCACCAATAGCTCAGTTATTATTTTTGTTCTGTTCCTACATTTCAGGGCTTAGCTTGTTTGCAAATGTTGAACTTTTACGCATAGTATTTCTAATGATTGAAATGCTAGGTTGGATTTATATGGTTAAGCTATTGGCGCATTTTAATTTAGATAAACGCCTAAGTTTTATTTACATTTTAAATCCTCTTGTTATTTTCGAGTTGTCTGGAAATCTTCACTTGGAAGGTGTGGCTCTTAGTTTTTTGATAATTAGTCTTTACTTTTTATATACTCAAAGAACTATACTTAGTGCACTGTTTTTTTCATTTTCTGTTGGTGTAAAGTTGTTGCCACTTGTCCTCTTACCAATTTTATTCAATCATATGGATTTTAAAAAATTCATACATTTTAGTAGTGTAGTAATGATTTCTTGTGCTGTAATGTTTTTACCATTCCTTGGAGCATCTCTTTCCACTACATTTCTTGAAAGTATTTTGTTGTATTTCAATTCATTTGAGTTTAACGGAGGCCTGTATACTCTTTTTAGAGCTATTGGATTTTATTTTTCTGGATACAATCAAATTTCTTTTATAGGGAAACTGATGTCTTTGTGCTTTGTTGCTTTTATGGCATTTCTTTCTTTTAGCAAAAAAAGTTTTATCTCTGAATTGTCGCTACCTAAAAAAATTTCATTAGGATTTTTAGTTTATTTGTTACTTTCTTCTGTTGTTCATCCTTGGTACATTATTTATCTCATTGGATTAGCTGTATTTTCTGGTTACATTTTTCCTATTGCCTGGAGTCTTGTAATCTTTCTTAGCTATTTTTCATACAGGGAAATAAATGCTGTAGACGAATCAACTTTTTTAATTGCTGTTCAATACATTGTATTGCTAACTTTTACGATTGGAGATTTAAAATTTAAGTGGGCTGATCATTTCTTTCCAAAGGGTGAAAATCAAGAATTGCTTGTCTGAGATAGTTTCGATCTAAATGAGTGTAGATTTCAGTTGTAGTTATGGATTGATGTCCCAACATCTCTTGTACCGCTCTTAAATCTGCTCCTCCTTCAACAAGATGCGTAGCAAATGAATGTCGAAGTGTATGTGGTGAAATATTTTTGGTTATGCCAATTTTTTGTGCCAATTGTTTAATGATTGTAAAAATCATAACCCTTGAGATCTGTTTCCCTCTTCTATTAAGAAAAACAATATCTCTAGCATCTGGATGTATCTTCAAATGATTTCTAACCTGATTTATATAAATTCCTAGGTGCTTTTTTGCAACACTCCCTAGAGGGACTAGACGTTGCTTATCGCCTTTTCCAATAACTCTTACAAATCCTTCTTCAAAATACAATTCCGAAATTTTTAAATTAATTAGTTCGGATACCCTTAAACCGCAACCATAGAGTACTTCAATTATTGCTACGTTTCTTTCTCCTTCGTTCTTGGAACGATCAATCCCATCAATCAAGGCATTAATTTCTTGAACAGATAATGTGTCAGGAAGTTTTCTTCCAATTTTAGGCGATTCTAGCAGCGCAGCAGGATTATCATTTCTTAAGTCCTCAATCATTAGAAATTTAAAAAATGTTTTTATGCTTGAAATAATTCTTGATTGTGTATTTGCGGAAAGTCCCAAGTCGTGTACACTTGTTAAAAATTCCTGTAAATGATTGAGATTTATTGATTCCCAACTTTTATATTCCGATGTTGAGGATTTAAAAAAATTCTCCAATTTTCGAACATCTCTTATGTAGTTTTCAACTGTATTTTTAGAAAGAGAACGTTCTATTTTTAGATATGCATTAAATCCATTTATAATACTAACCCAGGACATTGAATTAAAATTAATTAAGATATTTTTAAAATGTGATTATTGCAACTGAAAAAGTTTTCTATTTTTGCACACTTAGGCATTTGGTGAGTTGGCAGAGTGGTCGAATGCGGTGGTCTTGAAAACCATTGTGCCGAAAGGTACCGGGGGTTCGAATCCCTCACTCACCGCTAAAAAACCCATTTGAAAAGGTGGGTTTTTTTTATTATCAAATTAACGTAATTTTAGAAAGACGTATTGATTTAAATTCATTTTTAAATGAAATTCATTTGGAATATTCTAATCTTTAGTTGTTGTTTCAACTTATCACAAACTAACGCTCAAAAAAAGCAT
>JAZADZ010000070.1:0-14117 GCA_036123135.1 Bacteroidota bacterium | reverse complement strand
GAATTCTCTTGCATCAACCAATTACTTAACATCATACCATTGGGGAAGCAACCTTGCCATTAATCTGATTCAATCCGAAAATGAACGTTTCTTTCTTAATACTGGTTTTGGATTTTCCATTTCTTCGCTCAATTTTTCAAGCAATGTTCAAGTTTCAACGGACCAAAACACCACATTTTTTTCCGTAGACTCTACAAATCTTAAGTGGTCTAAATTTTCAGTACATCAAATTCAAATTCCATTAATTTCCGGGGTTAAAATTGGCAATCTTTCTAAAAATCCAATTGGTATTCAATTTGGTGGAGAATTAGCCTTGCGAACAAATGCATTTTCAAGACTGAAGTCGGCTCAAAACAACATTACAAAACATACAAGAAAAAATAATTTCAATACCCCATTAATACAATTCTCTTCTATACTTAAAATATGTGTTGGTAACATCGGTTTTTATGGCAAAGTTTTCTTAAGGCCCTTATTTGAAGCACCGCTTGCAACTTATTATCCATTTAGTTGCGGCATTATTTTTGCAAATTTTTAGCTCATGAGAATTAGATATTCAGCTTTTTTTATGTTGGTTCTAGTATTAGGATGTGGGTCAAGTGACTACGACCAGGAAATCCTAAAACCTCAGTCAAAAAAGAACATGGGTGATTTGCTTGTTGTATTGGACAAACAATTTTGGAGCAACTCTTCAATTTCATATTCAATAAAGAAAAACTTTGGTCAGTTGGTCACCACCACTCCCCTTCCTTATAAGCCTGAATATGATATTGAATTTGTCGATGAATCCGGAGTTAATAAAGTAATTAAAAGGCATAAGACCATATTAATTGTAGACATTGACCCCTTTTTAAAAAAAAACTACGCCTTTTCTCCAAATCCAATTTTTGATCTTTGGGCAAAAAATCAAATCGTTTACAAAATAAATGCATCCTCAGAAAAGAGTGCAGTTGCTTTAATCAATCGCCATGCGGACTCATTGAAGTTAGGAATACGTCAATTTTACCATCGTACCATATTGTCAACTGCAAGCTATGAGCACTCTTCTAATGAATTAATTCAGAAAAATCATTCCATTCAACTTTGCCTACCCTCGAATATGAACGTAAAAAAAACTACCCCTAATTTTACATGGCTAAATAAAACAACAATTAAAAAAGATGCCAACGGAGACCATGAAATTCAACAAGGTTTATTCATTTACAGCTATCCATATACAAGTGAAAATATTTTTTCCTCCACTAATCAAGTAATTATGAGAGATTCATTGTTGAAAAAATTTGTACATGGAACTATTCCTAACTCTTACATGGTGACCCGAAAAGATCAGCTAGCTAAATTGGTTTCATCTTCTCAATTAGTGAATAATAAATACATCTTTTCTCTCAAAGGTCTTTGGAGAGTTGAGAACGATAAAATGGGAGGTCCATTCTCTAGCATTTCAACCGTTTCTAATGAAGGAGATAGAGTAATCACCATTGAGGGTTATGTGTATGCACCAAATTTCAGTAAAAGAGAACTCATTAGAGAATTGGAAGCATACATGTACTCATTTAAGAGTAGTACACTTAATTAGAAAAATAACAATTGTTTTCAAAAGCCATTTCTTTAACTTTTTCTTCAAAAGATGTTACATCCTTTTCCTCTAGCAATTCTAAATCAATGATTTTTAACGCATTGTTATTTAATTTAAACTGAAGGGTGTTGTGTCTTTTGGTTATGGCTTCAATATTTTCCCATTTTACAACCAGTAAGGAATGATTGGTAAGCGTGATTGCTTGATTATTTATTCGAAGTTTAAAGCCCTTTCTAGCAACAAACAAATACGAAAAACTCTCTGCTATAAATAATAGCAATGCTAAGCAAAATAATTGCCCTTTTTCAAAATACAGGTACATAAAAACTACAACTGTTAATTTAAATACCCAAAGTACGGATTCATAGGTAAAACTTTTAAGCCAACCAACTCGGCTTAGGTTAAATCCATCCAGTTTCCACAATCTAAAAACTGGAATCCACCTAGAAATTATTCTTAGAAAAAGAAGAACAAACAACATGCATCCAACTATGTCTAGATAATAGGCAACTTTGAACTCAAATAAATTAATATCAAAATTGTAGATCAAAAAACAAAACAAACTAGTTATTATGCTCAGGGCTAATGAAAGTCTTGAATAGGTTGTGACCAAAATAGATTTTTTTTAAAAGTATTTCAAAATGGTTCACAATCAAAAATAAAATCACAATGTTCATAAATCTCGTCCTGTAGACTAAGAAGCGCAGCAATGGCTACCTGAGTATAATTTTGAGAAGCATTTTTAAAATTTCCGTATTCATTTTGCCACATCCATACAATCAATTCTTTTCCTTTTAAAGGCGTTTCTTGCTGCTGAAGAAGCCTCTGTACATTTCCAGCTCCAGCATGATAAATGTGAAGAACAAAAAGTTTGAACCAAAGCTCATTTTCGTTGAAATTTAGTTCAAGATTTGAAAGAATTCTTTTGGCTTCTGGAATGCAAACAGAAGATAATAAAGCAGCAGCAGCAGTAGCGGATTTAACAAAATCTTTTCTTTCATCTACTGTCTTATTCACAACCAGTCCTTGTGCTATTGCAACCGACTTCATGAGTTGAAAAGGACCATAAGCCCCAGCATTTGAAAACTCCAATTTTTTTGGACTTTCAATCAACAAAATAGACTGTGCAAACCAAGGATCAACCTTTTGCTGGTCAAAAATAGTAACGGCCTTACTTATACTTGGCATGGTTTTATTTATTAAATAAAAGTCGCGCTTTCCTGATGTAACATAAACCTTCTCTTGCTCATCAATACAATACCAATCTCTTAAAGAATCCTTGTACAATTTTTTTTCTTCTTCCTTTTGACTAGACCAGAAATCCATGGCTTCATAGCACAGTATCTTTCGAGTTGAAGCAATGTTTATAATACAAGAATCTGGACTAAGTTTCATGATCTTTTTCCAAAATAAAGGTTGTGCCAAAGTATCCCATCTTTCAAAAAAGATGTCTTCCACTTCAACAATAGTATGAGAAGAGGAATCTCGATTTGAACAAACGTCTAAAAGTTGAGAGCTTTGAGAAAAAAAGGGAATTGAAAGTAATAATAATCCAATTGTCCAAAAACATTTATCAATCATACGTTAAAAGTAACATTCAAAACATATATTTTGTTGTACTAGAAAAATAAATCTCAAAAGAGAAGTGTGAAAAATTAGACGCTACATAAAATCTCAGCTGCATTTTGAAGGGTTTCCTCTTTCTTTGCAAAACAGAACCTTAGTACTTTCTCGTCCAATGGAGAATTGTAAAATACAGAGACAGGAATTGCAGCAATAGAATGCTCTTTTACCAATCGTTCTGCAAAAAGTACATCACTTTCTTGGGAAATTGTAGCATAGCTCAACAGTTGGAAATAGGTTCCTGAACAAGGAATAATTTTAAACCTTGAACCTTTTATTGCTTGTTGAAATACCTCTCTTTTTTTTTGATAAAAGCTGCTTATGGAAAGATACCGCTCTCTATCCTCCAGAAAATCTGCAAGTGCATGCTGAAGCGGATGATTGCTAGAAAAAACATTAAATTGATGAACTTTTCTGAACTCTTTCATCAACTCTTTAGGTCCAATACAATATCCCATTTTCCAACCTGTAACATGGAAGGTTTTCCCAAATGAGAATACGGCCATACTTCTAGCTGCCAATCCCTTGTATCGGCAAATACTTTCGTGCTCAATCTGGTCGAAAATTATGTGCTCATATACCTCATCACTAAGCACAATGATCTCAGATTCAGATGTGATTTTTTCTAACTCTAACATGTCATCCCTTGAAAGGATGGTTCCAGTAGGATTATGGGGAGTGTTGATAATGATCATTTTTGTTTTTTGAGAAATCAGTTTTTTTACTTCTTCCCAATTCACACTGTAATCTGGAGCTTTAAGCTGAACAAATACCGGTTTCCCTCCTGATAGTTCCACAGCTGGCTGATAACAATCATAGGCAGGGGTAAAGATAATTACCTCATCTTGCTCTTTCACGAATGCTGTTATTGCTGTAAAAATAGCTTGTGTTGCACCAGATGTTATGGTAATCTCAGAAACAGGATCATAAGAGACATTGTATAGACCTTTAATCTTTTCAGCAATTTTTTCTCTCAAAGAAATTAAACCTGGCATAGGAGCATACTGATTGTTTCCATTGTTCATGCTCTTTTCAGCAAGAGACAACAACTTTTTATCTACTTCAAAATCAGGAAATCCTTGCGACAAGTTTAAAGCACCAAATTTATTTGCCATTGCAGACATCTTGGAAAAAATGGTGGTCTCTACTTTTGGGAGTTTTGAAAAAATTGATCTATCGTACGTCGGCATTGTGGTACAAAATTAAGTTTTGTTTTGTCTTAAGAGCTTACATCCAAGGATTATCTGTACTGGCATTTGAATAGCTACAATCAATCATTGTTTTACCTCCTTCATTTGGTGGGGAAAAATCTAGCTTATTGATTTTAATTTTTCTGTCTCTATATACCTCTTTCATAAAATAGCCCCAAATTGGAAGAGCAGTATTTGCTCCTTGTCCACTTGTAGTTGTTTCAAAATGAACGGATGGGTCCTCAGCGCCAACCCATACACCAGAAACTAAATCTGGAGTATGTCCAATAAACCAGCCATCAGAATTGTTTTGAGTGGTTCCAGTTTTTCCAGCCATTATTCCGGAAAATGCATATGCTCTATTGCTTTTTAATCTTCTTGCCGTCCCGCCTAAATTTCCGGTAATAGGATTAACTACACCAGTTACACCCTTCATCATTTTTAACACATCAAATGCAGTATTGGGGTCAATTATCTGCTTGATTTCCTGTCTTGGCTCCCATACTAAATTTCCATACTTATCTTCAATTCTTACAACAGTTATTGGTTCAACATAAACGCCTTGATTTGAAAAAATAGCGTGCGCAGAAGTTTGTTCTAAAACTGAAAGATCACATACTCCAAGGCCTAAAGAAGATACTTCTTCAATAGATTTATTCCATAACCCCATCGTTTTAAAATAATTTACTACACTTCTATTTTTTCCTCCAGTTAATTTAATAACCTGAGCGGTAATATTGTTTTTTGAGTTTGCCAACGCATAATGAACTGGGACTTCTTCACCAGAATATTGCTTTTGACCGCCAGGGCACCATTGTTTAGTAAGTGCTCCAAAAGGAACATCTATACAATACTTAACATCAGGAAAAGTAGTGCAAGGAGTGATTTGTCCACTTTCAATTGCTGCTGCATAAACGAATGGCTTCATTGTAGAGCCTACTTGTCTTTTAGATTTATAAGAACAATCGTACTTAAAATGCCTATAATTTATACCTCCAACCCAAGCTTTGACAAATCCAGAATGTGGATCGATAGCAATTAGACCAGCTCTAAGTATAGATTTATAGTATAAAATAGAATCAATTGGTGTCATATTTTTTTGACTCACCAATTCCTTACTTTTCCAATCGAAGATTTGGATATTTTGTTTGGTGTTAAAATTCTTTAAAATTTCCTCACTTGACCATCCTTGATTTAATAATTTTCTATAGCGTTCAGAATTTTTTATTGCCCTATTTATAATATTTTTTCTAGTTGTGCTTGAGGTTTCATTAGAAAATGGCCAATGCTTATTGTTTCTAATTTCTTTATTCAGCAGACCTTGAAGTGTCGTTTTTAGGTGTTTTGCAACAGCAATCTCTGCATGTCTTTGAATGTTTGCATCAATAGAAGTATATATTTTTAAACCGTCAGAATAAATATTTGTAAGCTTACCGTATTCGTTAGTTAGGTTGTTGTTTTGTACTATATTTTTAATTTTTATCCTTATGTGCTCTCTAAAATATGGAGCTAAACCTGTATTGTGCGTCTCAGGACGATACTCCAATCCTAAAGGAAGCTGACGTATTGAATCGTACTGTTGTTGAGATAAGATCTTATTATTTTTCATTTGAAAAAGCACTACCTCTCTTCTTTTAAGTGTTTTCTCTGGTCTTCTAACGGGATTGAAAATAGAGGGGTTTTTAGCCATTCCAACAAGCATAGCTGATTCTTGAATCGATAACTCACTTGGAAGTTTATTAAAATATATTCTTGCAGCAGAGTGAATCCCAACAGCAGTATTTAAAAAATCAAACTCATTGAAATACATTGCAATAATCTCTTGTTTGGTATATCTTTTCTCCAGTCTAGAAGCAATAATCCACTCGGCAAATTTTTGTTGAACTCTCTTGATTTTTGACTTTGGGCGTTCGTGAAACATCATTTTTGAAAGTTGTTGAGTAATGGTACTTGCACCGCCTTTATTTTTTCCTACAAACACTCCAAAAATAGCTCTCATCAATGCTTTTCCATCAACTCCTGAATGATCGTAAAAGCGAATATCTTCAGTAGATACAAGGGCGTCAATCAAATGAGGAGATAAATCATTATAATTCACTTTTGTCCTGTTGGACAGATAAAAACTTCCAATTTGTTTGCCGTCTGAGGAATAAACAGTACTTGCCTCATTACTTCTTGGATTTTCCAATTCATCAATTGAAGGTAGACTTGATTCTGAAATAAATACTAAAATCAACGCAATTAAAAGAAGCGGGGCAAGAAAACCTGACCATAGAAAAAGAATAAGCTTTTTTTTAAATTTTCTTGAAATTAATTGTGCGTTGGATTTCTTACTTTTCACTGAAATACATTAACTAGGCTATTGAATTTTTTTAATTTTTAGTCCAACATCCAATACGCCATCTAGGTCCCTTTCACGCATTGCCTGATGAATGGTAAAAGTATAAGAACCTTTTAACGGGAAATTAACTTTCTTAGCATACAACTTACAAGAATTTTCAACAGTTGTCCCTGTTTTATTGCCATACCATTTACCATATGGATCTGCTAAATTGAATTCAAAAGTATCTCTTCTGAGCTTTTCATTAGGAAAAATAAAATCAGTAAAAATGAAAATATTACTCCAGCTATAGCTTGTTGTTGTTCTTAATTCAAAAAACAAATCATAGGATGATAACGTATCTTCGATTGAAAACTCATAATTCAAAGAATCGTCTGAGGACCAAATCGAATTTTCTATTTCATTCAGCGAAAGAAAATGAACATTTTTCTCTTCGCATGAAGAAAAGACTATAATTAGAAATACAAAAAATAATATCCTGATCATTTCTTATCTCTTTTTTTGGATGATTTACGTTTATTTCTAAAATATTTTTTGTTTTTTTTCTTCTTGAAAACGGCATCGAATCGAGTTAGTTCATCTTGACCAACTACATTGTCATAATCAAGTTCTTTTTGAATGGACTTTGTAGCCAAAAATTCTGAGAAATTTTCAGGTTTCTTTCCTTTTTGATTCAACTTCAAAATTTCGTGTACTTGTTGTACAGAAAATTCTCCAATTGAAGAAACTCCAGAGGATTTTTCCAAAAAATAAAACATTTTATTTTTAAATACATCTGTTTTAAAGTGCTTTCCACGAGCATTTTTAAACTCCAATACTTTTTTTGAACTAGGGAAATTTTTCACTTGCTCTAAGTACTGATCCAACTCAAAATTTAAACAACATTTTAATTTACCACATTGGCCAGCTAGCTTTTGTGGGTTGAGAGACAATTGTTGATATCTTGCTGCTCCAGTTGTAACAGACCTAAAGTCACTCATCCAACTTGAACAACACAATTCTCTTCCGCACGATCCAATCCCTCCTAGTCTAGCAGACTCTTGTCTTGATCCGATTTGTTTCATCTCAATTCGAACTTTGAATTCGTCTGCCATTAATTTGATTAACTCTCTAAAGTCTACCCTTGTTTCTGCAGTGTAATAAAAAAATGCTTTTGTTCCGTCCCCTTGGAATTCTACGTCACTAAGTTTCATTTTTAAATCAAGCCGGATAATCAATTCTCTAGCTCGGAGGAGTGTTTTATTTTCTCTAGCTCGAGCTGCTTTCCATAGCTTAATGTCTTGGTCCTGAGCTTTTGCAACTATCTTTTTAAGCTCACGAGATGTAGCTTTAACTTTTTTTCGATTCATCTGGTGCTTTACCAATTGACCTGTCAAAGATACTACTCCCACATCCTTTCCAAGTGCAGCCTCAACAACAACTGTATCTCCTACATAAACAGAGAGCTTATTACCATTTAAATAAAATCCTTTTCGACCGTTCTTAAAACTTACTTCGGAAACATCATTTCCCGTTTTATGTTGGTCCAAGTTACTTAACCAATCGTACGTTGTTTTTTGACTACAACCACCAGTGGAGCAACTTCCATTACTTCTGCACCCTTTAGGCAAACCACTTGAATTTTTAGAACAATTCGAACAACTCACTTAGCAACTAAATTTTTGCACTCAAATTTACCAAATTAAAAAGCAAAAAGACTATTGTTTCTTCAGCAAAGCATACAATTTCATCGAAAGGTCTAAAAGAAGAACTTTAGGGTTAGCGTTTCTTTCAATATGTAAGTAGGCTTTGTTTATGGTGTCATTTAAACCTACGATGTTCTGATTATTAATGAATGGAGCAAATTTTTGTAAAAAATTTTCTTGCTCCTCCGATAATAGAGCCAAATGGCTTGAACTGTAATGACCTATTATTGCACTGCGAAACATTTCTAAGGTGAAAAGTAAAAATACCTTTTGTTGCTCTCTACCCTTTGAAGAAATTGCATCTACCCAATCAATGGTAGCAGAAATGTTTCTAGAGTAACATAAACGCATCCATTCGATGAACATTGAAAGCAAAAACGCTTCATTATTTTGGTTTTCTACTAATGAAATTGCTTTGTGAACGTTGCCTTGAGAAAGTTTAGCTAGCTTCATTGCCTCGTTCTCATTTATTTCAAACTGATTAATTAGTTTATTGGCAACAAGATTGTCAGATAATGCATTAAAATTAATTTGCTGTGTTCTGGACAATATGGTATCAAGGATTCGATCGGTTGAGTTCGAAACTAAAAGAAATAACGTCTTCTTCGGTGGCTCCTCAATGCTTTTAAGAAGTTTATTTGCCGCCTCATTGTTCATTAATTCTGGAAGCCACATTATTAAAATCTTATATCCACCTTCGAAAGATTTAAGACCTAATTTTTTGATGATTGCTTCTCCTTCTCGAACTGCTATAATTCCTTTCTTATTTGAATCACCAAGTAATTCATTCCAATAGTTCATTCCAATGTATGGATGTCTAGAATACATTTCTCTAAAGACCTGTATACAATCATCCGATTTCTCAACTTTATTTGCTTTTGACAAGTGAATCGGAAAAGAGAAATGAACGTCAGGATGAGATAGAAGATTCATTTTTCTGCAAGATGAACAGACACCACAGGAATCATTTTCTTTACGATCTGAACAAAGTAAGTACTTTGCATAGGCAACAGCCATTGCAAAGTGACCGCAGCCTTCAGGGCCACAGAACAGCTGAGCATGACTAACTTTATTGTTATCTATACTTGCTAAAAGATGCTTTTTAAGCTCGTTATGACCAATAATCTCCTGAAAAGACATTAAGAATATAAAGGTAAAATAAAGTTTACTAATTATTGGTTATCAAAAAGATCTTCTTTTTTAATGATTGCCTGTTGAACTAGTGTGCTATTTTCAATAGCAGGTATAATTTGACAGGGAAGTTCTGACATTGGTTTGTATAAGATTGAAGATGTTAAGAAATTTGAAGGAATAAAATCAAATTTTTTATTGTAACGCTCAATAATAAATAATACGACAGAAATTATTAGTCCAAACTTCAGTAATCCAAAGCAAGCACCAAAAAGCTTATTGACAAACTTTAACTGTATAATGTTTATTACTTTCTCTAGTAATTTACCTAAAAAATAAATCAATACAACAATTGCTATAAATGTTAGCATAAATGCTGTTAGACTCAAATACTTTTCCTGAATATGCTCTGACAACAATTGAGCGGCAAAATCTGAAAAATGTACAGATCCCCAGACTCCTAGCACAAGAGCAATCAGGCTAACAAGTTCAATAATTAATCCCTTTTTGAAGCCTTTAAAAATACCCCACAACAATGGCACAACCAACACAATGTCAATGTAACTCATGGAAGTAAAAGTATTCTTTATGTTGTTTACTGAAAGAACAATATATAAAACATATTAACAGAGAAATGCTAGAAAAATTAGTTCATAATCAGGATTTTCGTTTTACTTTTTTGGGTTCCATCAACATTGGTAACAAAAACGTAATACACACCTGAACGTACTCTTTCGCCAGAGAGGGTTTTCCCGCTCCATGTAGCTTGACCGCCCTGTGAAAAAGTAGAAAAGACTAAATTTCCCAAAGCATCTGTGATTTTAACTTCAGAGTCCCTCATAAAACCCTTAATGGCAATTTGTCCTGAGTATTCGGGACGTACTGGATTTGGATAAGCATATATATCATTGAATTGAAGTTGAGGAGCCGTAGCGTCTCCTTTATATCCCATCAGACCTTTTTCAGTGGCAATAAACAACTCACCGGTTCTACCACTAATTGCAAGTGACAAAATGTTGTTGCTAAAAAGCGGGCTATTTTGGGAATTGAACGAATGAATCATTTGAGTTCCGTCCTCTGACATCAAAAATAAACCACCACCAGCAGTGGCCAACCATTTTCTATTGCCGCCATCAACGAGAATTTCTGAAATGTTTTCATTTTCAAGTAACAGCTGAACAGTTCCATCGAGATTTAGTAAAATCTGCTGAGCATCAATTTCTACACCGTCAAATATATTGTATAGGTTGTAAATGACTGCTGGACCCTGTTCTGTACCAATCCATATCTCACCATCTTGGTCTTGGGTGATGGTATTTACAACACTGCTTGGTAATCCCCCCTGACCAGTTGATGAACTGAGTACTCTATAGCGATCATCTGAAGCATCTAGTGGGGTTTGATTGTAATCGTACACAACAATTCCAGTATTCTTTACAGAAAGCCATATATAACCCATAATGTCATCAATAAAAATATCCGTACAAAGGGCATCAGATGCTTGAGAACCACAAGAAAATGACATCCATTCACCATCAGGCGTTAGTACTGAAAGCGGATTTGAAACAAATGAATTACTTACCCATAGGTTTCCTGAATTATCAAAACATGTTGCAGCAACATGTACATTGTTTCCATTTACATTTAAACGGGTTTGTAAACTGGAGTTGTAAAACGAATATCTTTCAACCATTTGGTCGTTTTGAATCTCAATTAGCCCTCCACGAAATGAAGATAAAAAAACATGTTGATCATCTGAAGGATCGATAGTTGCCCAAACAAAATCAGTTACTACGACTAAGCTATCTTCAAGTTCAGGCTGAGTAGTTCTGTTAATTACACTCCAATCTTGCTGATTAAAATGAAAAGCCCCTCTCCAATTGTACGTATTGTTCCAATTGGAACCATCAATTCTTCCAGCGGAAACCCATAAATCATTTTCAGAGCAAGTAAGATGAACCCCTTCATTGGTAAATGGACCACTTATAGGAAATCGCTGACTGTTCCAGTTTGATTCTACTTTTAATAAACCTAATTTGCGATCTCCCAACCAAAAGAAACCATTTTTATGTACAGCAAAATTTGGAGCTAAATTTGCGTTTCCTGAATGGGTATATAAGAAATCCAATTGATTAAATGTGCCATCGTATACCACAACATTATTGTTTTTGGTTATAAGCAAATTATTTTCTTTTAACTCTAAGGAATAAATGTCATCTCCTGTAAGTTCTGTAGGAGAAGACCAAATATTATCTTCAAAAACATACGCTACATCATCTGCATAACCATCCCCTTGCTGAACAACAACTAATTTCTCTGAGATTCCGTCTGAAACGTATTCAATTAGATGGAAATCTGATGAACTAGATAGAGGAACAGAAAGACTATTCCAAGAAGATGGATTAGCTAAAAATGAAGCGTTCTCACTTGCATAAAAGACCCCAAGATCTGTTGCAGCATAAATATTTCCTCCCCCAATAGTGATGTCATTGATTTTTATTTGACTTCCACCATTACCAATGAAATAGGTATCTTTGATTTCCTCTCTTTTAACATCTAAAACTACAATACCAAATCCAGTTGCGAGATAAGTAAATTCATTTTTAGAAAACATTCCATAAATTCTTTTGTCTCCTATAACGTTGCTGGTAACTATTGCAGAAATATTAATTACTGTTTCATTTTTTATTACATCAATATTTCCAGAATTGTAACCAACAACAATAGCTTGTTCATCTTCATTTGGATGAATGATTGAAACTCCCAGCTCTGACAACCCGTTGATTGTGGAAAGCCTATTTACAGAATTATCCTCATTATCAATAAAGTAAAGAGAATAAGGGGTCGAAGCGTAACACTTATTCCCCATAGGAACAACAAAAGTAACATTACTGTAAGGGAGATGTTCTCTCCAAGAGCCTACACTAAAATCTTGTGCGGAAAAACAAAAGGGAAACAAAAACAATATCAGCGCAACCTTTCTCACTTTTAGTACAAACTAAGTAAAAAAAATATTATTGTTGCAATAAATTATAATTTTGCTCTATCTGGCCTCGTGGCGCAACTGAATAGCGCACTGGATTTCGGCTCCAGCGGTTGCAGGTTTGAATCCTGCCGGGGTCACAACTAATAAAAGCCTCTCCTTATGGGAGGCTTTTTTATTGCACATAACGGTTGTAACCTAAGCGTTCGTTTTAATGGCGCTAAGGTTTTGTTATGAACTTCCTAATTTTTTATCAATCTGATCAAAGACAGTTGATTTTCTCCGTTAGATACTTCAATTAAATAAAATCCTCCAGGTTTATTTAGCTCATATTCAATCAAATCAACCTGTTCATAAACCTTGGTGTCTAATAATTTTCCTGTAGCATCCAATATACGCAATGTTATATTCTCTTGAGATGAATTGAATTGAATTGAGAACAGTCCGTCAGTAGGGTTTGGATAAAGCGTAAAGTCTTCATTAAAAGTATTCTCAATAATACCGACTGTTGTAATTGCCACACAAGATGAAGTATCTACGCAACCATTTTCAGTCAATTCAACGGCATAATTACCATTAACTGTTGCTGTAAAATCTTGATTGGTTTCCCCGCTTATAGGAGCAAATCCATTATCACAATCCAACCACTGGTAAGCAGCATTAGTATTGTCTGAAGTGATGGTTAAACCATTCAAAGAGGTATTAAGATCAGAAACACTATTGATCGTTAAATTCAACGTAACTACTGAGTCGCATCCTGCCACATTGGTTAAGATGTGTGTTGCAGTGTTGTTTGAAAATGTGTACGTATTACCATCTATCCATGTGTAGGTATCACATGCTGTTTGCACATCTGTTCCTGTTGTTGGTGAACATTGACTCATTTTTTGAATAAAAACAGCATCAAATCCTTGTGCGGTAAGGTTGTTTGTTCCTGCTCCAGGGTCGAAATCTACGATCCCACTAAAGTATCCTGTGGTATAGACATTTCCTGAAGCATCTACTGTAATGGAAATCCCAACATCACCAAAAGTCCCCCCAAAGGTTTTTGCCCATAGAAAATTCCCTGAAGGGTCTAGTTTTTGAATAAAAACATCAGCACTTCCTTGTGGGGTAAGGTTGTTTGTTCCTGCTCCAGGGTCGAAATCTGCCGTCCCTAGAAAGTATCCTGTGGTATAGACATTTCCTGAAGCATCTACTGTAATGGAAACCCCAGCATCATCTGAATTACCCCCAAAGGTTTTTGCCCATAGAAAATTTCCTGAAGGGTCTAGTTTTTGAATAAAAACATCATTACTTCCTTGTGAGGTAAGGTTGTTTGTTCCTGCTCCAGCGTCGAAATCTACGATCCCACTAAAGTATCCTGTGGTATAGACGTTTCCTGAAGCATCTAATGTAATGGAAAACCCATAATCATTTGAAGTCCCCCCAAATGATTTTGCCCATAGAAAATTTCCTGAAGGGTCTAGTTTTTGAATAAAAACATCATAATTTCCTTGTGAGGTAAGGTTGTTTGTTCCTGCTCCAGGGTCGAAATCTACGATCCCACTAAAGTATCCTGTGGTATAGACATTTCCTGAAGCATCTA